>NZ_JBITFB010000007.1:85068-332417 GCF_044455625.1 Kitasatospora sp. NPDC051164 | reverse complement strand
CCGAGGCCCTCGCCTTCGCGGTCATCCGAAATTCGAACAAGCAGGATCGCCTTCTTCGGCAGCATTCCGACAGGTTACTCCTGTGGTATCGGAGTGCCCATCCCGGCCAGTCGGCGGTTCAACAGCGGCCTCGTACCCATCAGCGGCTCCTCACGGCTCGTAGTGACGGCCATCCTCTGACGGCCGGCGAGCAATGGAAAGCACGCGCACCCGCCGAGCCCGCCCGGCCCGAGGAGAGGCGGCCCGTCCTGGGACAGCCGGGGGCCGGGGACAGGAACGGCCCGCCACCGACGCGAGCGTGGTGGCGGGCCGTACCGGACGGTGCCGGGGTGTGCCCGGCGGGGTGCCGGGGCGGGATCAGGCCTCGTCGGTGCCCTCGGGGGCCTCGCCGTCCTCGCCCTCGATCTCGTTCTGCAGGCCCAGGCGCTCGACGATCCACTGCTCGAAGCCGACCGCGGCCTGGGTCCAGTTGGCGGTGGTGCTCACGAAGTAGTCCAGGTTGACGCCGGTGCCGACGATCATCTGGGCCTCGCCGATCAGGCGGACCACGCCGTCCTCGTGGGTGTGGGTGTACACCTTGGGCCAGAGGGTCTCGCGGTTCCACTCGTCGATCAGGTCGAGGACCTCGCCCTTCTTCTCCAGCGGGTACGCACGGTCGTAGAACGCGCGCACCGCGAAGAGCTCCTTCTGCTCGCCGCGGAACATGTAGTAGACGCGGAAGCCCTCCCAGGGGGCGGTGAGGTCGCCCTCCTCGTCCACGACGTGCTTGAGCTGCATCTGGTCGAGCAGCTGGGCGACCAGGCTCTGGTCCGGGACGATGATCGGCGGCGGACCGGCCGGGCCGCCGCCCTGGCCGCCGGGCTGGCCGCCCTGGGGCGCGCCGAACGACGGGATGGACGACGGGTCGATGCTCATGGGGGTCCTCTTCCTCAGTGCACGTGGTGGCCGGCAATGAGAGGCCGCCCTTTCCACCTCCCATCCTGCCTCATTCGGGGCCTCGCTCACAGGGGCACCCGGAGGCGCGTCGATCTTCGTTCCGGCGCTGTTCGGGGGTGCTCGACGGGGCTCGCACGGGGCTCGCACGGGGCTCGCGACGGGTGTCGGTCACGGAGGGTGTCCGGGGGTGGGAGGGGGCCGCGTGACGGGGTCTTGAGTGAGCCACGTCACGCGCCCGGCGCACGGGTTCGCCTGCCGTACGGGCCGGATGCGGTTAGCGTGCGACGGAACTCACTTCACGCAAAGCCCGTCCCGCACGGGCAAGTTGAGCTGTTCTGAGTTGAGGGGGGAACAAAAATGGACGGAACGGTGACGGGGGAGGGCGCATCGCTCGGTGCGCTGCTGCGGACCATCCGGCTGGACCGGGGAATGACACAGGAGCAACTGGGTGACGCGACGGGGTTGAGCGTGCGGTCGATCCGCGACCTGGAGCGGGGCGTCTCCTGCCCGCGCGTCTCGACGTTACGGCTGCTGACCCAGACCTGGGACCTGCCGGAGGCCCAGGTGGCCGAGCTGCACCGGCTGGCGCGCAGCTGGCGGGACCGGTCGAGGCGGCGGCAGCGCCGGGGCGCGGCCGACTGACCCTACGGGGGCCCTACGGGGCTCTACGGGGCCCGCTGACCGTACGGGCGCGGTCGACCGAACGCAGCGGCGCGGGCCGCCCTCCTTCCACACGGAAGGAAAAGCGGCCCGCGCACGGCACTGCTTCACTACTTCTCCAGCGGCCCCCGGCCGCGGACGGTGAGGCGGTCGCCTTCCTCGTCCCGTTCGACCAGGACGGTGTCCCCGTCGTGCACCGCGCCGGACAGGATCGCCCGGGCCAGCTGGTCGCCGATCGCGGACTGCACCAGCCGGCGCAGCGGGCGGGCGCCGTACGCCGGGTCGTAGCCGGTGAGCGCCAGCCAGTCGCGGGCGGCCTCGGAGACCTCCAGGGTGAGCCGCCGCTCGTTCAGCCGCTCGCCGAGGCGGGCCAGCTGCAGGTCGACGATCCGGCTCAGCTCGCCGGTGCCCAGCGGCTCGAAGACCACGATGTCGTCCAGCCGGTTGAGGAACTCCGGCTTGAACGCGGCCCGGACGGCGCCCAGCACCAGTTCCCGCTTCTCCGTGTCCGGGGTGGTCGGGTCGACCAGGAACTGGGACCCCAGGTTGGAGGTGAGGATCAGGATGGCGTTGCGGAAGTCCACCGTGCGGCCCTGGCCGTCGGTGAGCCGCCCGTCGTCGAGCACCTGGAGCAGGACGTCGAAGACCTCCGGGTGCGCCTTCTCGACCTCGTCCAGCAGGACGACGCTGTACGGGCGGCGGCGGACCGCCTCGGTGAGCTGGCCGCCCTCCTCGTAGCCGACGTACCCGGGCGGGGCGCCGACCAGGCGGGAGACCGAGTGCTTCTCGCCGTACTCGCTCATGTCGATCCGGACCATCGCCCGCTCGTCGTCGAAGAGGAAGTCGGCCAGGGCCTTGGCGAGTTCGGTCTTGCCGACCCCGGTCGGGCCGAGGAAGAGGAAGGAGCCGGTCGGGCGGTCCGGGTCGGCGATGCCGGACCGGGTGCGGCGCACCGCGTCCGAGACGGCCTGCACGGCCTCCGCCTGGCCGATCAGGCGCCTGCCCAACTCCTCCTCCATGCGCAGGAGTTTGGCGCTCTCGCCCTCCAGCAGGCGGCCGGCCGGGATGCCCGTCCAGGAGGCGACCACATCGGCCACGTCGTCCGGGCCGACCTCCTCCTTGACCATCGGGGCGGAGGCCGCCCCGGGCTCGTGGTCCGCCGTCGCCGCGCGCTCCTGGGCGTCGGTGAGCTCCTTCTCGGCGGCCGGGATCTCGGCGTACATCAGCTTGGACGCCCGCTCGAAGTCCCCGTCGCGCTGGGCGCGTTCGAGCGCTCCGTGCAGGTCGTCCAGCCGCTCCTTGAGCTCGCCGACCCGGTTGAGGCTCTTCTTCTCCTGCTCCCAGCGTGCCGTGAGCACGCTCAACTGCTCGTTCTTGTCGGCGAGATCGCGCCGCAGCCGGGCCAGTCGGTCGACCGAGGCCGGGTCCGACTCCTTCTCCAGGGCCAGCTCCTCCATGCGCAACCGGTCGACGGAGCGCTGGAGTTCGTCGATCTCGACCGGGGAGGAGTCGATCTCCATCCGCAGCCGGGAGGCCGCCTCGTCGACCAGGTCGATCGCCTTGTCGGGCAGGAAGCGGGAGGTGATGTAGCGGTTGGACAGGGTGGCCGCGGCGACCAGGGCGGCGTCCGAGATCTGCACCTTGTGGTGCGCCTCGTACCGGCCCTTGAGGCCGCGCAGGATGGCGATCGAGTCCTCGACGCTGGGCTCGCCGACCAGCACCTGCTGGAAGCGGCGCTCCAGGGCCGGGTCCTTCTCGATCCGCTCGCGGTACTCGTCCAGCGTGGTGGCGCCGACCATCCGCAGCTCGCCGCGGGCCAGCATCGGCTTGAGCATGTTGCCCGCGTCCATCGCGGAGTCGCCGCCGGCGCCCGCGCCGACCATGGTGTGCAGCTCGTCGATGAAGGTGACGACCCGGCCGTCGGAGGCCTTGATGTCGTTCAGGACGGCCTTCAGCCGCTCCTCGAACTCGCCGCGGTACTTGGCGCCCGCGACCATCGCGCTGAGGTCCAGCGCGACCAGCCGCTTGCCGCGCAGCGACTCCGGCACGTCGCCGGCCACGATGCGCTGGGCCAGGCCCTCGACCACGGCGGTCTTGCCGACGCCCGGCTCGCCGATCAGCACCGGGTTGTTCTTGGTCCGGCGGGAGAGCACCTGGACGACCCGGCGGATCTCGTGGTCGCGGCCGATCACCGGGTCGAGCTTGCCGTCCCGGGCGGCCTGGGTGAGGTCGGTGCCGTACTTCTCCAGGGCCTTGTAGGTGCCCTCCGGGTCCGGTGAGGTGACCCGGCTGCTGCCGCGGACGTCCTTGAAGGCGGCGAGCAGGGCCTTCGGCGTCGCGCCCTGGTGCGCCAGCAGCTCGGCGACCGGCCCGCCCTCGGCGGCCAGGCCGACCATCAGGTGCTCGGTGGAGACGTACTGGTCGTCCAGGTCGTCCGCGCGCTTGCCGGCCTCGGTGAGCACCGCCAGGGTGTCCCGGGCGAGCTGCGGCGCGGCGACCGTCGAGCCCATCGCGCTGGGCAGCGCGGCCGACTGGCGGCGCGCCTCGGCGCCGACCCGGGCGACGTCGGCCCCGACCGCCTCCAGCAGGGGCCGGGCGATGCCCTCGGGCTGCTCCAGCAGGGCGATCAGGATGTGCACCGGCTTGACGTCCGGGTTGCCGGCCGCGCCCGCCTGCCGGATCGCGGCGGACAGGGCGTCCTGCGTCTTGGTGGTGAACTTGCTGGCGTCCACTGCTGGGGGGTCCTCCCTCGTCGTCGTTCACTACTGCTGGCTACAGCATGCACTAAGTTGAGTCTATTCCGCTCAACTTTTGGTTCAATCCCCTCGCGCTCAACTTCTGGCTGAACGCTTGGGGGCGTTCCTCCGGGTCAGCACCAGCAGCTCCCGGGCCGGGCCGCTCGGCCGCTGACCGGCCGGCCACACCGCGCGCAGCGGCCGCCGCAGATCCAGGCCCTCCGCCAGCGGCACCTCGACCAGCCGCCGGGTCGCCAACTCCTCCACCACCGCCAGCTCGCTCAGGCAGACCGGCCCCGCCCCGGTCATCGCCGCCGCCTTCAGCGCGGTGGACGAGGCCAGTTCGAGGCGGGGCTGCGCGGCGCCCCCGAACGGCCGCAGCGCCATCTCCAGCACCTCCCGGGTGCCCGAGCCGGGCTCGCGCAGCACCAGCGGGGTGGCCGCCAGCTCGGGCCCGGTCAGCGGGGCGCGGCGGCGCGCCCACGGGTGGCCGGGCGCCACCACGACCACCAGCCGGTCCGCCGCCACCACCGCGCCGGCCAGCCCGGGCGGGGTGGCCGGGCCCTCGACGAAGCCCAGGTCGGCGTGCCCGGCCAGGACGTGCCCGGCGACCTCCGCCGAGTTCGCCGTCCGCAGCGTCACCGCGGTGCCGGGACTGGTCTCGTAGAGCCCCAGCAGCCAGCCCGGCATCAGGTACTCGGCGACGGTCAGACTGGCCACCACCCGCAGCTTGGCGTCCCGGCGCTCGCGCAGCGCGTCGATCCCGGCGTCCAGCGCCTGCGCCGCCTCCACCACCTGCCGGGCCCACTCGACCACCAGCCGGCCCGCCTCGGTCGGCTTGCTGCCCCGGGGCGAGCGGTCCAGCAGCGGAACGCCGATCTGCCGCTCCATGCCCTTGATCCGGGCGCTGGCGGTCGGCTGGCTGACACCCAGCTCGGCCGCCGCCCGTCCGACGCTGCCCAGCCGGGCGACCGCGAGCAGCAGTTCCAGGGCGCCGAGTTCGGGGACGTGCGGGGAGAGGGCCATAGATCCAGGCTATGCCCCCATAGGATCCTCGGCGCTACCGGTGGCCCGCCTTCGGACCGATGGTGGGGAGCATGTCCACCTTGGCCGAGCTCCGCCCCCTCACCCGCCCCGCCGTCCGCCGCTCCCGGTACGACCTCTCCCAGCTCGGCCCCAACTGGTACGCCGCCGTGATGGGCACCGCGATCCTCGGCAACGGCGCCGCCGCCCTGCCCGTACGACTGCCCGGGCTGGTCGGCTTCGGCGAGGTGATGTGGGCGCTCGGCCTGGCCGCCCTGCTGGTGCTGGGCTCGGCCCGGCTGGTCCACCTCACCCGGCACCGCGAGGCCGCCCGCGCCCACCTGCTGGAGCAACCGGCCGTCGCCGTCTTCTACGGCTGCCCGCCGATGGCCCTGCTCTCGGTCGGCCTCGGGACGATGACGGTCGGCTCGCGGGTCATCGGCACCGGCCCGGCCGTCGCCGTGGACGCCGTGCTGTGGGGCGTCGGCACCCTGTACGCGCTGGCCGTGGCCGGCGGCATCCCGTACCTGATGATCACCCGGCACCCGGTCTCCGTGCTGGAGTCCAACCCCACCTGGCTGCTGCCGGTGGTCGCCCCGCTCGTCGCCTCCGCCTGCGGCCCGGTGCTGATCCCGCACCTGCCGGCCGGGACGCCGCAGCAGGCCATGCTGTACGCCTGCTGCGGACTGTTCGGGGTCGGGCTGCTGGCCACCCTCGTGCTGCTGCCGGTGGTGTTCACCGGGCTGCTCCACAGCAAGCTGCCCACCCTGGCGCTCACTCCCTCGCTGTTCCTGGTGCTCGGCCCGCTCGGCCAGTCCGTCACCGCCGTCCACCAGCTCTCCGACGCCGCCCGCCCGGTGCTGCCCGCCCTGGCGCCCGCCATGCTCGACCTCGCCGAGCTGTACGGCGTCGCGGTGATCGGGGTCGCCATGCTCTGGCTGGCTGTCGCGCTCGCCGCCAACCTGCGTGCCCGCCGGGCCGGGATGCCCTTCGCGATGACCTGGTGGGCGTACACCTTCCCGATCGGCACCTGCGTCACCGGCGCCTCCGCGCTCGCCCGGCACACCGGCTTCGGGGGCTTCACCGCGCTGGCCGCCGGGCTGTACCTGCTGCTGGCGGTCGCCTGGGTGCTTGCGGCGGGTGGCACGGCGGCCGGGCTCGCGCGCGGGCGGCTGCTGGCGCGCTGAGGCGGGCGGGCGGACCGTGGGTGCGCCGAGGTGTACGGGCGGACCGCGCCGGGGTCTCGCCGCTGCCCGGGGCGACCGACGCCGCCCCGCTGTCACCGCGCGTAGACACGCAGCTCAGGACCATGCCGCCGTTGCAGGAACGCGCACCCGCAGCCTGACCGGAGACAGCCAACCGGCGGTACCGCCGGGCGCCGCCCGCACCCCCTGCTGGCCTCGGCCTTTACCGGAATCAGTCCCGCCGCCTCCCGCCTCGCGCCCGCCCCGCAGTGCAGGTAACTGCAATTGCGCGAACATGCACTCGGGCGGCACTTGTTCACCGGCCGTCACACTGTGAGGGTGGAGACACGCCAAGTCGCCCGGGCAACCGCAGCCCGACGGTGGCGACTTGCTCTTCGGAACTGACCGCAGGCGCACCATTCCCGCGCCGGTGGAACGTGGGGGAAGAGCGCCGGCCGGGGACCATGTGTGGTGATGGCCCCCGGACCCGGAGCCGTCGAGGCGTTGCTGCTCCGCCTCGACGGAATCGCCGTGGCATTGGCGTGCAGACGGCGGGCCCCGATGTCCCGGTGTGCGACGGCACCCGGGCCCGGGTGCCCGCCGTTCCGACCGCGGTACCGCGGCCGCCCGAGCGCGGACCGCCGGACCGCATGATCACGTCGGACCGCATGATCACGTCGGACCGCGTGATCACGCCGGACCGGCACCCGGTACCGTGAGCCCGCCCGGCACCCGGTACCCGCGGTTCGCGCGGCGGTGGAGCGCGGGCAGCACCAGGGGAGACACGTCCGGCAGGGAGAGTGCGACGTGACGGCGGAACCGGCGGTCGCGCCGCACCAGGCAGGACCCGTGGGCGAGGAACCCGACGAGGCCGCCCGACAGCTGTACCTGGCGATCATCGCCGAGGGCGGCCGCATCCCCTGCGGAGCGGTCGCGGACGCCGACCGGGGCGCCCTCCAACAGCTCATCGACATCGGCCTGCTGATGGTCAACCCGATGGACCGCTGCTACACCGCCGTCAGCCCCCGCTCGGTCAGCGACCGCCTCGGCTCCGAACTCCGCAGCGAGGCCACCCGGTTGCTGGTCCGCGCCGAAAACCTCCCGGGCGCCCTGGACGGCCTCACCCGCGCCTACGACGCGATGCCCCGCCCCTCCGGCCGGGCCGGCGGAGCCGTCCACGTCGAAGGACACGTCCACATCCGCCAGCGGATCTCCCAACTGGTCTCCGACTGCCGCTCCGAAGTCCTCACCGCCCAGCCCGGCCACCGGCCCGCCGACACCCTGCAGGTCGCCCTCCGCCAGGACGTCCAGCTCCTCCAACGCGGCTGCTCACTGCGCACCATCTACCAGCCGATCGCCCTCGCCGAACCGCCCGCCCTCGCCTACGCCGAGGAAGTCACCCGGCACGGCTCCCTCATCCGCGTCCTCGACGAACCCTTCCAGCGGCTCATCGTCTTCGACCGGACCGTCGCCGTGATCTCCGCCAGCGACGACAACAGCACCGCCGCCTTCATCATCGACCCCGCCACCATCACCTTCCTCGTCGGCACCTTCGAACGCGACTGGGCCCGCGCCGACAGCGCCGAAGCCACCGCCGCCCTCGGCCAAGGACCCGCCCGCACCATCCCCGACCGGGTCGGCCGCCTCCTGGCCCGCGGCCTCACCCAGCGCGCCGTCGCCACCCGCCTCGGCCTCAGCGAACGCACCGTCGCCGGCCACATCTCCCGCCTCCGCGACCGCCACGGCGCCCAAACCCTCTTCCAGCTCGGCTGGCTGATGAGAGGCGCCCGCGATGACCGATGAACCCGGCCCGGCCGAGCAGACCCTCTACCTCAATGCCGTCCGCTGCGGCGGCCGACTGCGCCCCGAACGCCTCGCCCCCGCCGACCGCCCCGCCTTCGCCGCCCTCGTCGCCCGCGGCCTCCTCACCACCACCGCCACCGGCTGGACCGCCGCCAACCCGCGCGCCCTCGGCGACCGCCTCGGCGCCGAACTGCGCACCCGCGCCACCCGCCTGCTCCAGCACGCCGAACGGCTCCCGGACGCTCTCGCCCCGCTCACCCTCGCCTACGACGCCGTCCGCCGCCCGGACGGACCCGGCGGCGACCCCGTCCACATCGACGGCAACGCCGACATCCGCCAGCGCATCTCCGAACTCATCTCGGAATGCCAGGAAGAAGTCCTCGCCGCCCAACCCGGCCCCCGCCCCGTCGAGGGCCTCCGAACGGCCCTCGCCCAGGACCTCTCCCTGCTCCGCCGCGGCTGCTCACTGCGCACCATCTACCAGCCGGCCACCCTCACCGACCACAGCGTCCAACGCCAGATCGCCCTCCGCACCCGCCAGGGCGCCCGGGTCCGGCTGCTCGCCGAACCGTACGAACGGCTGCTCGTCTTCGACCGCAAAGCAGCCGTCATCCGCGCCGCCGAGGACCGCAGCCGCGCCACCTTCCTCACCGACCCCGCCGTCGTGGCCCACCTGGTCGCCCATTTCGAACGCGACTGGGCCCGTGCCACCCCCGCCGACCGCCACCTCGAACCCCCGCACCCCACCACCGTCCGCATCGGCCGCCTCCTCGCCCGCGGGCTCACGCAGCGGGCGATCGCCAGCCGGATGGGGCTGAGCGAGCGGACGGTGGCCGGTCACATCGCGCGCCTACGGGAGTCGTACGACACGGAGACGCTGTTCCAGCTGGGCTGGCAGATGAGGGGAGCCCGTGATGCCTGAGCCCGATCCGCCCGACGCCGCCGCCCGTGAGCTCTACCAGGAGATCCTCAGGGAAGGTGGGCGGATCCGCGTCAGCGACATCCGGCCCGAGGACGAACCGGCGGTCAAGCAGCTTGTCGACCTCGGCCTCCTGGTCCTTCGGATCGCCGACAGCGCCTACAGCGCGGTGAATCCCCGGGTTGTCGGCGAGCGCATCGGTGCGGACCTGCGGGAGGAGAGTGCCCGTCTGCTTGTCAGGGCTGCTCTTGTGCCGGATCTCCTGGAGGACCTGGCCCCGGCCTACGACGGGGCACCTCGGCGGAGCCAGTCGGCCGGGGGCGTGCGGCGGATGGCCGACACGGTCGAGATCCGGCACCTGATCTCCCAGATCGCCAAGGACCACCCGCACGAGGCGCTGGCCGCTCAGCCCGGCGGACCGCGGCCGCACGGTCACCTGGCGGATGCGCTGGACCAGGCCCGCCGCTACGTCGAGGGAGGCGGCGTCATGAACACCATCTTCGAACCCTCGGCTTGTTCCGACCCGCGAACCGTCGAATACGCGATGCGGTCGACGCGGGTCGGTGCTCCGATCCGGCTGCTGGAGGGCCCCTTCACCAAGACGCTCGTCTTCGATCGGGCCGTCGCGCTGATCCCGGCCACCGCCGATCACACGGTGGCCGCTGTGGTGGAGGATCCCGCGATGGTCGCCTACCTGGTCGACGTCTTCGAGCGGCAGTGGGAGCAGGCCCAGGTGGTGGACCGGCAGACGCTCGCGGACGGATCCGCCGGGCCCACGGCGTTCGAGCAGGTGGGCCGGCTGCTTGCCCGCGGGCTCACGCAGCGGGCGATCGCCAGCCGGATGGGGCTGAGCGAGCGGACGGTGGCCGGTCACATCGCCCGGCTGCGTGAGCTGTACGACGCGGAGACACTGTTCCGACTGGGCTGGCAGATACGGGGAGCCCGGACGGGGAGTCCGGTGGGTGAGCGCTGCTCAGCCGGTGGCGGCGCCGGTCGGCCAGTAGCCGGGGACCGGGGGCTGCTGCCGGGGGACGTTGAACTGCTCGCCGGGGGCGGTCCAGAAGCCCTCCCGGAGGGAGAGCGCCATGCCGGCCCAGTCGAGGGCGGTCTCCACCGTGTGGTTGAGGGCCTCCTGCGACCAGGTGTCGTCGAACACCAGCGGCAGGACGGGGGCGACCTGCTCGATCGTGGCGATCAGCGGGTTGTGGGTGATGGCCTCGTCGACGAGGAGGACGATCGGCTTCCGCAGCGCCGACGCCCACCCCAGCTCCAGGCTCACGCCGGCCGAGAGCGGCGCTCCCACGTAGGCGAACACGAGGTCCGCGGACTGCAGGGCGCGGAAGTCGGACGGAACGCGGGGCTCCGGTGCGCGGCCGGAGATGGTCCAGGCGTCACTGTGGTGCGCGCTGTACACGGCGGCACCGCTGCGGAGCAGGGTGGTGCGAAGCGTCGTCAGCCGCGTCCGGCTGGCGAGCGTCACCACACTGTCGGCCGGTCCGGTCAGCCGCATCAGCGGCGCGGCCAGGAACACACGCGCACGCCGACCCTCGGGGGCCTGGCTGTCGTGGTGACGCAGGTAGGGCTCGGTCATGTCGACTCCGGGGAAAGGCCGACCGGGTGAGAAACGTGGTGCCGGCGGGCGCTGAGGACAGTGGTTTTCGCGTCGGAGACCCGGTGGAGATTTGGGCGGATATTTGACGGTACAGCGGCAAGTTCGCTATCTCCGTGGGACCGTCGGTGGCGAACTGATCGTCTATCAGTGGTCGCGGTTCCGTCCAGCGATCCGCCCTGTCATCTCGATGCCTGGCAGAGAGATGACGCTCGACGGAGCGGCCGGGAGATGACACCCTTGCGGAACGTACGGCATCATGTGGATGCTAGTTCTATTGGTCCGGTTCACAGAGTTCGAGAGAAGGAGGGTGGGTCCGTGTCCGTACGTCGACTCGTCCGTAAGGCCGCGCTTCCGATCCTCATCGGAGTAGCGGTGCTCACCACTGGTCTTCTCTCCTCCGGCGGCGGGCAGGCGGCCACTGCCGACACCGCAATCGTTGCCGTTGCCGACGACCTGCACTGGAACTGAACCTGACAGCGACTCCTGATCGAGGCGGCGCGCGGAACGGCCGGATCCGGTGCCGCGGACGGGGCGCCTCCGTCTTCCGGCTTTCAGTCGGTTTCTGCTCGCGGTGACCGGCCGAGCACATATCCGAGCTGGAAGAGTGAGTCGACGTTGTGCTCCTCTCTCATCTCCGCGATGTGCCGCGCGAGCGTGCGCTCGCTGATGCCGAGCCTCCGCGCGATGGCCCGGTGGTTGGTGCCGGCCAGCATGAGGTCGATGATGGTCTGCCGGAGCCTGGACACCACCTGGTGCGGGACGGCCCGATTGCCGTCGAATTCCAGGGCTCTGCCCCAGCTCCGTTCGAAGACCTCCTCGATCAGGAAGCTGATGACGGCCGGATCGTGGACGAAGGCGGCGGCGCTGTAGTCGGCGGCGACCGGGATGACGGCCACGCGGCGATCCACGATGATCAGCCGGGCGTACGGTTCGTCCAGCGTCCGGAACTGCCACCCTTCTGCCGTCAATTGCGCCACGTAGTCACGTGTTGGCTGGTGGTAGCGGGTGCTCGCGTGGTAAATCGTCCGCATCGAGGCGCCGTGGCGGAGGATTTCCAGGTCTCGTTCCAGAAACGAGGTGAGCATTTCGGCGGGCCTTGGTCCACCGGGCTGCATGGAAAGTCCTTCCAGGACCCCCGGGGCTGCCGACTGTTGGAGCCTCTGATTAATCAGAGCCTTTCCGTGGACATATTCGACCGAGCCGCCGGTGGTGTCCGGGGCGTGGAATGCCTCGGAGAGGTCGCTGAGATCGGCCGGCAGGGAAACTGCTTTTGACAGCAAATCGAGTGCTTGTCGTTGCCATGCCGAACTCAGGCTGCTCGCGAGTTGTGCCGGATCGGCAGCCAGCAGTGCTCCGGGTTCTTCGCTGTCGGGTATGAGTAGCCCGAGATCAAGCAGCTCTTCGAGAGCGGGGCTTCCGGCAGCCGGGCCGGCGTCCGGAGTGATACGACCGTTTTCATTCACGGCCTGCAGGTAGAGCTTTCGGGCGTCCTCGGACAGGATCCGTGATGCGGCAGGTCCCGTCCCTGCGTGCTCTTGCCCACTCATCTTCGGCTCCTAGTGCTGACCGTCACGTAGTCAACGCGATTGTCGTCTGCTGTGGCAAGGATCTTAGGTGGCGGTGATGAGTCGACTGACGAGAGACGCCTTGCCACAGGTAGATCGACGACTTCTGCCTAGGACAGAACTCTCTCACTGCAAAAGTGCCGCCGGCACCCCCCGAACAGGAGGGGGCCGGCGGCGGTGTCTGTGCGGCCGTGGTCAGCGCTTGGGGCGCCAGACGACGAGGGCGCTGGACTGCGGCGTGGGGGGCTGGTACGGGACGAGGTCGCGGCGGTAGGAGGCGTGGACGGCGGCCTCGCGTTGCTGGAGGGCGGCGGCGGCGCCTTCCAGGGAGTCGGCGAGTTCCGCGACGCGGGACCGGAGGGCGGTGACCTGGTTCTCCAGCTCGATGATCCGCTTGATGCCCGCCAGGTTGATGCCCTCGTCCTGGGAGAGCCGCTGGACCTCGCGCAGTTGCTGGATGTCGCGGGAGGAGTAGCGGCGGCCGCGGCCCGCGGTGCGGTCGGGGCAGACCAGGCCGAGACGGTCGTACTGGCGCAGGGTCTGCGGGTGCAGGCCGGACAGTTCGGCGGCCACGGAGATGACGTACACCGGAGTGTCCTCGGTGAGGACGTACGGCGGCGGGGCCGAGGGGGCCCGGCGGGGGCGGCGGTTGCCGTTGCCGGGCAGGCCTTCGCCGATGCCGGGGCCGATCGGGGTGTCGGGGTTGATCGGATTCATCGGGGACATCTGGTCGTCACGCTCCCTTCGCCGCCCGGAAGAGGGCTGCTCGCGGATCGTCGGAGGCGGTGGCCTCGCGGTACTGCTCCAGGGCGTTCAGCGCGTCGCCGGTGACGTGCTGTGGCACCACGACCTCGACGGTGACGAGGAGGTCGCCGCGGGTGCCGTCCTTGCGGGTGGCGCCCTTGCCGCGGGCACGCATGGTGAGGCCGTTGGCGCTGCCCGGGGGCAGCTTGAGCTTCACGGCGGGGCCGCCGAGGGTGGGTACCTCGATGGTGGCGCCGAGGGCCGCCTCGGGGAAGGTGACCGGGACGGTGACGGTGAGGTTGTCGCCCTTGCGGCCGAAGACCGGGTGCGGGTCGACGTGCACGGTGACGTAGAGGTCGCCGGGCTGGCCGCCGCGTTCGCCCTGGGCGCCCTTGCCCTTGAGCCGGATGCGCTGGTCGGCCTGGACGCCGGCCGGGATGCGCACCTGCATGGTGCGGGCGGAGGTGGCCCGGCCGCTGCCGTGGCAGTCGGTACACGGGTCGTCGACGATCATGCCCCGGCCGCGGCAGTCCTTGCACGGCTCGGAGAGCGCGAAGGCGCCCTGGCCGCGGCTGACGGTGCCCGCACCGACGCAGGTGGGGCAGACCCGCGGGGTGGTGCCGGACTTGGCGCCGGTGCCGTTGCAGGTGCGACAGGGGGCCTGGCTGGTCATCCGCAGCGGGACGGTCGCGCCGTCGACCGCCTCCTCGAAGGAGAGCGTCACCTCGGTCTCGACGTCGGCGCCGCGCCGGGGCTGGGCCTGCCGGGTGCCGCCGCGGTTGAAGAGGCCGCCGAAGACGTCGCCGAGCCCGCCGCTGCCGCCGGCGTTCTGGTTGCCGCTGAAGAGGTCGCCGAAGTCGAAGCTGTAGCTGCCGGCACCGCCGGGTCCGCCGCCGGACCGGAAGCCGCCGTTGGCGAAGAGGCTGCGGGCCTCGTCGTACTCCTTGCGGCGCTTCTCGTCGGAGAGGACGTCGTACGCCTCGGAGATGTCCTTGAACCGCTCCTCGGCCTTGGCGTCACCCGTGTTGGCGTCGGGGTGGAACTCGCGCGCGAGTTTGCGGTAGGTCTTCTTGATCTCGGTGGCGGTGGCGTCCTTGGGCACGCCGAGGACCTTGTAGTAGTCCTTCTCGACATAGTCCTTGCCACTCATGCGTCCACCTCGCTTCGCTCGGCAGCCGCTGAGCGGTACACGCGCCCCTTAACGGTTCGCTCGCTGCGCTCGCTCACGGCTCCCGCCACCTCCCGATGTCCATCGTCACTGTGCTGTCAACAGCAAGGGAACGCAACGCCGTTGACAGCGCGCTGCGGAGCCGGCCGCCGTTCTGGCCGGCGTACGACTCCGCAGCGCACTGGTTGTCAGCTGTCACAGGTTGTCAGCTGTCCGAGCCACCGTCGGACTCGTCCGCGTCGCCGGACTTCGCGTCGGCGTCGCCGACGGTCTGGGTGCCCGGCTGGGGCTCCGCGACGGCGACCATCGCCGGGCGGATGATCCGCTCGCCGATGCGGTAGCCGGGCTGGAGGATCTGCACGCAGGTGTCCTCGGTGACGTCCGAGGAGTAGCTGTGCATCAGCGCCTCGTGCATGGTCGGGTCGAAGGGCTCGCCCTCCTTGCCGAACTGCTGCAGGCCCAGCTTGGCGACGACCGTTTCCAGGGACTCGGCGACGGACTTGAAGCCGCCCGTGACCTCGCCGTGCTCGCGGGCGCGGCCGATGTCGTCCAGGACCGGGATCAGGGACTCCAGGATGTTGGAGACCGCGATCTCGCGGACGGTCAGCCGGTCGCGCTCGACCCGCTTGCGGTAGTTCTGGTACTCGGCCTGCAGGCGCTGCAGGTCGGCGGTGCGCTCGGTCAGCTCGCGCTTGACGGTGGCGAGCTCCTCCGGGGAGCCCTCGGCGGCACCGGCCGCCGCGGCTTCCTCGGCGGCCTTGATCACGGCCTCTTCGGCGGCGGAGTCGTCGCCGGGCTTTCCGCCCTGCGGCTTGTCCGTCATGCCGACGCACCACCCTTGGGCTTCTCGTCGTCGACGATCTCGGCGTCGACGACGTCGTCGTCGGCCTTGGCCTGGGCGGAGTCGTCGGCCGCGGCGGCACCGGCGGGGGCGTCGGCGTTGGCGTAGAGCGCCTGGCCGAGCTTCTGCGCGGTGGTGGAGACCTTCTCCGAGGCCTCGCGGATCGTCGCGATGTCCTCGCCCTTCAGGGCCTCCTTGAGCTCGCCGATGGCGGTCTCGACCTCGGTCTTGACGTCGGCGGGGAGCTTGTCGGTGTTGTCGGCGATGAACTTCTCGGTCGAGTAGACGAGCTGCTCGGCGGAGTTGCGGGTCTCGACGGCCTCGCGGCGCTTGTGGTCGTCCTCGGCGTACTGCTCGGCCTCGCGGCGCATGCGGTCGACCTCGTCCTTCGGCAGCGAGGAGCCGCCGGTGACGGTCATCTTCTGCTCCTTGCCGGTGCCGAGGTCCTTCGCGGCCACGTGCATGATGCCGTTGGCGTCGATGTCGAAGGTGACCTCGATCTGGGGCAGGCCGCGCGGCGCCGGCGGCAGGCCGGTCAGCTCGAACATGCCGAGCTTCTTGTTGTAGGCCGCGATCTCGCGCTCGCCCTGGTAGACCTGGATCTGCACGGACGGCTGGTTGTCCTCGGCCGTGGTGAAGATCTCGGAGCGCTTGGTCGGGATCGTGGTGTTGCGCTCGATCAGCTTGGTCATGATGCCGCCCTTGGTCTCGATACCGAGGGACAGCGGGGTGACGTCGAGCAGCAGGACGTCCTTGACCTCGCCCTTGAGGACACCGGCCTGGAGCGAGGCGCCGATGGCGACGACCTCGTCCGGGTTGACGCCCTTGTTGGCGTCCTTGCCGCCGGTCAGCTCCTTGACGAGCTCGGCGACGGCCGGCATGCGGGTCGAGCCGCCGACCAGGACGACGTGGTCGATCTCGGAGAGCGAGATGCCGGCGTCCTTGATCACGTTGTGGAACGGGATCTTGCAGCGCTCGAGCAGGTCGGCGGTCAGCTGCTGGAACTGGGCGCGGGTGAGCTTCTCGTCCAGGTGCAGCGGGCCCTCGGCGGAGGCCGTGATGTACGGCAGGTTGATCGAGGTCTCGGAGGACGAGGACAGCTCGATCTTGGCCTTCTCGGCGGCCTCGCGCAGACGCTGCAGGGCCATCTTGTCCTTGGACAGGTCGACGCCGTGGCCGCTCTGGAACACCTTGACCAGGTGGTCGACGACCTTCTGGTCCCAGTCGTCGCCGCCGAGGTGGTTGTCACCGTTGGTGGCCTTCACCTCGACGACCCCGTCGCCGATCTCCAGCAGGGAGACGTCGAAGGTGCCGCCGCCGAGGTCGAAGACCAGGATGGTCTGGTCGTCCTTGTCGAGGCCGTACGCCAGCGCGGCCGCGGTCGGCTCGTTGACGATGCGCAGGACGTTGAGGCCCGCGATCTCACCGGCCTCCTTGGTGGCCTGGCGCTCGGAGTCCGAGAAGTACGCCGGGACGGTGATGACGGCGTCGGTGACGGTCTCGCCCAGGTACGCCTCGGCGTCGCGCTTCAGCTTCTGCAGGATGAAGGCGCTGATCTGCTGGGGGTTGAAGTCCTTGCCGTCCAGGTTGATCTTCCACCCGGTGCCCATGTGGCGCTTGACCGAGCGGATGGTGCGGTCGACGTTGGTGACCGCCTGCCGCTTCGCCACCTCGCCGACCAGGACCTCGCCGTTCTTGGCGAAGGCGACGACGGACGGCGTGGTCCGGGCGCCCTCGGCGTTCGTGATGACGGTGGGCTCGCCACCTTCGAGAACGCTGACGACCGAGTTCGTCGTGCCGAGGTCGATGCCGACCGCGCGTGCCATCGTAAATACCTCCACGGAAGAGTTGAGCTTTACGGGCTCAAGGATGCATGACTCGACGGGCAGCGTCAACAGCCATGAGTGGAAGCCGCTCAACTTTGCTGAGCGGGATTGTGGAGCGGGGCCGGTGCGGTGCGGATTCGGCGCGGTGCCGGTGCGGTCACGTGACTGCCGCCATAGCTTGGGAACCTTCTGGAGAACTGTTGGCGACCGGTATTGTCCGGGCCGTCGGCCCGGCAAGTTACCGACCAGTACACTCAGTCGAAGTCCGCAGAACCGCAGAGCCTGCTCAACCGCAAAGCCGCAGGAGACGGAGAGCCGATGCAGCTAGCAGCGATCGTCATCTCGCTGGTCACATTCGTGATCGGCACCGCGCTCGCCCTTCGTGCGGCGTGGCACATCTTCAAGGTGGTGCTGACCGGCGCGCCGGACACCACCCGCTTCGGGAAGCCCGCCCAGCGCGTGAAGACCGTCGCGGTCGAGTTCATCGGCCACACCAGGATGAACCGCTGGGGGATCGTGGGCATCGCCCACTGGTTCGTCGCCGTCGGCTTCTTCAGCCTGGTGCTGACCATCGTCAACGCCATGGGCCAGCTCTTCGACGCCGAGTTCGAGCTGCCGATCATCGGTCACTGGATGATCTGGCAGCTGTTCGTCGAACTCGTCGGCACCCTGACCACGCTGGGCATCGCGACCCTGATCGTGATCCGGCTGATGAGCCTGCCGTCCAGGTCGGGCCGCAAGTCCCGGTTCGCCGGCTCGATCGCCTGGCAGGCCTTCTACGTCGAGTACACGATCCTCGGCATCGGCCTCTGCATCCTGATGCTGCGCGCCCTGGAGGGCGCCCTCAACGGCGTCGACTCGTACGGCCCGGCGCACCTGGTCTCGTACCCGATCGTCTCCGCGCTCAGCGGGCTCTCGCACGGCACGCTGGAGAACCTGGTCTGGCTGTTCGCGATGCTGAAGATCTGCATCTCGTTCGCGTGGGCCATCACCATCGGCATCAACCCCTCGATGGGCGTGGCCTGGCACCGGTTCCTGGGCTTCTTCAACATCTACTTCAAGCGCGCGGAGGACGGCGGCACCGCGCTCGGCGAGCTCCGTCCGATGACCAGCAAGGGTCAGCCGATCGACTTCGAGGACCCGGCCGAGGACGCCGTCTTCGGCGTCTCCCAGGTCGAGCACTTCTCCTGGAAGGGCATCCTCGACTTCTCCACCTGCACCGAGTGCGGCCGCTGCCAGTCGCAGTGCCCGGCCTGGAACACCGGAAAACCGCTCTCCCCGAAGCTGCTGATCATGAGCCTGCGCGAGCACGCCTACGGCAAGGCGCCGTACCTGCTGGCCGGCGGCGGCAAGGACATGGAGGGCAACGAGCAGGCCACCTCCGAGCAGCTCAAGGACGTCCCGGCGGCCGCGCTGGCCGAGGCCGAGCGCCCGCTGATCGGCACCGCCGAGGAGAACGGCGTCATCGACCCGGACGTGCTGTGGTCCTGCACCACCTGCGGCGCCTGCGTCGAGCAGTGCCCGGTGGACATCGAGCACATCGACCACATCGTCGACATGCGCCGCTACCAGGTGATGATCGAGAGCAACTTCCCGACCGAGGCCGGGACGATGCTCAAGAACCTGGAGAACAAGGGCAACCCGTGGGGCATGGCCACCAAGGCGCGCCTGGACTGGGTCAAGGAGCTCAAGAAGGAGACCGGCATCGAGGTGCCGGTGATCGGCGAGGACATCGACCCCGCCGAGGTCGAGTACCTCTACTGGGTCGGCTGCGCCGGCGCCCTGGAGGACCGCGCCAAGAAGACCACCAAGGCCTTCGCCGAACTGCTGCACACGGCGGGCGTGAAGTTCGCCATCCTCGGCAAGGAGGAGACCTGCAGCGGTGACTCCCCGCGCCGCCTGGGCAACGAGTTCCTGTTCCAGATGCTCGGCGCGCAGAACGTCGAGACGCTGAACGCCGCGCTGGAGGACGCCCCGACCAAGCGGATCGTGGCCACCTGCCCGCACTGCTTCAACACCATCGCCAACGAGTACCCGCAGCTCGGCGGGCACTTCGAGGTGATCCACCACACCCAGCTGCTGCAGCACCTGATCGACGAGGGCAAGCTCGTCCCGGTCAACCCGGTCGAGGGCCTGATCACCTACCACGACCCCTGCTACCTGGGCCGCCACAACAAGGTCTACAGCCCGCCGCGCGAGATCATGGACAAGGTCCCCGGTCTGCGCCAGCAGGAGATGCACCGCCACAAGGAGCGGGGCTTCTGCTGCGGCGCCGGCGGCGCCCGGATGTGGATGGAGGAGCGCATCGGCAAGCGGATCAACACCGAGCGCGTGGACGAGGCGCTGTCGCTCAACCCGGACATCGTCTCCACCGCCTGCCCGTTCTGCCTGGTGATGCTCTCCGACTCGGTCAACGGCAAGAAGAACGAGGGCGCGGCCAAGGAGCACCTGAAGGTGGTCGACGTGGCCCAGCTGCTGCTCGACTCGGTGAAGGCCACCCCGCCGGCCGAGGCCGAGGAGCAGGCCGCGACGGTGGACGCGTAGCCGTCCGCTGACCGACAGCCCCGCTGTTCGACAGTTCTGCTACAACTGCCCGGCCCGGTGGACGCCGCCAACGCGCCCACCGGGCCGGTCTTTTGGGCCGACACGGCGGCTCCCGGCGACAGCCCGGGCGGGCGGGGAGTGATGTCCGTCGCACAGGCGCCGGACGGGCATTCGGTTGGAAGGAAATACAGTAGGCGCCGGACCGGCTTCGTGCCGGTCGACCCGTTCCGGACACAAGGCCGCACGGGTGCCGACCCGAGCCGGCCGCCCGGGTCGAGAACACCGACGGAGGCATCGGCCCGCCGGGCCGGGCCGCAGAGACACAAGGGGAACAGCGCAGACCATGACCGAGGCGATCATGCTGGTCGGTGGTAAGGGCACGCGACTGCGTCCGCTGACCACCCACACCCCCAAGCCCATGCTGCCGGTGGCAGGCGTCCCGTTCATCGCGCACCAGCTGGCCCGTGCGGCCGCCGCCGGCGTCACCCGCGTCGTGCTGGCCACCTCGTACCTGGCCGAGGTGTTCGAGGACCACTTCCAGGACGGCACCCCGTACGGCATCGAGCTGGTCTACCTGACCGAGCGCGAGCCACTGGGCACCGGCGGGGCCATCCGCAACGCCGCCTCCGGCCTGACCTGCGGCCCCGACGAGCCGGTCCTGGTCTTCAACGGCGACATCCTCTCCGGCGTCGACATCGCCGCCCTGCGTGACGGCCACGTCGCCGCCGGGGCCGACGTCACCCTGCACCTGACCCGGGTCGAGGACCCGCGCGCCTTCGGCCTCGTCCCGACCGACGAGACCGGGCGGGTGCTGGAGTTCCTGGAGAAGCCGGAGACCCCGGAGCAGATCGTCACCGACCAGATCAACGCCGGCTGCTACGTCTTCACCCGCTCCGTGATCGACCGCATCCCGGCCGGCCGCGAGGTGTCCGTCGAGCGCGAGACCTTCCCGGAGCTGCTGGCCACCGGCGCCCTGCTGCGCGGCGTGGTCGACACCTCGTACTGGCTGGACCTCGGCACCCCGGCCGCCTTCGTCCGTGGCTCGGCCGACCTGGTGCTCGGCAAGGTCGACTCCCCGGCCGTCCCCGGCCCGACCGGCGACGCCCTGCTGCTGCCCGGCGCCACCGTCCACCCCGGCGCGGTGCTCAGCGGCGGCACCGTGGTCTCCGCGGACGCGGTGGTCGAGGCCGGCGCGATCGTCGAGGGCAGCGTGATCCTGCCCGGCGCGGTGATCGGCCCGGACACCCTGGTCAAGGACTCGATCGTGGGCGCCTACGCGACCGTCGGCGACCGCTCGGCACTCGACGGCGCGGTGATCGGCGACGGCGCCATCGTGGAGTCGGACAACGAGCTGCCGAACGGCATCCGGATCGCCTGCGGCACCCTGCTGCCGGTCGGCGCCGTCCGCACCACGGCCGGCCCGGGCGGCTGCCCGGCCGGCACCGCCGCCGCGGCGGCGGTGCACGGGCCGTCGGTCACCGTGCAGCGGTAGCTCCGGGTTCCCGGCAGCCCTGTTTCCCGGTGGCTCCGGTTTCCCGGCAGCCCCGCGCTCCGGTTTTCCGGAGCGCCGGGGCGGCTTTCGGCCCCGTTCGTCTCAGCCTCGCTGCAAACCGGCCCCGGCTTCGTTCGGGGCCGACGCGCGTTGGGCCGGACGGGTACCTTCAGAGCGTGGCTGGTAATCGATACGACAGCGGTCAGGGTGCCGACCGTCCGCACGGCGGGTGGTCGGCACCTCCGCCGCCGCCGGCGGGGGCGCCCGGGGGGCACGGGCAGACGGACGGGCCGGAGTACTTCACGGCCCCGCACCCGGGAGCCGCGGGCGGACCCGGGGGGACGGCAGGCGACGGGTACGACCCGTACGCGGCCGACCGGCCGGGAAACACCCGCGCCTTCCCGACGGGCGACCCGTACCCGGGCTCCTGCCCGTACGGGCAGGAGCCGCCGCACCAGGGCTACTACGACCAGGGGCAGTACCCGGACCAGGGACAGCAGCCGCCGTACGGGCAGCCGCCGTACCAGCAGGAGGCGCCGTACGGCCACGGCCCCTACGGCCAGGACCAGCACGGCCAGGACCCCTACGGCCAGGACAACGTCGCCGTCTACCGGGCCGGCGGCCAGTCCGCCCCGCACGTCGCCGGCCCCCGGCCGCACTGGCGCGAGCTGTTCATCGGCCTCTTCCGCAGCCCGACCGCGATGTTCGACCGCACCCGCGACCACCAGGTCTGGCTGCCCGCCCTCACCGTCTCGCTGCTGTACGGCTCGCTCGCGGTGCTCGGCATCGGGCTGACCCACGACGACATCGTCAACTCCACCTTCACCGTGGCGCTGACCGGCATCGTCGCCGCCGCCCTCGGCTTCACCGTGGCCGGCGCGGTCTTCGGCACGGTCACGTACGCGCTGGCCCGGCAGCTGGGCGGCGACGGCCCGTGGAAGTCGACCGTCGGCCTGGCCGCGCTGATCGGCTGGCTGACCGACGCGCCCCGGCTGCTCCTCGACCTGGTGCTGCCCTCCGGCAGCGCCGTCGTCCAGGTCGTCGGCTGGGCGACCTGGGCGCTCTGCGCGTTCCTGCTGGCCGGCATGGTCCGACGGCTGCACGACCTGCCCTGGGGCAAGGCCGCCGCCGCGTCGGCGCTGCAACTGCTCGCCCTGCTGGTGCTGATCAAGCTGCCGACCCTGGGCTGACGGGCGAAGGGCAGAATGGTGGACGGGCCGCGGTCGAGCGCCGGGGCCCGTCCACCCTCGTCGTCCCACGTCCACCGGAGCCAGGCATGACCCTCCCCACCACCCACGTCAGCTTCCCGGCCGGGGCGGTGACCGGCGAGTCCCCGGTGCTCGCGGTGCACCCGCTGGCCGACGGCCGGTACGCCGTCGTGACCGGGGCGACCCCGTTCCACCCGCTCGACCACACCTGGCCCGACCAGCCGGCCGACCTCGGCACCCTCACCGTGGACGGCACCGAGCTGGCCGTGGTCGACTGCCTGACCGGCGCCGTCGGCCCGGCCGACGACGCGCTGCTGGTCGGCGCCGACATCCCGGTCCGGCGCGGCGACGAGGAGTGGTCCTGGCTGGTCCTGCACGTCCTTGCCGCCGACCCCGGCGACATCGTCGGCCGCACCGCCGCGCTCGCCGTCGACGCCGAGCGCCGGGGCGCTCTCAGCGCCTCGCACAGCGGCTGCCACCTGCTCGCGCTCGCCCTCAATGCCGCGCTCGCCCCGCGCTGGCGCAAGGACCCGGGCCGCTCGGACGCCTTCGGCAACCCCGACTTCGACAGCCTCGCCATGGCGAGCTCGGTAATGGACACCCAGGCCAGCACCGACACCTACCGGCTCGGCAAGTCGCTCAAGAAGAAGGGTTTCACGGCGGACGCCACCGAGGAGTTCCCCGCCCTCGCCGACGCCCTGCCCGCCCTCACCGAGGCTGTCAACGCCCGGCTCGCCGCGTGGGTCGCCGCCGACGCCCCGGTCCGCATCGAGGTGCCCGGCCCCGAGCTCACCGCACGCCGCCAGTGGCACTGCGAACTGCCCGAGGGCGGCGCGCAGATCTTCTGCGGCGGCACCCACCTGCACCACCTCGGCGAGCTGGCCGAGCTGCGCACCGAGCTGCGGCTGTCCGAGGACGGCACCGAGCTGATCGCCGTCACCAGCCCCAAGCGGGCCTGAGAAACGCCGCGGGCGGCCACCCCTCGCTGAGGGGTGGCCGCCCGGTTGCGTGCGGCTCCGCTGGGTCCTCGCTGCTGGGTCGTCGCTGCGCGCTCAGACCTTGCTGCGGTGGAAGTTCAGGTACGAGCGGGACGGCGTCGGGCCGCGCTGGCCCTGGTAGCGCGAGCCGTAGCGCGCCGAGCCGTACGGGTGCTCCGACGGCGAGGAGAGACGGAACAGGCAGAGCTGCCCGATCTTCATGCCCGGGTACAGCTTGATCGGCAGCGTCGCGACGTTCGACAGCTCCAGCGTCACATGGCCGCTGAAGCCGGGGTCGATGAAGCCGGCCGTGGAGTGGGTGAGCAGGCCCAGCCGACCCAGGCTCGACTTGCCCTCCAGCCGGGAGGCCACGTCGTCGGGCAGCGAGATGACCTCGTACGTCGAGGCCAGCACGAACTCGCCCGGGTGCAGGATGAACGCCTCGTCCCCGTCCGGCTCGACCAGCCGGGTCAGGTCCGGCTGCTCCTCGGAGGGGTCGATGTGCGGGTACTTGTGGTTCTCGAACACGCGGAAGAAGCGGTCGAGGCGCACGTCGATACTCGACGGCTGGATCATCGCCGGGTCGAACGGGTCGATCGAGACCCGGCCCAGGTCGATTTCGGTCCGGATGTCCTTGTCAGAGAGCAGCACGCTTCGAGGTTACGTGCAAGAAAGGGCCCCGGACGAATCCGCCCGGGGCCCACCTGCCCGTCCGCCTGCCGTCAGGCCAGGAACTCCGCGGCCTCCAGCCGCATCGCCTGCGCCAGTTGCGGCTCCGACAGCTTCCGCACGTCGGCCAGCACCGAACTCCGCAGCCGTCCGCACTGCGGACAGCGGATCAACCGCCCGGGCCCGATCCGGCCGGGACCGAGGTTCTGCATCGGGAACGTGGTGGTGCTGAACAGGTGCCCCTCGGCACAACGAACGACGGCGCGCTGCTCCATCGATCCCCTTCCCATCCCTAACCCAGTACTCACCCGTACTCACACGCCCGGGGGCCGAGCCCCGGGACAGCGTCACATTAGGGGATGTTCCGGACATTCCTCACCGTGGCTCGCCGCCCCGACCCCACCCGCCGGAGCACTCGTACGCGGCCCACACAGTACGCCTCCACCCCCGCCCCCACCCGGCTCCGCCGCACCCCCGGAGCCCCCGTGCAACGGCAGTCACGAATGGGGTACAGTGACACTGGATCGAGCGGTCTCTGACGGCTCATCAGGCGGGCGTAGTTTAATGGTAGAACATGAGCTTCCCAAGCTTAGAGCGCGAGTTCGATTCTCGTCGCCCGCTCCATACCGAAAGCCGCAGGTCATCTGACCTGCGGCTTTCTTGTTGTGCGGTGCGGCCGGCTCCGGGCTTGACCCTCACATCGGTGGGAATGTTCGAGGATCCCGTCAGGACAATCAACGATCCGTCTATCGAAGGAATCATCGATGAGTGACCTGACCGGAAAGGTAGCGCTGGTGACCGGCGGCAGCCGGGGGATCGGCGCGGCGATCGCGAAGCGGCTGGCCGACGCGGGGGCGGCGGTGGCGCTGACCTACGTCCAGGCGGAGGACAAGGCGCGCGAGGTTGCCAAGCAGATTGAGGCGGATGGCGGCCGGGCCCTGGTCATCCAGGCTGATCTGACGCAGCCGACCGCTGCGGCGGACGCCGTGGAGCAGACGGTGCGGGAGCTGGGCCGCATCGACATTCTGGTGAACAACGGCGGCTTCCTCGCCTACGGCCCGCTGGCCGAGGTGACCGCTGAAGAGCTGGACCGCGTGCTCGCCGTGGACGTCAAGTCGGTCTTCCTGGGCGCCCAGGCCGCCGCCAAGCACATGGACCACGGTGGCCGGATCATCAGCGTCGGGTCGTGCTTCAACGGGCGCGTCCCCGGTGCGAACTTCGTCCTGCAGGCGACGGCCAAGACCGCGCTCATCGGTCTGACCAAGGCACTTGCCCGGGAGCTGGGGCCGCGCGGGATCACCGTCACCACCGTGGACCCGGGCCCGATCGACACCGACATGAACCCGGCCGAGGGCGAGAGCGCCGACTTCCAGAACGGCCTCACCGCCCTGGGGCGCTTCGGCGTGGCCGAGGACATCGCTGCCGCGGTGACCTTCCTGGCGGGCCCCGGTGGCCGCTACATCACCGGCACCGGTCTCGCCGTGGACGGCGGGTACACCGCCTGACGGCGAGCCGTCCCCGCCCCCGGAGGGCGGTTGCAACTAGGCTCCCCGGCCGAAGAGTTGAGACGCGAGACATCTCGACTCGACGGCCGGGGAGCCTTGTCGTATGTCGGCGTAGCGCGGACGAGCAGAGCCGTGCGGGTGCCGGTGATGGTCACAAGCACCCCGCGGCGAGAGGTTCGAAGCCCTGGAACGCCTCCTCAACTCGTCTCGGCGGCCCGCAGATAAGATAAAGAAAACTTTTTTTCGTAAAGATTGGCAGGTGATCTCATGACCGGGCGGGTCGTGAAGCAGGAGCGTGCCGAGCGGACCCGGGCCGCTGTGGTGCAGGCGGCGGCGGAGGTGTTCGGGCAGCTCGGCTTTGCCGGCTCGAGCGTGGTGAAGATCGCCGACCGGGCGGGGGTCACGCTCGGCGCCGTGTACTTCCACTTCCGGAACAAGGAGGAGCTGGCCCGGTTCATCGTCTCCGGTCAGCCGGACCTGGTGGTCCCGCCGCAGCTCTCGCAGGGCCTCCAGCGCGCCGTGGACATCACCCTCACCTGGGCCTGTCAGCTGCTCGACAACCCCATTCTGCAGGCCGGCGCCCGGCTGGTGTGGGAGCAGGAGCGGTTTCTCCCTCCGGAGGAGAACTCCCACCGGCAGTGGGCCAAGCTCGTGCTGGAGGACCTTCGCATGGCCCAGGCCAAGCGGGAGTTGAAGACCGGCACGGACATCGAGGCGTTCGCCCGACTGCTGGTCAACGCCTGTACCGGCGCCCAGATGCACTCCTACGTCGAGGCCGGGCACGCGGATCTGCCGCAGCGGGTGGCGGAGATCTGGCGGTGCATGCTGCCGGCGATCGCGGTGCCGAGCACCGTCCGGCGGATCGAGCTGGGCGAGGAGCGGGGGAGGCCGGCCCATGATGCCGCCCCGGTGGCGGCGGCCGGTTCCTGAGTCATTGTTCGGACGGCGCTTCCCGACCGCACCCGGCGGCTGCCGGCAGGGCGTCACCTGCCCCACTGCGACCTGGGTCTCGGCGTAGCCCTGGAAGCGGACCGCCGCCGCGTGGTCCTCCTCGACCGCACAATCAGGCTTCAAAAAAAGAGAACTATTAATTATCTTATGGTGTGAGGCTGTATCAGTGATGCACCCTGGCGGAACTGGCGGAACTGGCAGACGGTGAGACAGGAGGTGGGCCAGATGCGGATCGGAGAGCTGTCCGAGCGCACCGGAACCCCGCGCCGATTACTGCGCTACTACGAGGAGCAGGGGCTGATCGCCCCGGAGCGCTCCGCGAACGGCTACCGGGAGTACGACGAGCGCTGCGTCGACCGCGTCCTGCAGATCCGGGGGCTGCTCGACTCCGGACTGCCGACCCGGATCATCAAGCAGCTTCTTCCGTGCCTGAGCTCCCGGGTGATCCACGTTGCCGGCGCGACCGCGGAGACGATCACGACCCTGGAGCGGGAGCGGGAGCGGATGGGCGAGCGCATCGAGTGCCTGATCCGCAGACACGAAGCCATTTCGGGCTACCTCGATGCCGTACGTCGCGCGCAGCAGCCCACGGCCGCGGCGCCGGTCGCGCGGGAGACGACCGGCGTCGCGGAGTTTCGGCCCTACGGCCTGGTCGCAACGGTCTGGCCGACCTGGACCGGATTGGCCAGCAGGTTTCCGCCCGGACGATTCCGGTGCGTGCCGGATCCGTGCCAGAGCGGGTGGTGAGCGGCGGTCAGCAGCGGTCTGCGCCCGGTGTCCGAAGGGCCGATTGCGGTGGCATCGTTTCAGGTCAGGAGCGCTTTGGGCCCGGAGGTCCAAAGATTCCCGAGCTTGGAGCGCGAGTTCGATTCTCGTCGCCCGCTCCCTACCGAAAGCCGCAGGTCACATGACCTGCGGCTTTCGCGCGTCCGGGGCTGGGGGTGCGGGTCCATGGATGCGCAGGATTTCCTACCATCGGCGGGTGACTACCGCGGCCGCGCAGCATCTGCGCATTCTTCCGGAATCCCTCTGCGTCGAACGTCCGGCCGATGAGGCGTCGGCCCTGGCGTCGCGCTGGGTCTCGCTGATCCGGGCCCCCGAGGGGCTGACCGTGGTGCGCGAGGTGGACGAGCGGGTGGACGGCGCGTCCGTCGAGCGCTGGACGGCGCTGTACAGCGGTGAGAGTGCCCACGCGCTCGACCTGCCGGGCATGTTGTCGTTGCTCATCGCGCCGCTGGCAGCCGTCGGAGTGCCGGTGTTCGTGGCCTCGACGTACGACGCGGACCTGGTGCTGGTGCCTTCGGAGCGGCTCACCGACGCCTTGGCGGCCCTGCGGTCGGCCGGTCACCGCGTGGAGGAGCAAGACGAGTAAGAGGAGTAGGACGAGTAGGGCGAGTAGGACGAATAAGCAGGCGCGCAGGAAGGCAACCCGGTGCGGGTGTGCGGCGGGCCGAACCACACAGACGTTGAAGGATGACGATGCACAGGAGTGCCGCCGTACGCGTGGACGCGATGCTCGAGGACCTGCGAAGGCTCGTCGAGGTCGAGTCCCCGTCCCGCGACCCGGACGCCTGCGGGTCTCCGCCGAGGCCGTCGCGGCGGTGATCGAGAGCCGGCTGGGCGGGCGGGCCGTCCTGGTGGAGAGCGTGGCGGGTCCGCACGTCCACTGGTCGGGCGGCGGCGATCCGCAGGTGCTGGTCCTCGGCCACCACGACACGGTGTTCCCGCTTGGCACGCTCGCCCGGCGTCCCTTCCGGGCGGAAAACGGCCACGCGACCGGACCCGGTGTCTTCGACATGCTCGGCGGTCTCGTGCAGGCCGTCCACGGGCTGGCGGCGCTGGACGATCCGACCGGCGTGGAGATCCTGGTGACCGCCGACGAGGAGGTCGGCTCCGGCGCCTCGCGGGCGCTGATCGAGGAGCGGGCCCGCGCCTGCGGGGCGGTCCTGGTGTTCGAGGGGGCGGCCGAAGGCGGCGCTCTGAAGACCGGTCGCAAGGGGTGCGGCACGTTCGAACTGTCCGTCAGGGGCCGGGCGGCGCATGCCGGGCTGGAGCCCGCCGCCGGCGTCAACGCGCTGGTCGAGGCGGCCCACCAGGTCCTGGACCTGGCGGCGCTGAGCCGACCGGAGGCCGGGACGACGGTGACGCCGACCATCGCGTCGGCGGGGACCACCGACAACGTGGTGCCGGCGGAGGCGACGGTGACCGTCGACGTCCGCGTCGAGACGGCCGGGGAGAAGGAGCGGATCGAGTCCGCGTTCGCGAACCTGCGCCCGCACCTGGACGGGGCCGAGATCGTGGTCCGGGGCGCGGTGGGCCGGCCCCCGATGCCGGAGTCGGCGTCGGAGCAGCTGTTCCGGCTGGCACGCCGACTCGTTCCGGGCCTCTCGGGTACGGCGGTCGGCGGAGGCAGCGACGGCAACTTCACCGCCGCCCTGGGCATACCGACGCTGGACGGTCTGGGCGCGGTCGGCGGGGGCGCCCACGCCGACCACGAGTACGTCGTGGTCGACGCGATGGTGCCGCGGGCGCGCCTGGTGACCGGACTGGTGAACGCGATCCGGGAGGAGTTCGCCCCGGCCGCCCGCGGGTGAGTGACCGTCCGGCCGGGTTCGGCCGTCCGGCCGACCCCGACCGGGCCATGGCTCAGCGGGTGGTGAGGGCTTCGAGGGTGGGGACGAGGGCGGTCGGGGTGGGGAGGGCGGCGTTCTCGGACTGGAGCCGGTGGGCGGCGTCGCGGAGGTCGGGGTCGGTGAGGAGGCGGTCGAGGAGGGCGGTGTCCACGGCGTCGGAGGAGGAGCTCAGGGCGGCGCCGCTCGCGGTGAGCGCCTCGGCGTTGATGAAGTGGTCCGCGCCCTGGGGGAGGAGCAGCTGGGGCAGGCCGGCCTGGAGGGCGGTCAGCATGGTGCCGGAGCCGCCGTGGTGGATCAACGCGTCGGCGCGGCTGAGCAGTTCGTTGAGCGGGACCCAGGGCAGTCCGCGGACGTTGTCGGGCAGGGTGCCGAGCGGGGCGAGGTCGGCGCCGCCGACGGCGAGCAGGAAGTCGGCGTCGACCTCGGCCGCGGCCTCGACCAGGCGGGCGACGGCCCGGACGCCGTCGAGTTCGGCGAGGACGGTGCCCAGGGTGACGGCGATCCGCGGGCGGTCGGCGGTGCGGAGGAACTCGGCCGGGACCATGCCGCCGCCGTTGTAGGGGATGTAGCGCATCGGCAGGCCGTCCGGGTCGCCGCCGAGCGGGCCGATGTTGAGCGCGGTGGCGGGGGCCGGGCCGGCCAGCCCATGCCGCTCGTAGACGTCGGTGAAGTGGGAGGCGAGCAGGCGGCTCATGGGGAGGCCGGGGTTGACCCCGAAGTTGTGGACCACCGACGGGATCTTGAGCAGGGTCGCCACCAGCGGTGCGGCGGCCTGGAAGGAGTCGTGGACGAGCAGGTCGGCGCCCCACTCGGTGGCGGCCTCCAGCAGGCCGTCGACGGTGGGGCGGGAGGCGTGTGCGAAGATCGCGGCCGCCGTGTCGAAGATCTCGTCCTGCGACCTGTCCGGGGTGACGTACTGGATCTTGTTCCCGAGGCGCTCCTCGAACAGCTCCATCAGGCCCCGGCCGTCGCCGATCTCGACGATCGGGAAGCCCGCGCGGCGGAGCTGGTCGAGCGGCTGCCCGCAGGCGAACAGGACCTCGTGCCCGGCGGCGCGCAGCGCCTGGGCGGTCGGCACGAGCGGGAAGAGGTGGCCTGCCGAGGCGGGGCCGGTGAAGAGTATGCGCATGGTCTGCTCCTTGCCGGTGTAACTGACGAAGCAGTCTCACCTTGCAAGTTGACGTTCAGTCAATTTCATTCCGATCACCAGGCGCGGTAATCGGCCTTTTTGAACAGGGACTTGTTACCCGGGCGGCGGTGTGCTCCGACTCCCCGTTCCGCCGCCCGTCGCCGGGTCCCCGTTCCCCGGTGCCGATGGCCCGCCGCCCGCCGCTCATTCGGCGTCGAGGAACTCCCGGACGGTCCTGGTGAACGCCTCGGTCTCCTCGGCGAGCACGATGTGGCCGGTGTCGAACTCGGCGTAGACGCTGCCCGGGAGGGCGGCGTGCAGACGCCGCGCGTTGCGCACCGGGACGGTGGCGTCCTGGGTGCAGCCGATCACCAGGGCCGGGGCCTGGACGTGGGGCAGCAGCGGGGTGAGGTCCAGGCTGAGGTCGAGGGCGATGTGCCGCAGGGTGCCGGGAGTTGGCTGCATGTAGGCGGTGTTGGCCTCGACGGCGGCGCGGCCGATCCGGTCGAGGAAGCCGCCGCTGAAGGCGGTGAGGGTGGCGTAGCCGCCGAAGGCGTCGGGGTGGTCGGCGAGTGACAGCCAGGTGGCCATGGACAGGCGCAGGTACTCGTCCTGTTCGGCGCTGATCCAGCCGGCGGCGGCGACCAGGCGGCGGACCTGGTCGGGGCGCCGGGCGGCGGCCGCGGTGGCGACGACGGCGCCGAGCGAGAAGCCGAAGACGTCGGCGGGGCCGCGGTCGGCGTCGTCGATCACGGCGTTGACCTGGGTGGCGAGGGTCTCCAGGGTGAGCGGGGAGCCGTCGTCCTCGGCGGCCTCGCTGCCGGAGAGGTCGGGCAGCAGCACGGTGTAGCGGTCGGTGAAGGAGTCCAGCAGGCCGTCCCACATGCCGGATCCGGGGCCGGTGCCGTGGACCAGGACGAGGGTGTCGGGGCCGTCGCCGACGACGCGGTAGGGGATGCGGGCGGTGCCGACGGTGATGGTGGGCATGGCGGGAGTCCTTTCTTGGACGGTGGTGCCGCCGGGCTGTTCCCGTTGGCGGCGCGAGAAGTAAACTACACAGTGCAGAGCAGTGATTCAACTGCACCGTGTAGTGCAATTCGAAAGGTGTGGGGATGGTGGGGATGGAACTGCCCGTACCCGTCCACCGTCCAAGCAGTGACGGAATCCCAGCCCGGGTTGATCGCCGGGAGGAGTACGGAGGGCCCTGTGCAGTCAGGTGGTGCCGAACTCAACGTCGGATGCCCGGGCGGCTGCCCCGATGGTGCGCCGGCCGTGCCCGCCTGGCGGTGGTCGAGGCCGGAACCAGGTGTGACGGCCGATCAACTCGATGCCGCCGAGCGCTGCGAGACGCTGCTTCAGGACACCCTGGACGCCATCGACCCGATGCCCGCCTGGCAGGAGGCGGCGCCCCGGTCGGGCGCGCGGCTGCCCCGGCCGGGGCGCGAGTCGGCGGTGCGCTGGTACGTCACCCGGGGGCGCGACATCCTCACCGTCGTCTCGCTGCCCCGGCGGGCGGCGCTGGTGGACGCAGTGGAACGGCACTGGCGGCGGCGCGGCTGGACGATCACCTCGCTGAACACCGACTGGGACCGCCCCGGGGTGGCCGCGACCACCCGGGACGGCTACCGACTGGCGCTCCGCTTCGGGGAGTCGGGCGAGGCCGGGCTGACCGCGAGCTCGCCCGGGGTGGCCCGCTCGGAGCGGCTCCCGGTGCTGTCCGGGGGTGGTGGCCCAAGCTCGGCGCCGCTGCCGTATGTGTGTTGCCCGTACTGGAGCGCGCTGGCGTAGTCGAAGGCCGAGAGGGACCGGGGGAGGCGTGGAGCGAGTCCCCCCGGACTCGCTCCACGCCGCCTCGTCGCGCGGCTTCGGCGCGGCCGCTCCCCCCGACACCCCGGCAGCCTCGCCGTCCCCCCTGGCCACACCCTCCGGCGAGAGCGGTCCGCACAGGCCCCGGCGAGTCCCCACCCCCGGGGACATCGTTGATCTCACGCTAACAAACCGCGTGGTTGGTTTGTCAATAGTGGAATACACGAAACATCCACATTGTGATGACCGGCTCAGGCCGGCCCGAAAGGCTTCGGACCAGGCAGTTGTAGGCCGGTCGGCGTGCCCGGCCGCAGGGCGGCGCACACCGGAACGAGCCGCGCCCCGTGGACGCGATGGCTGGAATCCGACATTCCGAGCATCATGGCAGCACGCAGTGACACCGCGCGAGCGCCCAGCGCAGCCGCCGGGCGGTCGGGGCGGTCGGGGCGGTCGGGGTCTCGGGGTGCTCGGGATGGTTCGGAGTCGGAGACCGGAGACCGGACGAAGGGCCCGGCCGGCTCAGCGCAGCAGCCGGCGCTCCTTGGCCACCGCGACCGCGCCCGCCCGGGTGTCCACGCCCAACTTGTCGTAGATCCGCCCGAGATGCGTTTTCACCGTGGCCTCACTGATGAACAGCGCCCGCGCGATCTCCCGGTTGCCCAGCCCCTGCGCCAGCTGTTCGAGAATGTCCAGCTCGCGCTCGGTGAGCTGCGGCGCGGGCGCCCGCATCTGCGCCATCACCCGGGAGGCGACCGGCGGCGACAGCACCGTCCGGCCCTGCGCGGCCGCGTGCACGGCGGCGAACAGCTCCTCCGGCCGCTCGGCCTTCAACAGGTAGCCGGTGGCGCCGGCGCCGATCGCCCGGGTGATGTCGGCGTCGGTGTCGTACGTGGTGAGCACCAGGACGTGCGGCCCGCCCGGGGCGGCGGTGATTCGCCGGGTGGCCTCCACGCCGTCGATGCCGTCGCCGAGCTGGAGGTCCATCAGCACCACCTGAGGCACCAGCCGGGCGGCCAGCGCGACGGCCTCCTCCCCGGTGCCGGCCTCGCCGACCACCTCGATGTCGCCCGCGCTGGCGAGCAGTGCGAGCAGCCCGGCCCGTACCACCGCGTGGTCGTCGCAGACCAGCAGCCGGACGGGGGCGGTCCGGGCCGGAGCCGTACTCATGCGCCCACTTCGCTCGCTCATCGGTGCTCCAGGGGGATCGCGGCGGAAACGACGGTGCCCTCGCCGGGGGTGCTCTCCACGGTCAGCGTCCCACCCAACTGCCGGAGCCGGGCGCGCATCGCGGGCAGTCCGTACCCGCGACCGCCCCCGGTGCCGGCGGCCTGGGGGTCGAAGCCCAGCCCGTCGTCCGCGATGTCCAGGACGGCCTGGTCGCCGAGGAAGGACAGCGTGATCGCCGCGGCCGACGCCCCGGCGTGCTCGCGGACGTTGGCCAGCGCGCCCTGGGCGATCCGCAGCAGCGCGGACTGCGTGGCGGCGGGCAGCGGCACGGGCGTGCCGTCCAGGTGGAAGCGGACCGGCAGACCGCTCTCGGCGGACTCCCGTGCGGCCAGCGCCCGCAGCGCCCCGTCGAGCGTACGGCCGTCGGCGAGTTCGGCCGGCGCGAGGTCGTGGACGAAGCGGCGGGCCTCGGCCAGGTTCCGGGCGGCCACCTCGGTGGCGGTCCGGACGTGGGTGCGGGCGGTCGCCGGATCGGCCTCCCAGGTGCGGTCGGCGGCCTGCAGCAGCATCTGCTGGCTGGACAGGCCCTGCGCCAGGGTGTCGTGGATCTCCATCGCCAGCCGCTCGCGCTCGGCCAGGGTGCCCTCCCGCCTTTCGGTGGCGGCGAGTTCGCGCCGGGTGCGGACCAGGTCGGCGATCAGCGCGCGCTGCCGGGCGGCCTGCCGGGCCATGAAGAGGAAGACGCCGGTGGCCAGCGCGGCCACCGCGGGCGGCAGCAGGACGAGCGTGGCATCCGCCCCGCCGGGCAGCCGGATCTCGGCGATCACCACCAGCAGGGTCAGGGTGCCCACCAGCGGGATCGCCGCCTTCGCGGGCAGCGCCCGCAGCGCGGTGTAGATCAGCGGGACGGCGCACCAGGCGAAGCTCGGCGCGAGCAGCACCAGCACCACCCAGAGCGTCACCACCAGCCCCAGCGACCACCGGCGGCGCCGGCCCGACGCGGTCGGACGGTGGTGGTCGAGCCAGGAGCCGGCCGGCTGGGCGACGGCCAGGGCGGCGCTCAGCCCGATCACCCAGGGGGCCTGGGCGTTGCCGGAGTGGTGGGTGAGGTAGCGGTTGAGCGAGGCGGCGAGCAGCACGACGAAGGCGGAGTCCAACAGCAGCGCCAGCCGGCCCGCGTCCGGGTCCCCGGCGTCGCGGCCGACCGCGCCGTGCGGGCCGTACAGGCCGTGCGAGCCGACGGCGCCCGGACGGTCGGCGGCTCCGGTGCGACCGGTGCGCCCGATGCGCCCGGTGCCGTGCCGATCGGCGAAGGGGCGGGGCTGTGGCACGGGTGGCTCCTGGTCGAACGGGCGGCGCACGGGTGGCGCACGGGCGGCGGGTCCGCACTGACCTGCACCGATTCCTCGATGGTGACCCGTCCCGCCCGGTCCCGCATCAGCCGATCGGTTGACGCCGCCGTCCCCCATCATGCCCGGGCGCTCGCGCCGGTCCGTCGATGTGGCGGACCCGTCCCCGGACGCAGGATCGAAGCATGCCGCCGGGCAACCCCCTCGACCCGGCGGCTCCCCGATCCCTGCGCACCGTCCCCGATCCCCCGCACCACCCCTGATCCCCCCGCGTCACCTCGCACCACCCCGCAGACCCGTTGAGGAGCTGGACCATGAAGAAGACCTCCGCACGCACCCGGGTGCTGACCGGCGCCGTCGCCGCCGCCGCGATCGCGGCCGCCACCGTGGGCGCCGTCTCGGCCAGCGCCGAGACCACCGAGACCCCGGCCGCCCCGGCCGCGGTGAAGGTCGACACGCAGAACAGGAACCTCGCCCAGAGCACCGGCCTGACCATCGACGCCGCCACCCGCGCCGCCCAGGCCGCCCTGGACGCGGCGACCAAGGCCGGCCAGCACGTGTCGGTCGCGGTCGTCGACCGGGACGGTGTCACCCGGGTGCTGCTGAAGGGTGACGGCGCCGGGCCGCAGGCCCCGGAGTCGGCCGAGCGCAAGGCCTACACGGCGGTCTCCTGGAACGCGCCGACCTCGGAGCTGGTCAAGCGGCTGGCTCAGGCCCCGAACCTCAAGGACATCCCCGGCACGCTGTTCCTGGCCGGCGGCGCCCCGATGCAGTCGAAGGGCGCTCCGGTCGCGGCGATCGGTGTCGCGGGCGCGCCCAGCGGCGACCTGGACGAGCAGTTCGCGCAGGCCGGCGTCGCCGCGCTGGCGAAGTGACGCCTCCCCGCCACGCCACCACGCCGACCCCTCACCCGGCGGCGAAGTGACGCCTTGGCCGGTCGGCCGTCCCGTGACGCGGGATGGACGGCCGGCCGGATTCCTTGACTCGTTCGGGTGAACGCCGGGAGGGTCACCGCAGAACACGGGGTGACCCTTCGAAAAGCCGCTGCCGCTGTCAGTGCCGCGTGGCAGGCTTCCCGGTATGACGGCGTGGACCCTCAACGACATCGAACGTGCGATCCGCTCCTCCTGGGGTGTCGACACCTGTGCGCCCGAGGATCTGGCCCATTGGCGTCCCGACAATCCCGCCCGCGGCCAGTGCGGGGTGACGGCGATGGTGGTGCACGACCTGCTCGGCGGCGAGCTGATGATGGGCGAGGTGTACATCGACGGGGTCCGGACGGACCTCCACTGGTGGAACCGCTTCGCCACCGGCTTCGAGATCGACCTCACCCGCGAGCAGTTCGGGCCGGACGAACTGGTCGGCCCCGGCCGCCCGGTCGCCCGCCCGGCCCGTCCCGGCCGGCTGCAGGCCCAGTACGAGCTGCTGCGCGGCCGGGTGATCGCCGAGTTGGAGCGCGGGGCCGCCGCGCACCGCACCCGGATGCCCGCGCGCGCCTGCGCATGAGCACCCTGGCCACCGTGAACAGTCCGGCCCTATCGGTCCCCTGACGTACAGTCGGCGGCAGGTGAGCGGCAACGGCGACGGGAGTGCGCGGATGACCAGGGCGACAGTCGGCTTCGTGGGGCTGGGTGCGATGGGCCGGGGCATGGCCGGCAGCCTGCTGCGGGCCGGTCACGCCGTACGGGTCTGGAACCGCTCGCCCGAGCCGGTGGCCGCCCTGGTGGCCGAGGGCGCGCAGGCGGCCGGTTCGCTCGCGGAGGTGTTCGCCGCCGACACGGTGGTCTCCATGCTCGCCAACGACGACGCGGTCGAGCGCCTGCTGCTCGACCCCGCCCTGCTGGTCGGCGCCGCGGCGACCCTGCACGTCAACATGGCCACCGTCTCGCTGGCGCTCGCCGAGCGGGCCGAGGCACTGCACGCCGAGCACGGCATCGGCTACGTCGCCGCGCCCGTGCTCGGTCGGCCGCCGGTCGCGGCGGAGGGCCGGCTGAACATCCTGGCCGCCGGCGCCGCCGATCTGCTGGCCAGGGCCGAGCCGCTGTTCGCTGCGATGGGGCAGCGCACCTGGTACTTCGGCGAGAGCCCCCGGCAGGCCAACACCGCCAAGATCAGTACCAACTTCCTGCTGGCCTGCGCGATCGAGTCGATGGCCGAGGCGTGCAGCCTGGCCGATGCCAACGGGGTCCGGCCGACCGACCTGGTCGAGATGCTCACCGGCACGCTCTTCCCCGGACCGGTCTACTCCGGCTACGGCGCGATGGTGGCCGAGCGCCGCTACGAACCGGCCGGTTTCCGGCTGCCGCTCGGGCTCAAGGACGTCGGCCTCGCGCTGGACGCGGGGGCCGCGCGCCATGTGCCGCTGCCGTTCGGCAGCGTCCTGCGGGACGCCTTCCTGGACGCCCTGGCCCATGGCGACGGGGACAAGGACTGGGCCGCGGTGGCCGCCGTCGCCCGCCGCCGGGCCGGGCTGCCGGACTGACCGGCGACCGGGGCGCGGACGCAGGCGCGAGCGCGGGCGCGGGCGCGGAATAACCGGCGCGCGGCGGCTGCTCGCACCTCCGTCCGCAGCACCTGACCGGGGGAGTTCCGATGTCCGACCAGCCGTCCGACCAGCCGTCCGACCAGCCGTCCGGCGCCGAGGCGTCGCGCCGTTTCCTGTTCCTCGACGCCGGCGCCCGCGTCGACGGCAACTCCGCTCGACTCGCCCGGCTGGCCGTCGAGTCGAGCCTGCCGGTCGGGGCGGAGCAGCGGTGGCTGCGGTTGAGCGAGCATCCGCTGCCGCCCTTCCAGGACCTGCGGCACACCGGCGACGGCCGCTACCCCGAGCCGGTCGGCCACGAGCGGACCCTGCTGGACGCCACCCTGGCGGCCACCGACCTGGTCTTCGTCGCGCCGCTGTACTGGTACACGCTGCCGACCAGCGCCAAGCTCTACCTCGACCACTGGGCGGGCTGGCTCCGGGTGCCCGGGCTGGACTTCCGCGCCCGGATGGGCGGCGCCACCCTGTGGGGCGTCACCGCCCTCAGCGGCTCCGACGACACGGCCGAGCCGCTGATCGGCACGCTCCGGCTGACCGCCGAGTACATGCGGATGCGCTGGGGCGGCGTGCTGCTCGGCAACGGCACCCGCCCGGGCGACGTGCTGCGCGACGAGCGGGCGCTGATCGCGGCCAAGTCCTTCTTCTCCGACTGACGCCTGCCGACTGACGCCTGCCGACTGACGGCCGCCGCCTGACGGCGGTCCGTGCCGTTTCGCCCGGGGTGCGGTACGGTCCTCCGGGCGTGTACCCGTCACTTCCGGTCATCACTTGGCAAAGCACAAAAGCCTTGTACATGGACGGGGTTGGGCGAACCGGGCGCCTCGTTTCCAAGTCTCGGTCACAGTGCGGCACCCGCCTTCCGGACCGGCCCGGTCGTTCGGTACTCTCCGTCGCACTTTCAGCTTCGCGGGGGGACGCGGCGTCTGCGGCCGCCCCTCGCGCCCGGGCCTCGCCCGGAAACGTCCGTGAGGTCTCCCTTGTCCATACGTCGCAGTCTTGCCCTCGCCGGTGCCGCCGCGCTCGCGTCCTCGCTCGTGCTGGCCGGCGCCCAGGGCGCCATGGCCGTCGGCACCACCGGCTCCCCGTCCGCCGCCGCGTCGGCCGAGAAGGCGGGGCACCAGAGCCTCGACCTCTCGGTGCGCGGTGTGCCCGGCACCTTCATTGCCGGTGACGAGGCCCGCGAGTTCACCTACCGGATCGACAACTCGACGAAGACCGACTTCGTCGCCTACCCGCTGCTGAAGTTCAAGAACAAGGCGGGCTCGCTCAAGGCGAAGGACCTCAAGCTCGAGTACCAGCTGCCGGCCTCGCTGCCCGGCGGCGGCACCTGGAAGACCGCCGTCATCGCCCCCGGTGGCGGCGACGGCGACGACAGCGCCGTGCTGATGTTCCTCGGCGGCGTCACGGACAGCGGCGACGCCGCCGACGGCGCGCTGCTCTACCTCGCCCAGGGCAAGAGCATCGACATCAAGGTCCGCGCCTCCTTCACCAAGGACGCCCCGCTGGGCAAGGCCGGTGTCGTGCCGGTGGTCTACTCCGCCGACGCCAACGACGAGAACGACCACGGAAGCTTCAGCTGCGACGGGATCAAGGGCGCCGGCTTCACCATCAAGGCCGGCGGCGGCAAGCCCAGCCCGACCCCCACCCCGACCAAGACCGGCAAGCCGAGCCCGACCGCGAGCGGCTCGCCGACGGCCACCCACACCTCCACCGCGTCACCGACCGCCACGGCCACGTCGACGCCCACCACGGAGCCGACGACGCCGGCGACGCCGACGACGGCGCCCACCAGCGCCTCGCCGTCCGACTCCGGCGCGACCACCCCTCCGGCCCCGTCCGGCGGCAGCAGCAGTGACGCACCGCAGCCGATCGACTTCCCGGTGCAGCCCCCGAACGTCACCCCGCCGAAGATCACCCCGGGCGGCGTCAGCAAGGCCAAGACCTCCGCCGCCAACGCGGACAAGTCCCTGGCCCAGACCGGTGGCGGCGACGACACCACCGCGATCGCGGCCGTCGGCGGTGCCGTCCTGGTGGCCGGTGTCGGCACCCTCGTGGTGCTGCGCCGCCGCAAGTCGGGCCAGCACAGCTGACCAGGGGGAACCGTTTCCCGGGTACTCCCGTGCCGCCCGCGCCGTCCATAGGACGGCCCTGCGGGCGGCACGGGCGGTACACCTCCGTCACATAGGATGTCCGGCCGGAGGGGGGCGGAACCGGCGGGGAGAGGACAGGTGCGGGAAGCACGCACGGCACGGACCAGCACGGATTACGAGGCGGCGACCGGGCGCATAGCCGGATCGCCGCTCCGCAGGCACCACGTCCTGCTGGTCGCTTGGACGGCGCTCTGGTTCTTCCTGGTCGAGCCGAGCGGCGGCTTCTCCTGGCACTATCTGCGCCAGGGTGAGCAGCTGCTCTTCAGCGGCCAGGCAGACGGCGGTCTGTCGCTCTACGCCCGCCATCCGGAGCTGCAGATCGGCCCGGTGAGCCTGGCCGCGGCCCGGCTCACCGCCCCGTTCTCGCCGCACACCGGCCAACTGGTCGCCGAGGCGGCGAGCGCCGCGCTCGGCCTGGTGATGCTTGTCGTGGTCGGCCGCACGGCCGCCTTCTACTACCTGGGCACCGGCACCAACCACCGCCGGCTCCAGCAGCGCCTGCTGATCGCCGGACTGGCCTTCATCCCGATGTGGGTCGAGGTGTCGGTCCGCTTCGCGCACCTGGACGACGTCCTCGCGCTGTTCTTCACCACCCTCGCCGCGCACGCCCTGGCCCGCGGCAAACCCACCCAGGTCGCGATCTTCCTCGCGTTGGCGGTGGACTCCAAGCCCTGGGCGATCGCCTTCGCCCCGCTGATCCTGGCGCTGCCCCGGCCCACCTGGCTGCGCACCGCGCTCTGGTTCGCCGCCCTGGTGGCGATCGCCTGGTTGCCGTTCTACCTGGGCAACCTGGACACCATGGCGGCGGCCAAGTTCACCATCCCCAACCAGCCCGCCTCGGCGCTGCGCTGGTTCGGGGTGACCGACCCGGCCACCCCCTGGTGGGACCGCCCGACCCAGTTCGCGCTCGGTCTCGGCCTCGGCAGCATCGCGGTGTGGCGCGGCCGCTGGCCGGCCGTGGTGCTGCTCGGCGCGGACGCCCGGATCCTGCTCGACCCGAGCGTCTACACCTACTACACGGCCTCGATCCTGCTCGGCACCCTGCTCTGGGACGCGGTCGGACAGAAGCGGCTCGTTCCGTGGTGGAGCTGGATCGCGCTGGGCGCGCTGTACGGCGGCACGCTGCTCCTCCCGTCCGACTCGGCCCGCGGCTTCGTCCGGCTCGCCTTCGTGGTGGTCTCCGCCGCGTACGTGCTGCTCTGGCCCACCCAGCAGCCCCGCCGGCCGCGGGCCACCGGCCAGGGCGACGGCGGACGCCGGGCGGCCCGGCGGCGCGAGCGGGAGCTGGTCGGCGCCGACGCCTGAGAAGGCGGCTTGAGAAGGCGGCTCGGGAAAGCGGCTTGAGAAGGCCGCTCGGCAAAGCCGCTCGGGAAAGCGGCTTGACCCTCACGTGACGTGAGAGCCGAGGGTAGTGGTCAGCACCAGGGAGGAACCCCGATGACCAGTGAGGGCTACTCGGTCGGCGCCGTGGCGAAGATCGCCAAGGTGACCGTCCGGACGCTGCACCACTACGACGAGATCGGCCTGCTGTCCCCCGCCGGCCGTACCCGCTCCGGGTACCGCCGGTACGTGGACGCCGACCTCGACCGGCTGCAGCAGATCCTCTTCTACCGCGAACTCGGCTTCCCCCTGGAGGAAATCGCGGCGATCCTGGACGACCACTCGGTCAGTCCGAGCGAACACCTCCGGCGGCAGCACCGACTGCTGAGCGACCGGATCAGGCACCTCCAGGACCTCGCCAGCGCCGTCGAACACGCCATGGAGGCACGGAGAATGGGCATTCAGCTGACCCCGGAGGAGAAGTTCGAGATCTTCGGCGAGGGCTACCAGGAGGAGTGGGAGCAGGAGGCCGAGCAGCGCTGGGGCGACACCGAGGCCTGGGCCGAGTCCCAGCGCCGCACCGGCGCCTACTCCAAGGCCGACTGGGAGCGGATCCAGGCCGAGATGGCCGAGCTCAACACCCGCCTGGTCGAGGCGCTCACCGGCGGCGAGCCCGCCGACGGCGCACCGGCCATGGACCTCGCCGAGGCGCACCGGCAGCACATCTGCCAGAACTTCTACGACTGCACGTTCACCATCCACCGCGGACTGGCCGGCCTGTACGTCTCCGACCCGCGCTGGACGGACACCTACGAGAACCTCGCCCCGGGCCTGGCGCAGTGGCTGCACGACGCCATCCTCGCCAACGCCGACCGGCGCGAGAACGCCTGAGCGGATCCGAGCCCGAGCAGGCCCGAACGGGCCCGAGCGGGCCGGGGCGCGGCGGGGCGCGGCGGGCTACGCCACCCCGCGCCCGAAGGAGCGCCGGTAGGCGGTCGGCGAGGTGCGCATCACCCGGCCGAAGTGGTGGCGGAAGGTCGCGGAGCTCTCGAAGCCGACCGCCGCGGCGATCTCCTCCACCGTCCCGTCCGGTGACTCCAGCAGTGCCAGACTGGCCGCGATGCGCTGGGTGACGACCCAGCGCATCGGGCTGGTCCCGTTGCGGGCGGTGAAGTGCCGCAGGTACGAGCGGTCCGACATCCGGGCGGCACGGGCCAGCACCGGGACGGTCAGCGGGGACGACAGGTGGTCCAGCGCCCACTGCATGCTGCGGACGATCCCGTCGTCCTCCTCCTCGACCGGGCGGACCGCCGCCTCGATGAACTGGGCCTGCCCGCCGTCCCGGTGCGGCGCCACCACGAAGCGGCGGGCCACGGTGTTGGCCACCTTGGCGCCGTGGTCCCGGCGGACCAGGTGCAGGCAGAGGTCGATGCCGGCCGCGCTGCCCGCGCTGGTGAGCACGTCCCCGTTGTCCACGTACAGCACGTCCGGGTTGACCCGCACCGCCGGGTGGCGCTGCTGTAGCAGCTCGGCGTACCGCCAGTGGGTGGTCGCCTCCCGGCCGTCCAGCAGCCCGGCGGCGGCCAGCGCGAAGGCGCCCGAGCAGATCGACACGATCCGGGCGCCGCGCTCGTGCGCCGTGCGCAGCGCCTCGACCAGTCCGGGGGAGACTTCGCCGCTGAAGGCGTTCGGCACCCCGGGGACCACCACGGTGTCGGCCGCCGCCAGCTCGTCCAGCCCGTGCGGGGCGGTCATGGTGAAGCCGCCCACCGCGTCCAGCGCCGTCCCGGGCCGGTCGGCGCACACCTTCAGCCCGTACCAGGGCGTCGCCAGCAGCCCGCTCAGCTCGGGCCGGGCCAGCCCGAACACCTCGACCACGACGCCCAGTTCGAACGGCGCCATGCCCTCGAAGGCGTACACCGCGACATCGTGCACGGGCTCCGGCCGCCGGCCGATGGCGACGGCCACCGGTCGCGGCCGAGGCGCGGTCGCCGTACCCGCGGCTGTCGTACCCGCGGTCGTCGTACCCGTGGCTCTCGTACCCGCGCCGACCGGGCCCTCGTCGTTCTGCTCGGTCATGCGAACCCCCTGCTCACGGGTGGCGGAATGCCGGTGAGTGTAGCCGTCCCGGTCACCTCGGAATTTTCTTCGAACCCACCTGCAACCTCCACCTCCCTCGCACGTCCATAGGTACGGGGGCGGAGGGAACCGGGCCGAGGGCGGCTGAGAGGATCCCCCCCCGATCACGATCTTGATCAGGTGGACCTGACGGTCCGGCAACCGCCGTCACCGTCCCGGGGGAAAGCGGAAACGCACATGTCCATGGCCATCGGGCCGACCGTCGCGCCGGCAGGGGCGCGCGGCTTCACCATCCGTGGGGTGATCGCCGCGCTGTTCGGCGCGCAGGAGGCGGGCGAGCCGCTCGCCGGCACCGTCACCGAGCAGGAGGCGAAGCAGCGCCGCTCCGGTTTCCGGCTGCTGCGCGGCGGACGCAAGCCGGCCGAGGACCGGCCCACCCTGACCGACCTGTACCACGCCCACCGGCTCGGCCTGGTCCGGATGGCCGTGCTGCTGGTCGACTACCAGGACCTGGCCGAGGACGTCGTCCAGGAGGCCTTCACCCAGCTCTACCAGCGGCACGGCGAGCAGCTGGACGACCTCGACAACGCCCTCGGCTACCTGCGGACGGCCGTGGTCAACGGCGCCCGCTCGATGCTGCGCCGCCGCAAGACCGCCCGCGAGTACGTCCCGCCGCACGAGCCCGACGCCGCGTCGGCGGAGGACCACGCGGTGCTCAACGACGAGCACCGGCGGGTTCTGGTGGCGATGCAGGAGTTGACTCCCCGCCAGCGCGAGGTGCTGGTGCTGCGCTACTGGTCCGACATGTCGGAGGCGCAGATAGCCGAGACCCTGGGGCTGTCCCGGGGTGCCGTGAAGTCCACGGCCAGTCGCGCCCTGGACGCCTTGGAAAAGCACCTGGAGAAGGTTCGATGACCGACAAGTTCCCCCGCCGTAGCGGTGGCGACGGCGACGAGCCGGCCGAAACCCCGACGGAACGGCTGCTCCGCGAGGCGATGGGCGCGCGCGCCTCCCTGATCACGGCGCACAGCCTGCGCCCGGCCGCGCCCCCGAAGCGCCGGATCCGCCGACTGCGCCCGGTGTACGCCGTCACCGTCCCGCTCGGCCTGGCCGCCGCGATGGCGCTCGGCGTGCTCACCTTCCACGGCGAGCCGGTCGCCCACGACCAGGTCCCGCCGCCCCCGGCCGCCACCGTGACCTCCCCGAGCCCGACCCCCGAGCCGACCACCCCCAGCCCGTCGGCCACCCCCACCGACACCGGCACCCCGACGGGCGATCCGGAGACCGGGGTCCCCCTCGCCGACGGCACCCCGTCCTCCTCCGCGTCGGCCACCAACACCACACCCCCGGTGGGCCCGTCGACGCCGTACACGTTCCGGGGCGTGAAGCTGAAGGTCCCGGCCGGCTGGCGGCCCGTCTCCGACGGTGCGCTCCGCCTCTGCCTGTTGAGCCCGGGGGCGCCGCAGGGCAGTGGCTACCACGACTGCCAGCCGTACGGGGTGGAGCTGTCGGTCTTCGACTCGGACGACCAGGACTGGCCGGTGACCGAAGACCTCGATGCCACCGGGGGCTTCGGCCACCAGCCGTACTGTCCGATCTGGGGCAATCCGCACGTGCCCACGCCGAGCGAAGCGCTCAGCGTCAACGGTCCGACGAAGAGCACGCCCACCGTCTCCGGCCGCCCGGCCCGCAAGTCGCAGTGGCAGGTGACCTGCGGCAAGTCCTCCTTCACGGCGCAGATGTGGGCCCTGCCCAAGGACCAGGTGTTCGTTTCGGCGATCGGTCTCACGAGCGACTACCAGGCCGGTCTGCAGTCGATCGTCAACAGCCTGGACGTCAGCGGCCACAAGGCGCCGGGGGCAGCGTCGTCGGCGCCGTCGGCGGATCCGGTGAACAGCAGCACCGTCGCCGTCACGCAGTCCGGCTTCCTTCCGGGGGGGATGGTGTCCGCCAAGGACAGGCCGGTGACCTTCTCGGTGACGTACCGGAACACCAGCACCTCCAACTTGCCGGCGGTCCAGCCGCTGGTCTTCACCGACTCCTACCCGGGGACGCCGGACGGCATGATCCCGATGAACGCCGGCAAGCTGGAGCGTCAGGACGGCGGCACCTGGACCCAGTTGAGCATGTCGCCCGGAGGCGGTATGGACTACGCGATGGGCGGCAAGGCAGCCACCTTCCCCCTGGCGCCGGGCGCGAGCCACACGGTGACGTACCGGCTGACCATCGACCCCGCCGACGGGCCGGGAATCATACCGGTACGGATGCAGGCGACGCTGCCGTACGACGGCAGCGGCCCGCTGACCGTGATCGGTGAGGCGATCATCCGGGAGAATGTCGTGAAGTAGCCGATCGCAGGCCGCCTCCGAGGCGCCGTGACCAGGAAATTCCCTGGTCGCGGCGCCTTTCGGCGTTCCGGGGCGAGTTCTCGGAAAACTTTTGAACCCACCTGCAACCTCCCGGGGGGATGCACGTCTATCAGGGTGAGAGGCGGGGAGAGCGAGCCGGCGGGGCCGGGGCTCGGGCCGGCTCCTCCGGGACGCGAACGAGGCGTCCGCACGCGAGCACCACCACCATTCACCTCTTCTGTGTCCTCTGGGGGGACTGTCACATGAACGCGTCCGTTATCGCCCGTATTGCGAAGATTGTTCCGCTTGCCGTCATCGCTGCCGTCGGGGTCGCCGCCTGCGCCCCGACGGAGGCCGCGCTTCAGGCCGCCCCCACCGCCGTTCGCTCCGCCGGGACGGTGTCGGCCGCCGGGACGGCCGCCCCGACCTCGGTCCCCGACGAGACCGCCGCCGCGACCCCCGCCGTGCCCGCCCAGGCCGCACCGACCGCGGCTCCGTCCGACTCCTCCGGTCCCGCGCCGGCCGCCGCGGTGACCACCCGGCCCGCCACCAAGGCAACCACCAAGCCCGCGACCAAGCCCTCCCCCACGGCGGACACCAAGCCCGTCGCCAAGGACGGCGGCATCGGGATCACCTTCACCGGCCTGAAGGAGGGTCAGCAGGTCCAGGTGGGCGACCAGGTGTCCTTCGCGGTGACCTGGAAGAACAACGACTCCTCGGGCAGCCGCGCGGTGGCGCCGGTGGTGGCGACGCAGGACTTCGAGGGTGCGAAGTGCCAGCAGCAGCTCGCGATGGCGCAGGGCACGCTGGAGCGCAAGGACGCGTCGGGCTGGAAGGCCATGCCGGCGCTGAGCCAGGGCGGTGGGATGGACTACGCGGGCACGGGCGACGACGCGGCCTTCACCCTGGCCGCGGGCGAGAGCCGGACCGTCGAGTACCGGATGGTCCTGGACGCGGGCAACCAGCCGGGCCGGCTGGCCGTCGAGGCGGACGCCGTGCTGCCGTCCTCCCTCAAGCCCATGGCGAAGTCCGTGGTGACCACGTCCGTCGTCGACCGCCACCGCCCGGTGGTGAACTCGGTGTCGGCCCCCACCGCGCTCGTCGTCGGCAAGACCCCGACCGAGTTCTCCTTCAAGGTCTCCTCGCCGGACGGGTCGGCCCTGATGCGCCCCGTGGTACGGCTGTCCCTCCCCACCGGCGAGGGGCTGACCGGGTCGGACGTCACGATGGAGGCGAAGGTCGGCAACGAGTGGAAGTCCTTCGAGGTGACCGCGGACTGCAACGGCCGGCTCGGGGTGGCACCGGCCGAGCTGGTCGGCGTGATGACGGGCAACCCGGTCGAGTACACGTTCCGGGTCGGTCTGAAGCGGACCGGCAGCGCCGGGTCGGTGGAGATCCGGGTCGGCGGCGACTCGGACGGCCACTCCGGCGAGACCGTCGCGGTCCGGCCCGCCGTCCAGCGCTGACCCCGACGCACCAGGGCCGCAGCGCACGAGGGCCCCGGATGCATGAGGGCCGCAGCGCACGAGGCCCCGGACGCACGAGGGCCCGGCCTCCCGAGCAGTAGCGGAGGCCGGGCCCTTCGGCGTGCGGGGTGGCTCAGGCGAGCGAGGCCATCCAGGCCTCGACGTCCTCGGCGCGGCGGGGGAGGCCGGCCGAGAGGTTCTCGTTGCCGTCGGCGGTGACCAGGATGTCGTCCTCGATCCGGACGCCGATGCCGCGGTACTCCTCGGGCACGGTCAGGTCGTCCTGCTGGAAGTACAGGCCGGGCTCGACGGTGAGCACCATGCCGGGCACCAGCAGGGCGTCGACGTGCTCCTCGCGGCGGGAGTGGGCGCAGTCGTGGACGTCCAGGCCGAGCATGTGGCCGGTGCCGTGGAGGGTCCAGCGGCGCTGCAGGCCCAGCTCCAGGACCTTCTCGACGCCGTACACGGAGGCGTCCAGCAGGCCCCAGGCGAGCAGGCGCTCGGCGAGCACCCGCTGCGAGGCGTCGTGGAAGTCGCGGAAGCGGCCGCCGGGCTTCACCGCGGCGATGCCGGCTTCCTGGGCGTCGTACACGGCGTCGTAGATCTTGCGCTGCAGCTCGGTGAAGCGGCCGTTGATCGGCAGGCTGCGGGTGACGTCGGCGGTGTAGAGGGTGTGGGTCTCCACGCCGGCGTCCAGCAGCAGCAGGTCGCCGGGGCGCACGTCGCCGTCGTTGCGGACCCAGTGCAGGGTGGTGGCGTGCGAGCCGGCGGCGGCGATGGTGCCGTAGCCGACGTCGTTGCCCTCGACCCGGGCGCGACGCCAGAAGGTGCCCTCGATCCAGCGCTCGGAGGTGGCGACGGCCTGGCCGAGCTCGCGGACCACGTCGGTGAAGCCCTTGACGGTGGCGTCGCAGGCGGCGCGCAGCTCGCCGATCTCCCACTCGTCCTTGACCAGCCGCAGGCCGCTCAGGAACTCCTTGAACTCGGCGTCCCGGTCGGCGTCCAGGACGCCGGCGAGCGCGGTCTCCAGGCCGGCGTCGTAGCCGCGGACTATCCGGGTGGGGACGGCGGAGCCCTCGGCCCGCTCGGCCAGCTCCTCGGCGGCCTTGCGGACGTCGCGCGCGGGCAGGCCGAGCAGCTGCTCCTGCTCGCTCAGGCTGTTCCGGCGGCCGACCCACAGCTCGCCGTGGCCGTCGAGCCAGAACTCGCCGTTCTCGCGGTCCGAGCGGGGCAGCAGGTAGAGGGTGAACTCGTGGCCGGTCTCGCCGGTGGGCTCGGCGACCAGTACGGCGTCCTCGGTCTGGTCGCCGGTGAGGTGCACGTACTCGCTGGAGGCGCGGAAGGCGTAGTCGGTGTCGTTGGAGCGCACCCGCAGGTTGCCGGCCGGGACGACCAGGCGCACGCCCGGGTAGGCGGCGGACAGCTCGGCGCGGCGCGCGGCCGCGTACGGGGCCTGGGCGACGGGCGTGAGGCCGTGCAGCTCGGTGTCGGCCCACCCGGACTTCATCGAGGCGGCCAGTTCGTCGGAGATCTCGCCGTAGAGGCCGTTCTTGCGGCCCTTGAACTCCTGCGGCTCCTCGCCGCCCTCGGCCTCGGGGTTCTCGGCCACCGCGGGGGTACGGTCCTCGGTCACGTGCAACGCCTCCTTGGGGGGTGGTACCGCCGCCCCTCGGGGGAGTGTCGGATCGCGACACGCGCGGGCGGCCGTGCGTCCATGGTACGGACGCCCGGCCACTCGCCTGTTCCAGGTCCGGACGGCTACTCGAAGCGGGCCGCGAGCAGCATCAGGTCGTCGGTGGCCGCGGCCTCCGGGGCGGGGCAGACGGCCAGCAGGTGGGCGCAGAGCCGGTCGGGGTCGAGCCGGACGTCGCGGGGGGCGTCGGCGGCGGCCCGGCGCAGGTTGTTCTGCCCGGCGTGCAGGGTCGGCCCGCAGCGCCGGGCCAGCCCCTCGGTGTAGAGCAGCAGGGTCTCGCCGCGTTCGGCGGTGAACTCCACCCCGGGCGCCTCCCAGCAGGCCAGCATGCCGAGCGGGGCGGAGAGCGAGGTCTCCACGAACTCGGCGCCGTGCCGGCCGACCAGGACCGGCGGGCAGTGCCCGGCGCCGGCCAGGGTGATCCGGCGCTCCTCGGGCTCGATCCAGGCGTACACGGCGGTGGCGGTGCGGGTCGGCTCGGTGGTCTTGAGCAGCAGCTCCAGGTCGCCGAGGACGGAGACCGGGTCCTCGCCCTCCAGCACCGCGTAGGCCCGCAGCGCGGCCCGGACCCGGCCCATCGCGGCGGCCGCGCCGGGGGCGGAGCCGGGGCCCGCGCCGGGGCCGTCGCCGGAGACGGAGCCGACGGTGAGGCCGACGGTGCCGTCGGGGAGCGGGATCGCGTCGTACCAGTCGCTGCCGCAGGAGCGGTCCAGTCCGGCCGGGACGAGCCGGGCGGCCAGTCGCAGTCCGGCGGCGCGGGGGAGGCGGTCGGGCAGCAGGCCGCGGCGCAGCGCTTCGGTGGTGCGCAGGATCCGCTCCGCCTCCAGCTGCTTGGCGAGCAGCGGGGCGGCGATCTCGCAGTAGTGGCGGGCCAGCTGGCGCCGGCACTCGGTGGGTTCGGCGGGCTCGTCGTAGAACCAGAGGGCGGCAGCGAGCGGGCCGTCCTCGACGGTGGCGAGCGGCAGGCCGTAGGCGCCGCCGAGGCCGAGGTGGACGGCGAGCTCGCGCAGCCGGGCGCCGATGGACGGGTCCTCGGCGAGGTCGGGGGAGTGCAGCTGCTCGGGCCGGTCCTGTTCGCACAGCAGCCGGGAGAGCAGGCTCTGCTCGGTCGGGACGGTCTCCAGGGCGCCGAGGCTGGCGCGGTCGAGGCCGAGTCCGACCGGCTGGCCGGGGCCGCCGCCGGCCGTCCGGGTGACCAGGACGCCGCGGCGGGCGCCGAGCAGGGCGGCACCGGAGGCGAGGAGGGTGTCCAGGGTGGCGGCGAGGCCGCGGGCCCGGGCGAGCCGCTCGGTGTGTACGTGCAGGCTGGTGATATCGGACAGGCGTCCGGCCAAACGGTCCTGCATCGCGGTGGACGGTGCCGTGCGGTCGTCCGCCGGGCCGTCCGGTGCGTCGGTGGGGCCGGGGAGCCCCGGCGGGTCGAGGACGGTGAGCCCGCCTGCGCAGCCGGGTTCGCGCGGCTCGGCGGTCGTCGTCGAGGGGAGGGCCATCGACGGGTGGGACTCGGTCATGCCGCCACTCCTGACGCGGTGGTACGGGCCATGCGGAACCCCCAGATACGGCCGATGTGGAGCGAGCACGGCCAAAGGGCGTGTTTCGCCTCGATTCGCTACTACTCGTCATTGATCGACAGCAATGCCACCACTTCTACACAGGCCATTCGGGGCATGTCCAGATCCAGGACGACGCGGTCGCCGGTTCCACAGCCATCGCGACCCGGTCGGAGGGCGTGCATGGCTCGTGCGCGCGCCGGTCGGGCCGGGAGGCATGGAGCGAGCCGCGAGCGGGCAGAACCGAGGGACGGACCGGGCGGCCGTCCGGATCGTATGCCCGTGCCGCCCGGGAGCCGGGCCGGCCGGAAGTCTCTCACTCGTACGGTGGAACCAAGCGCGCCCGGGCGGCGTCCATCCGGTCGCATACGGGATTCTCGTTCCAAGGGCTGTTTCAGTGCGCGGCCCTTCTCATGTCGTGCTCCACGTCGTAGCCGCGCCGTCCGCCTTGCCGCCCGCCCCGCTCCGCACCTTTCGGGGCCGTGCCGCGGCGGGCCCGTGCGGAGGCTGGCGACGGATGCCGACGGAGCGGAGCGAACCGAGCGGTCAGGGAAAGGAACGAGCGCCATGCGTGAGAACCCGAAGGACCGGTCGGAGGAGCGTGCCGCCCGACTGGCCGCGGCCCTGGCGGCCGCCGTCGACCACCGCTGGCCCGTGGTGCCGGGCGCCGTGCTGCGCGACGGACGCTGCTCCTGCGGCGACCAGGACTGCGCCGTCCCCGGCGCGCACCCGCACGACCCCTCGCTGCTGGCCGCCACCACGGACGCCCGGATGGTGCGCTGGTGGTGGGAGCGGCAGAGCCCGGACGCGGCGGTGCTGGCCGCCACCGGTTCCACGGTCTCGGCCGTCAGCCTGCCCGCGGCGGCCGGCGCGCGGGCGCTGGCCTACCTGGGCGCGCTGCGGATGCCGCTCGGCCCGGTGCTGGCGATGCCGGGCCGCTACGCGCTGCTGGTGGCCCCGTACTCGCTGGACGTGCTCGGCGAGATGCTCGCCCAACTCCCTTGGGTGCCGGGCTCGGTGCGCTACCACGGGTCGGGCGGCTTCCTGTCGCTGCCGCCCGGCGGGTCGGCCGGCCCGGTGCGCTGGGTGCTGGCGCCGCGACCGGGTGCGGGCGGCGGGGTCTGGCTGCCGCAGGTCGGGCCGCTGCTGGGCGAGTTGGTGGAGGCGACGGTCCGGCTGGACAGCGGCCGCTCGGCGTACTGATCCGCGGTGATCCACGCGGTCGTCGGAAGGGCCGTCGGAAGGGGCCGTCCGGAAAACAAAAGATCCGGCCGCTGGCGACGGGGGATGCACCAGCGACCGGACTCTTTAGACAGTAACAAGGATCCGCGCCCGCGCCAATTTCCAAGACGCCCTCCACGCCTGGAAATTGCGCGTTCACGGCGACAATGTGACGCGTATCACGCGGATCCTGCGTGCTTTAGTTCAAGGTGACCTGACGGTTCACCAGGTTCGCGCGGGCGCGCCGCTCCTCGGCGGTCAGCGGGGTTCCGTCGGCGAGGACGGCGGTGAGCCGCTCGCCGAACTCGGCGGCCGGCTTCTCGCAGTCGGCGGCCGTCATCGCGAGCGGCAGATCCCACACCGGGACGGTCAGGCCGTGCGCGCGGAACGAGCCGACCAGGCGGGTGTCCGGGCCGAGCGAGGCCTCACCGGCGGCGTTCAGCCGGGCCAGCGCGTCCAGCAGCTGCTCCTCGGGCACGGTCATCACCCAGCGCAGGTGGTTCTTGTCCGGGGTGCCGCACCAGTAGGCGGCGTCGACGCTGCCCAGCTTCTCGGTCGGGATGGCCGAGGCGTTGGCGCGCTCCAGGGAGGCGGCGACCTCGCCGGTGGCGGTCTCGGCGTCCTCCAGCCAGAACTCGAAGCCGGTGTGCACGACGGGCGCGAACACGGCCGTGGTGTCCAACAGGTCCTGCAGGCGGCGCCCGCCCGGGACGGTCCGGCGGGCCGGCACCGGGGTGCCCGGCTCGGTGGCCAGGGCCAGCTCCAGGGCGTCCGCGAGGTCGCGGCTGAGGTCGCCGGAGGCGGACTGGGTCTGCAGACCGAGCAGGATCGAGCCGTCCTGGCGGCGCAGGGCCGGCCAGGCCAGCGGCAGCACGGTGGCCAGAGTCACCGACGGGACGTCGCCCTCGGCGCCCTCGGCCACGCCGGGGGCCAGCGTCAGCGGCACCGTGGCGGCGGGCACCAGCTCGCGCAGCGCCACCCAGTCGGCCTCGCCCGACAGGCCCTCGAACGGGCGGTGCACCAGCTCCTGCACCGCGTGCGAGGCCTCCCGGCCGTGGCAGGCCTTGTAGCGGCGGCCCGAGCCGCAGGGGCAGTCCTCGCGGGCCCCGACCACGGGGATCTCGCCCGTGACGGCGGTGGTGGACTGGCGCTGCGGCGCCTTCTTGGCGGCCTTCTTGCCCATGGTGCGGCTCTCCCGGGAACGGTGGTCCTGTGTCCCGGGAAGCCTACTGACGTTCCTGCGGCACCCGCGCTTCCCCCGGCGCGCGCGAACGCGCCGGGGCGGGGCGGGGCGGGCAGACGGGGCGGGCGTACGGGGCTCTACGCGCTACGGGCGTCGCCTCCGGTGCGCCGGGCGTGCCGGGCGCGGGCGGGCAGCGCCGCCCAGACCGTCACCTCGCCGGGCGCGTCGCGCACGCCCCAGTCGCCGGCCAGCTGGTCGACGATGCTCAGGCCGCGGCCACCGCGCGAGGTCAGCGAGGGACGGGCGGGCAGCGGCCGGGTGGCCGCGCCGCCGTCGGTGACCTCCAGCGTCAGCATGCCGTCCGCGTGCAGCTGCCAGCGGACCAGCACACCGCCGTCCGGCTCGTCCGTGCCTTCGCGGTGCTCCGGGCCGCCGGGCGCGGGATGCGTCCCGGACGGGACGCCGACCAGCACCTGCCCGAGCACCTCGGCTCGCGTGCCGCGACCGAGCGCCGGCAGCGGGCCGAGCGGACGGGCGTACCGGCACGCATTGCTCAACAGTTCGGAAAGGATCAGAACAGCATCATCGATGACCGGTTCCGGTATCTTCCGGTCACCCAGATCTCGACGCAGTCGGCGCCGTGCGACCCCGACACCCGCTGGGCCGTGCGGCACTGCCATGGTCGATGAAGTCGGCACTTCACGCGCCACCATCAACGCCACCCCCGGACCTCCTTCAGCGTATGCCGAGGGAGAGATGCCCCTTGGTAATGCGTCGGAAACGAGCACCGGGCGATCCCGCGAGCCCATTTCGAGCGTGGCGACCGAGGGTCGACATGAGGTCATTCCATGCTCACCCTCTGTCGTCCGAGGGCAAGAATTTCCGGCAATATCGTGCGAGGAAGGTTTGACTGCCGACCAGAGTGATCAGTGCGCACCGGTACGGCCGTCGGTGCGGCCGTCGGTACGTCGGCGGATCACCGTCCGGTCACCGCCCGAGCTGCGCCAGCACCTCGGCGGGCCGGTTGGTGATGATCGCGGAAACGCCGAGTTCCAGGCAGAGTTCGACGTCGGCCGGTTCGTCCACCGTCCACACGTGCACCTCGTGCCCCAGCTCCCGCAGCCGGGTCACCAGCTGCGGACGGGCCCGCACCAGCTCGATGCCCGGCCCGGCGATCCGCGCACCGCCCGGCAGCGGCGCACCCTCGCGCAGTTTGCCGAGCAGCGGCAGCGTCCGCTCGAACAGGAACACCCGCCGGTACTCCGGCGCGGCGGCGGCCACCCGGTTCAGCGCGATCGACGAGAAGCTCATGATCCGGGCGGACGGGCGGTCGCCCTCCCGGGCCGCGCCGATCTTGAACCGCTCCAGCATCCGCAGCAGCTCGGCCTCCACCAGGCCGCGGAAGCGCACCGGGTGCTTGGTCTCGATCGCCAGGTCCACCGGGCGGCCGCAGTCCACCACCAGCTCCAGCAGACGCTCCAGCGGCAGCACGCCGCGCAGCTCCGGGTCGGTACTGGGGCGGCCGGTCTTCCAGGCCCCGAAGTCGTACGACTGCAGCTCGGCGAGCGTCATCGCCGAGACGGTGCCGCGGCCGTTGGACACCCGGCCGATCCGCCGGTCGTGCACGCAGACCAGGTGGCCGTCGGCCGTCACCCGGACGTCGCACTCCACCGCGTCCGCGCCCTCGTCGAGCGCGCGCCGGTAGGCCGCGAGGGTGTGTTCGGGCAGGGCGTGGGAGGAACCGCGGTGGGCGATCACCTGGACGGACGGCGCGGTGCGCGCCTCCGGCGAGGACAGGTCTGGGCTGGTCACAGGGCCAACGATAGGCGGCGGAGGTAACGCGGAGGCGAAGACGGCCCCAACCTGTGGGGCCGTCTCCGGGTGCCGGGTTCGGGTACCCGGCACCCGGCACCCGGCGTCAGCGCGCGGCGCGGCGGGAGAGCGGGGTGAGCGCCCAGGTGGCCAGGGCCGGCACCAGGAAGGCGAACAGCGAGGCCGAGGTCCACTCCTGCGGGGTGAAGTGCAGGGCCTCCTGGGCGGAGGTCCAGAAGTTCGTCCACCAGTCGGCGACCTTGGTCGGCGAGATGAACTGGTAGACGGCGAAGCCCAGCACCCACGGCAGCAGCATCGTCCAGCGGGCGGGCGCGTCCTCGGAGAGGTTCCAGCCGCGGCGCCCGGCGCCGAGGAAGAAGTCCACCGCCAGCACCGCCAGCAGCGGCACGAACACCGAGCCGATCAGGCCGAGGAAGCTGTAGTAGGTGTCGGTGAACTGGTCGATCTGCAGCGCCAGCACGGTGGTCAGCACGCCGATCACGCCGCTCAGCACCCGGCGGTCCACCCGCGGCAGCAGGTTCTGCACCGACATCGCGGTCGAGTACACGTTGGCGAACGACTGGTCCGTCTCGCGCAGCACCAGCACCAGCAGGAACAGCCAGCCGGCCCAGACGCCGAGGAAGGAGTCGAAGAGCTTGTTCGGGTCGCCACCGGACTGCAGCAGCGCCATCAGGCCGAGCACGTAGCACCAGACCTGGGCGATCGTGTAGCCGGAGAAGCTGCCCCAGAACGCCGAGCGCGGGGTGCGCGAGTGCCGGGTGTAGTCGGCGGCCAGCGGGACGAAGGAGATCGACACCGCGATCATCGCGTCGGTCGCGCCCAGGAAGCCGTGCCAGTTGCCGGCGCCCGGGTCCGGCACGCCCTGGCGGCCCAGCTGGACCGTGAAGTACACCATCGCGACGGCGACCGCCCCGGCCACGAAGCGGCGCAGTACCGCGATCGAGCCCAGCGGCCAGATGGTCAGCGCGGTCGTCAGCGCGCCCGCGAGCAGCACGAACAGCCAGCGGTAGCCGGTGGTGTGGGCGACGGTCTGGGCGCCCGCCGAGATCGTCAGCAGCTCGAACACGCCCCAGCCGACGCACTGCACGATGTTCAGCACCGTCGGCAGGTACGACAGCCGGGTGCCGAACAGCCCGCGCAGGTTCGCCATCGCGGGGGCGCCGGTCCGGGCGCCGATCAGCGCGGCCACGCCGAGCATCGCGGTGCCGACCGCCGTACCGACCACGATCGCGGTCACCGCGGCGGCCAGCGACAGCTCGCTGCCGGGGGCGCCGAGCACGGTGGCGGCGGTCGAGAAGCCGATCAGGCTGACGCCCAGGTTCATCCAGAGCGCGAAGTGGTCCCGGAAGCGCAGCGTGCGCGGCGGCTCGGTGTCCAGGACCAGCGGCGCCTCGACGCGCTCGGAACGGTCCCGCACGGCGGTCGCCGTGGTGGCCGCGGCAGTGGTCGCCGCAGCGGTGGACTCGGGGAAGTCCTTGGACGCGGCAGCGTCCGAAGAAGAGGATGACGAAGCAGACGGCATGGCCGATACTCCCTACGCCGGCATTACCCGGACAGGTTCCGGCGGTCAGCGCCCCCTCGACCGTCCGCCTCGCTCGCGTGGCGTACGGTCGACATGCGCACTCTCAGCCTGGTCGGTCCAAGCTCCCGCGTGTCAGTTTGGAGCGACAGGCTAACCGGCACAGGGGTGAACACCCAAGGCCAGGGCGTGCGCGGTCCGCATCGCGGGACGCCCGGCGGGGAGGGGGGAGCCCTCGGCCGTCGGCACCGGCTAAGGATTCTTATGAGTTCTTCAGAGGGGTCCTTACGGCAATCGAATCGACAGTGCGAAAAACTATGGTCCTTGGTTCTGCCAGCTATGGAGGTCGTCCGTGAGCACCGAGCGCGAGGTTGGGCCCACCGGGCCGCAGGGGGAGCAGCCCGCCGGCCAGGGGGCGGCTGAGTCCGCTCCCGAAGGCCCCGCTCAGGGCGGGCACCAGTCGACCATGGCCTTCCGCCGGGTCCCCGAGCCGGAGGCGGCCACCGGCGAGACCGTCCCCGCCGAGGCCGCCCCGGCGGACGCGGCGCCGACGGACGGCGGGCACAAGCAGACCATGGCGTTCCGTCGGGTGCCCGAACCCGAGGCGGCCACCGGCGAGGCCGGCACGGCCGAGACCGTCCCGGCCGAGGGCGGGCACAAGCCCACCGTCGCCTTCACCAAGGTCCCCGCGCCGGAGGCCCCGGCGGCCGCGCCCGAGGCAGCCGCCCCGCCGGTGGCGCCCGCCGCGCCGGTCGCCGAGGAGCACGCCGTCGACCCGGCCACCGGGTACATCGACGCGCCGCCGCCGGTCCTGCCGCCCGCCGCGCCCGTGGCCCCGGCGGCAGCGCCCGTGGCCCCGGCGCTGCCGCCGGCCGCCAACCCGTACGCCACCCCGACCCACGGCGTCCCCGCCGCCGGTGCGCACGACGCGTACGGCGCCGCCGCAGCCGCCCCCGGTACCCCGGCGGCCCCCGGCGCGCCCGCCGCGCACGGCCACCACCCGTTCGGTGCGGGCCAGCCGCTCGGCGGCTGGGGCCCGACCCACGACGCCACCTCCGGCGGCGCGGGCTACCCCGGCGGCCCGGCGGGCCCGCTCGGCTACCCGGCCGACTACCCCGGCGGCCCGGACGGCGGCGGCCCGCGCAAGAAGCGCGGCGGACTGGTCGCCCTGATCGCTGCCGTCGCACTGGTCGCCGGTGTGGCCGGCGGCGCGCTCGGCGTGACCGTGGCCGACCGCAACGACAGCAGCAGCTCCGCGGACGACCACCGCAGCACCACCGTCCAGGCCAGCGACACCCAGAAGAACGAGCCCTCCCCCGGCTCGATCGCCGCCATCGCGCAGAAGGCGCTGCCCAGCGTCGTCACCATCAAGGCGCAGGGCAACGGCGAGTCCGGCACCGGCACCGGCTTCGTCTTCGACACCGAGGGCCACATCCTCACCAACAACCACGTGGTCGCGCCGACCCTCAACGGCGGCAAGCTGACCGTCAAGTTCGCCGACGGCACCTCGTACAACGCCTCGGTGCTGGGCCACGCCGAGGGCTACGACGTCGCCGTGGTCAAGATCGACAACCCGCCGAAGAGCAAGTTGGCCCCGCTGCCGCTGGCCGACTCCGACAAGGTCAACGTCGGCGACGCCACCGTCGCGATCGGCGCGCCGTACGGCCTGGAGTCCACCGTCACCAGCGGCATCATCAGCGCCAAGGACCGCCCGGTCGCCTCCGGCGACGACACCGGCTCGCAGGCCTCGTACATGAACGCCCTGCAGACCGACGCCTCGATCAACCCCGGCAACTCCGGCGGCCCGCTGCTCGACTCCGGCGGCGCCGTGGTCGGCATCAACTCGGCGATCCAGTCCAACGCCTCCGCCAACGGCCGGGCCGGCAGCATCGGCCTGGGCTTCGCCATCCCGATCAACCAGGCCAAGTGGGTCGCGGACACCCTGATCAAGACCGGCAAGCCGGTCTACGCCAAGCTCGACGTGCTGCGCAACGACGACTACAAGGGCGACGGCGCGCAGATCCAGACCAAGGACATCCAGGGCCAGCCCGCCGTCACCCCCGGCGGCGCCGCCGACAAGGCCGGCCTCAAGCCGGGCGACGTCATCACCAAGCTCGGCGGCGTGCCGATCGAGAACGGCCCCGCCCTGGTCAGCCGGATCTGGACGCACAAGCCCGGCGAGACCGTCGACGTCGAGTACACCCGCAACGGCCAGACCCTCACCACCAAGGTCACCCTCGGCCAGCGCGACGGCGACCAGTGACCGCCGCCCGCTGACCCGCGACGCCGCGAAACCGTGTGCGCCGAACCCCGCGGGACCCGTTAGGCTGACCTCCGCCTGGAGAGCTGCCCGAGCGGCCTAAGGGAACAGTCTTGAAAACTGTCGTGGCGTGACCCGTCACCGTGGGTTCGAATCCCACGCTCTCCGCTGGTAGGAGAACCACCTGCTCAGGGCGGGTGCCGACATCAAGTCGGCACCCGCCCTCGGTGTTTCCGGGGAGCGGTCCGGCGGTCGGGGTTGACCCTGACACCGTGGGAGGCGATGGGGTGGACGCATCATGTTGAACATCGGAGACTTCGCCAGCCACGGCCGGGTGTCGGTGCGGATGCTGCGCCACTACGACGCGATCGGCCTGCTACGGCCCGCCCGGGTGGACCCGGTCAGCGGCTACCGCTCGTACGAGGCGGCCCAACTCGCCCGGCTCAACCGGGTGATCGCGCTCAAGGAGCTCGGCTTCACGCTGCAGCAGGTGCGGGCCGTCCTGGACGACGAGGTGGACGCCGCCGAACTGCGCGGGATGCTGCGGCTGCGGCGGGCCCAACTCGCCGAGGCGATCGCGGCGGACGAGCTGCGGCTGGCCCGGGTGGAGGCGAGGCTCCGGACGATCGAGAGTGAGGGGACCATGTCCACGCACGATGTCGTGGTGAAGCCGGTGCCGTCCGTCCGGGTGGCCCAACTGGCCGGTGTGGCCGCGAGTTACGAGCCCGAGGACATCACGCCGGTGATCGGCCCGCTGTTCGACGAGCTGTGCCGGCGGCTGGCCGCGGCCGGGATCGAAGCGACCGGCCCGTCCGTCGCCCGGTACGAGGACGCGCCGGAGGGTGACGGCTCGGTGCTGATCCTGGTCGCCGTCCCGGTCGGGCTGTCGGTGCGGCCGGGCGCGCACGACTTCGAGGTGCTCGACCTGCCGCCGATCGGGGAGGCGGCGACCATCGTGCACCGCGGCTCGATGGACGCAGTGCTCGGCACCGTCCAGGAACTGGCCCGCTTCATCGAGGAGAACGGCTACCGCTCGGCCGGGTACGCCCGGGAGCTGTACCTGGAGTGCCCGGACGACCAGGCCGGGTGGGTCACCGAGCTCCAGGAGCCGGTGGTCCGCCGGTAGACCGCGCTTGCCCTCGACCGGGTCGAGGGTCCTAGCGTCGCCCGGCATGACCACCGCCACCGCTACCGGTACCGCCACCGCTACCGGTACCGCCCCCGCTGCCGGTACCGCCGCTGCCACCGCCACCGCCACTGCCGCGCGGGCGCCGCTGCCCGTGCCGTACCTGCTCTGGCTGGCCGGGACCCAGGCCGGACTGCTGGGCGACGCCGCGCTCTACTTCGCCCTCGGCTGGGCCGCCACCGCGCACGGCGGCGGGGCGGCCGGCCTCGTCCTGACCGCGATCACCGTGCCGCGGACGGCACTGGTCCTGCTGGGCGGTGCGGTCGCGGACCGGTTCGGCGCCCGCCGCGTGATGCTCGCCGGGGACACGGTGATGCTGGTCGCGACCGCAGCCATCGCGCTCGTCGCGGGCAGCCGGGGCACGCCGCTGTGGCTGCTGGTCGCGGCGGCGGCCGTGATCGGAACCGTCGATGCCTTCTACCTCCCGGCGAGCGGGTCGATGCCCGGCCGGCTGGTGCCGGACGAGCGGCTGCCCCGGGCACTCGCGCTGCGCCAGGCCGGAGGGCAGAGCGCCGTCCTGCTCGGGGCGCCGCTGGGCGGCCTGCTGGTCGCTGTCGGCGGGTTGCCCGGTGCGGCGGTGGCGGACGCGGTGAGCTTCGGGGTCGTCCTGCTGGTCCTGCTGTGGGTCCGGCCCCGGGAGGAGACGCCGTCCGCCGCGCCGGCCGGCCTGCTGCGCGAGGCGGCGTCCGGCGTCCGGCTCGCCCTGCGCGACCCGCTGCTGCGGGCCGCGCTGCTGCTCACCGGCGCGGCCGCCGGGGCACTGCTGCCGGTGGTGTCGCTCCTCGGCCCGCTGCTCGCCAGGGCGCACGGCTGGACGGCGGGAACGGCTGGACTGGTGAGCGGCGGACAGGCGGCCGGGGTGCTCACCGTGGCCGGCCTGGTCGCCTGGCGGGGCGCGCTCGCCGGGGCGGGTGTCGGGGCGGCGGCCGGGCTCTGCACGGCGTCGGCGGGGATCGCGCTGCTGGCGCTCGCCGCGGGGCCGGTGGCGGCGTTGGCGGGCAGCGTGGTGGCGGGCGTCGGCTCGGGGCTCTTCGCCTGCCATCTCGGACCGCTGGTGCTGACCGGCGCACCGCCCTCCCATCTCTCCCGTGTACAGGCCCTGTTGACGCTCGTGCAGAGCGTGTCCCTGGTGCTGTCGAACGCCCTGCTGGGCCTGCTCGCGGATGCGGCGGGCGCCGCCCTGCCCACCCTCCTCTGCGCCCTCGTCACCGCCACCGCCGGCCTCACCGCCCTGGCCACTCCCACCCTCCGCCGGGCCTGACCCGCAGCGGGCGCCCTGCCCACCCGCCCCGCGACGCCCACACGGCCGGGCCCTCGCCGATTCCCCGCCCCGCCGGACGCCCTCCGCACCCTGTCCAGGGCCACTCGCCCCACACGGCCCCTGAACTCCGCCCCTTCCGCTCGCCGCCGCCGGGCGGCCTCCCCGCCCGCCCAGGGGCCCACTTGCCCCACCACCGGCACGCGGGCAGAGTGCGGAGGTGGAGGCTGGTCGGGCGGCGAGCGGAGGCAGCGGCGATGGGTGATCTGACGGACCGACTGGCGCAGGGCCTCCCGGCCGGGGCCGTGGTGGTGGACCCCGATGTGACCGCCGCGTACAGCCGCGACATGGCGGGGTTCTGTGCGGCCGGCGTCCCTGCCGTGGTGGTGTTCCCGGAGACGGTCGAGCAGGTGCGGCACGTGATGCGCACCGCGACCGAGTTGCGGGTGCCCGTGGTACCGCAGGGCGCCCGGACCGGGCTGTCGGGTGCGGCGAACGCGGTGGACGGCTGTGTCGTGCTGTCGCTGGTGAAGCTGAACCGGATCCTGGAGATCGACCCGGTGAACCGGATCGCGGTGGCCGAGCCCGGCGTGGTGAACGCCGAACTCTCGCGGGCCGCAGAGGAGTTGGGTCTGTCGTACCCTCCGGACCCGTCCAGCTGGGAGTCCTGCACGATCGGCGGCAACATCGGAACCGGTGCGGGCGGTCTCTGCTGCGTGAAGTACGGCGTCACCAGTGAGTACGTGCTCGGCCTGGACGTGGTGCTGGCGGACGGGCGGCTGCTGTCCACCGGTCGCCGGACGGCCAAGGGCGTGGCCGGGTACGACCTGACCCGGCTGTTCGTCGGTTCGGAGGGGACGCTCGGCGTGGTGGTCCGGGCCGTACTGGCGTTGCGGCCCGCGCCGGCCCCACAGCTGGCGCTGGCGGCGGAGTTCCCGAGCGCGGACGCGGCCTGTGCGGCGGTCTGCGAGGTGATGGCGCGGGGCCTGACTCCGTCGCTGATGGAGCTGATGGACGCGGTCTCCGTGCGGGCCGTGAACGAGTTGGGGCGGATGGGGCTGCCGGAGTCGACCCAGGCGCTGCTGCTGGTGGCGTTCGACGGACCGGGCCGGGTGGGCGAGCTGGCACGGGTCGCGCGGTTGTGCCGGGAGGCCGGGGCGACCGAGGTGGTGCCGGCCGAGGACGAGGCGGAGTCCGCTCTGTTGCTGGCGGCCCGGCGGCTGGCGCTGCCCGCGATGGACCGCTTGGGCACGACGATGATCGACGATGTGGCGGTGCCGCGTTCCCGGCTGGCCGAGATGCTGAACGGGGTCGCGGCGATCGCCGAGCGGCACGGGCTGACCATCGGGGTGGTCAGTCATGCCGGGGACGGCAACACCCACCCGATCGTGATCTTCGACGCCGCGGACGAGGGGCAGGTCGCACGGGCCCGGCGTTCCTTCGACGAGATCATGGCGCTCGGGCTGGAGCTGGGCGGCACGATCACCGGGGAGCACGGGGTGGGGCTGCTCAAGCGGGACTGGCTGGCCCGCGAGCTGGGCCCGGTGGCGCTGGACCTGCACCGGCAGCTGAAGGCGGTCTTCGACCCGCTGGGAATCCTGAACCCGGGCAAGATGGTCTGATTTTCGACGGCGCCCGTCGGCAGCTTTCCCGGGCCCGGGCCCACGCCCGCGACGGCGCCCGCGACGGCGCCGGTCCCTACGCCGTTTCAGTGTGACTTTCCGATGGTCTGCGAATGGCTGAAAAGTCGACATGGAAGGGTGATCGAACTTTTTCGGGGGCGCGTTCGCGACCCGTCTGCGCCGGGGTGGTGCGCTCGATGGTTCGCAGGGCGTCGAAGCGCCGCTCCAGATCGCTCTCGAACCAGCGGCCGTCCGGACGAAGGGCCAGCTCATTGGCAGTGTGTCGGCGCGCCGTCCGGTTCTCAGGTCGTCATGCGCGGCCTGGATGGATATCACGCGAACGGGCGAAATCCTCCCGTCGAGCTAGTGCTTTGTCGATTTGTTGCGGAAGTCTGTCTTCCGGCGTCGCAGCCCGCAGGTGTTCGTCTGGCCGGCGAACCCCGCACACCATGCTCGACATTGCACTATGAACAGATTTCTGGAGGCTTACATGGCTCGCATTCACACCCGACGGGGGGCCGGAGTCCTGCTCGCCGGCCCGCTCGCGGCCGGTCTGCTGCTGGCGGGTGCCGGTGTTGCCGCCGCCGACAACGGCGCGGGCGCCGCGGCCGGCTCCAACGCCGGAGTGGTGTCCAACGTCGGCACCGGCAACGTGTTCGGCGGGGTCGACGGCAACTACGTCTCCACGCAGCAGACGGCCACCGGCTCCGGCGCCTCGAACCAGAACAACACCCTCGCGGCGAAGGACAACGCGGGCGCCATCCTGGCCGGACAGGGCAACAAGAACGTCAACGTCATCTTCGCCCCGATCGTCCCCTGACCGTACGGCCGCACCGAGTCCCATCGAGTACCACCGAGGGCGGGGGCGCCGGAGGTGGGTGGCCGCGGGTGAGCTGATCGCTCGCGGACGGGCTCGGACCGGACCGGTTCGGGAAAGCGGAACGGAACACCGGAACCACCGGAACAAGCAAACAGAGGAAACCGCGCATCACCAAGGGAACAGCGCATGTCCGGCCAGCGGAAAGGGTCACCGCGAAACCGGCCTTGTGGGCGGTGCCGCCATCGGCACCGCCCACGAGTGCGTCCGGCGCCGTTCCCCGCTGCCCCGCTGCCCCTGCTGCCACCGCCGTCCCTGCCGACCGGCCGCGATCCCTCCACCGAGGGCCCGCGCCCGGGTCCGTCGGCCCACGGCGGTACGGTTGCGCTCCGACAGCACACCGCGCGCCAGGGCTTGAAAGGGACGGCCCAGGCCGGGGTGGCGACCGCGGCAATCGGAAGGAAGGGCTCGCGATGGCGGCGGAGGAGGAGGGCCTGAGCGGCCCGGACGAGGCGAGGCACGCATCGGAGCCGGAGCCGGGGGCGGGGGCACGCCCGGAGCCGGCCGCCGAGTCGGCCGGCGCGCGCCGGCCCGAGCCCAGGTCCGTCCCCGAGTTGCTGCTCGGTCGCCCGCCGATGGCCCGCCCGCTGCCGTCCTTCGACCACGAGGCCGCCTCCGCCGTGCCCGGCCCGCTGTTCGTGGAATGGCTCGCCACCGCCCTGGACGCCGGGGTGCTGGACCCGCAGGCGTTCACCCTCTCCACCGTCGACGCGGACGGCATGCCGGACGCCCGGGTGCTGGTGCTGCGCGACGTCGACGCGGCCGGCACCGGCTGGAACTTCTCCGCCGCCGCCGACAGCCCCAAGGGCCGTCAGCTCGCCGACCACCCGGCCGCCGCGCTGACCGTCTACTGGCCGCAGCTGGGCCGCCAGGTGCGGGTACGCGGCACCGTCGAGCGGGCCGCCGACCTGGTCGCCGCCGCCGAGTTCGCGACCCGCTCGCCCGCCGCCCGGGCCTCCTCGCTGGTCGGCCGGCAGAGCGAGCCGCTGGCTTCGCTGGTCGAGTACGACGAGGCGGTGGGCGTCGCCCGGCGCCGGCTGGAGGCGCACCCGGACGTCGTTCCGCCCGGGCACGCCGTCTACACCCTGTGGGCGCACGAGGTGGAGTTCTGGCAGGGCGACTCCCAGCGCCGGCACGTCCGGCTGCGCTACACCCGCACCGGCCCGGTCAGCTCCCCGGACTGGTCGCGCACCCTGCTCTGGCCGTAGGACGTTCGGACCCCGCTCCGGCCGCCGGGCGCCCGAACGCCCGGGTCGGCGAGGGCCGGGCGCCCGAACGGCGGGGCGATCGACGCCCGGGTCAGCGACGCCCGGGTCAGCGACGGCCGGTCAGCGTGGCGCCCACGCTGGCCGCCACCACGCAGCCGATTCCGGCCAGCTGCGGCGCGCCCAGCAGTTGGCCCAGCACCACCAGGCCGACCAGCGCGCTGACCGCCGGCTCGAGGCTGACCAGCACGCTGAACACCCGTTGCGGCATCCGGCGCAGCGCGGTCATCTCCAGCGCGTACGGGATCACCGGCAGCAGCAGCGACACCCCGGCCACCGAGGCGAGCAGCAGCAGCGGGGAGGCGCCGGGCGCGGTCAGCCCGTGCCAGGCCTCGCCGAGCCCGAGCGGCGCCAGCGTCAGCGCGCCGACCGTCATCGACACCGCCAGCCCCTGGAACCCCTGGAAGGCCGCGCCGACCTTGTCGGTGAACAGGATGTACGCGGCGTAGCAGGCGGCTGCCCCGAAGGCGTACAGCAGGCCGACCGGGTCGAGCGAGCCGCCGCCGTCGCCCTCGCCGAGCAGGGTCAGCAGCACCACGCCGGCGGCCGCGAGCAGGGCCCAGAGCAGGTGGCTGGCGCGCCGGGCGAAGACCAGGGCGACCGCGAGCGGGCCGAGGAACTCGATGGTCGCGGCGGTGCCCATCGGCAGCCGGTCGATCGCCCCGGCGAACAGGCAGGTCATCCCGGCCGAGGCCATGCCGAGCAGGGCGGCCGCGCCGAGGTCGCGCGGGCGCTTGTCGCGCAGCTTCGGGCGGGTGACGGCGAGCAGGATGACGGCGGCGAAGCCGAGCCGCAGGAAGGTCGTGCCGCTGACCCCGAGCGGGCCGAAGAGCGGCTTGGACAGCGCGATGCCGGTCTGCACCAGGAACATCGCGGTCAGACAGAGAAGCGGCGCCGGGATCCTCTCCGGGCGCCGCAGGACCTTGCCGAACCGGCCACTGGATCGGCCGGGGTGGACCTCGGGTGGCGCCGCGGAGCCGGACGCCCCACCTCGTCGCCAGCTGCCCCGCTCGCCGGCAGGCTCGCCCTTGGGGGCGGGCGGCATGGCAAGGGCCTCGGCGACGGCGACGGCCGATGTCGAGGCGGTGGGGGTTTCGCTGGTATGGGAGGTGGGCATATCGGCGAGTTTGCCGTAAGGAGTGATGAACGGGCAAGCTCGTTACAAAAATCGGGACGGATGCGGATGGGTGCGCCCGAAAGGGTGGACCCGCGAGCGGGTGGCGGCGTGGCTGCCGCATTCATCCGATGGTCCGTCAGTACCAAGGCAGGGTGCGCTATCTCCGGCCCGCGGCCCTACTCGCCGCCTCCCTCGTGCTCCTGCTGGCCACCGACGGGACGGGCGTGAGTGCCGAGGCCGCCGCCCCGGCCGCCGTCGCCGTCCCCCGCATCCGGGCCGCGACCCTCCCCGACAAGGGCGTCCCGCCACGGTTCCGCGAGAGCTGGAGCGGCCCCGCCTTCGACGTCTGCACCGCACCCCCGGTCGACACCCTGCGGACCTGGCGCACCGCCTCCCCGTACGGGGTGGTCGGCATCTACAGCAGCGGCTCCCAGCGCGGCTGCGGCCAGCCTCGGCTCACCGCCGATTGGGTGCGCCAGGCGCGCGCGATGGGCTGGCGCTTCCTGCCGGTGCACGTCGGGCTGCAGGCGCCGTGCGCCGACCCGAGTCGCAAGCCCAAGCGGATCGACCCGGCGAAGGCCACGCAGCAGGGCCGGGACGAGGCGGGCGAGGCCGTCCGCGCGCTGCGCTCGCTAGGGTTCGGCGCGGGCAGCCCGGTCTACCTGGACATCGAGGCCTACCCGATGCGCGACCCGGCCTGCGGACAGGCCGTGGTCGACTTCACCCTCGGCTGGACCCAGGCCCTGCACTCCGCCGGCTACCGCTCCGGCTTCTACTCCAGCCTGGACTCCGGGGTCGCCGACCTGGTCGCCGCCGCCCGGGCCGGCAGTTCCCCGCTGCCCGACGCCCTCTGGTACGCCCGTTGGGACGACCACGCCGACACGGCAGGCTCCGGCGCCGTCGACCCCGGGCTGTGGAGCCTCCACCAGCGCGTTCACCAGTACCGCGGCAACGTCGCCGAGACCTACGGCGGCGTCACCCTCACCATCGACCGCAACGAGGTGGACGGTCCGACCGCCGGCTGAGACCCCCGCCGGTAGGGTGGCCCCCGATCCGGCACAGGGGGGCGCAATGGCGAACGACCACGGACACGGCGGCGCGAACCGGCACGACGGCGCGGCGGGTCACGGCACCGCCGGCGGCTACGGCGCGGTGCCGCCGCAGAACCCGTACGGGCAGCCGGCGCCGTACGGACAGAACCCGTACGCCCAGCCCGTCCCGCCTCAGTCGTACCCGCCTCAGTCGCACCCGGCACAGCCGTACCCGCCTCAGCCGTACGCCCCGCAGCCCCCGGCTGTTGCCCAACCGCCTTACCCCGCACCACAGTTCGGATCGGCGCCACAGTTCGACGCCGCCCCGCAGCCCGGCGGCTTCCCCGGCCCGGTGCCGCGCCGCAACCGTCTCGGCGTGCTGATCCAGTTCGTGCTGCAGTGGATCTACGCCCCGCTCTGGATCGTCGGTCTGGTGCTGCTCTTCGCCGTCCTGATCCTCGCGGACTACAACGGGGGCGGCCCCAGCTCCGACGGCTGGCTGAGGGTCAATCGCAGCTTCCTCCCGCCGCGTCGCCTGCGGGCCGAGCTCACCGGCCGTCCGGAGCACTGGGAGCGCTACGTCACCCCGCTCCTGGCGCGCCGGATCGCCGCCGCCGAGGCCAACCACGCGGCCGGCGGCGGCGAGGTGCAGGCCGACCTCGGCCGGGAGGTGTCGGTCCGGCTGGCCGTGCGCCTCTACCGCGGCCTCGGCGCGGACGGCGTGGTCCGGCTGGCCGAGCGGTACGGCTGGCGCGGGGTGCCGTCCGGTACCGACGTCGAGCAGGTCCGGCTGGTCCGCGGCTTCCCCGCCCCGACCGGCCTGAACGCCCCGTCCCCGCAGGACCCGCCCGCCGCCCCCGGCGCCCCGTGGGGCCCGCAGCCGACCCGCTCCGCGCTGCTGCTGCCGTTCGTCTTCCTGCTCCAGATCGTCTACGTCCCGGTGTACGGCGTGGCCACCTTCTGGGTGAACCGCCCCGAGCCCGACTACTGGGAGCGCTGGGGCGCCCGCTGGACGGTCGGCCCGCGCGCCTTCCGGGCCGAGTTCACCGACAGCCCCGCCGCCTGGGACCGCCACATCCGCCGCATCCTCGAACGCGACACCAAGCGGGAACTCGGCCGCACCGCCGAAAGCTACCGCCGGGTCACCGCCCCCGACGGCACATTCTTCCGCCGCGTCCAGCTCCACCGCGCCACCTACCGCGGGGCCGGTGCCCACCAGGCCCTGCGCATCGCCGCCGAGGACGGCTGGACCCTGGACCCCGCCTACACCCCCGACCCCGCGAACTCCCTGCGCCTCTGTCGCCGCGAACAGCACTGACCCTCCGTCCGACGGGGGTGGGTGGCCGCGACTTCGTGATCCTCGCAACGGGGCCGGAATGCTGACATCGGGTGCTGCGGGCGGCAAAATCGGGCATGTCCGCGCGCATTACCGCCCGGTAGGTGCCGCAGGCGCTGCCGTCAGTGCCGCCAGGTCAAGGAGGACCCGTGTTCAGCACGATGCAGGACGTACCGCTCACCGTCGCCCGAATCCTGGAGCACGGGTCCACGATCCACGGCCGCTCGACCGTCACCACCTGGGACGGCTCCGGACCGGTCGTCCGCACGTACGCCGAGGTGGGCGCCCGTGCCGCGCAGCTCGCGTGCGCCCTGCGCGACGAGCTCGGCGTGGCCGGGGACGACCGCGTAGCCACCCTGATGTGGAACAACGCCGACCACCTGGAGGCGTACCTCGCCGTCCCCGCGATGGGGTCCGTGCTGCACACGCTCAACCTGCGGCTGCCCGCCCAGCAGTTGTCGTTCATCATCAACCACGCCGCCGACCGCGTGATCATCGTCAACGGCACGGTCCTCCCGCTGCTCGCCGCCGTCCTGCCGGACCTCGCGCCCACGCTCAGGCACATCGTGGTGAGCGGTCCCGGTGACCGTTCGCTGCTGGCCGGCTTCGCGGGCGGCGTGCACGAGTACGAGGAGCTGATCGCCGGCCGCCCCACCGCGTTCCCGTGGCGGAGCGACATCGACGAGCGGCAGGCCGCGGTGCTCTGCTACACCTCCGGCACCACCGGCGACCCGAAGGGCGTGCTCTACAGCCACCGCTCGGTCTACCTGCACTGCCTGCAGGTCAACACCGGCGACAACTTCGCCTTCACCCCGCGCGACACCGCGCTGCCGGTGGTCCCGATGTTCCACGTGAACGCCTGGGGCATCCCGCACGCCGCCTTCATGTCCGGCGCCAATCTGCTGATGCCGGATCGTTTCCTCCAGCCCAAGCCGATGGCCGAGATGATCGCCGCCATCCGCCCCACCGTCAGCGCCGCCGTCCCCACCATCTGGAGCGGCCTGCTGGACGAGCTCGACGCGGGCGACTACGACACCTCCAGCCTGCGCATGGTGGTCATCGGCGGCAGCGCCTGCCCGCCGTCGCTGATGCAGGGCTTCCAGGAGCGCCACGGCATCCCCGTCATCCACGCCTGGGGCATGACCGAGACCTCCCCGCTCGGCTCCTTCGCCCAGCCGCCGGGCGGCCTCACCCCCGAGGAGGAGTGGCCGTACCGGATCACCCAGGGCATCTTCCCGGCCTCCGTCGAGGCCCGGCTGATCGGCCCGGGCGGCGAGCGGATGCCGCACGACGGCGTCTCGGCGGGCGAGCTGGAGGTGCGCGGCCCGTGGATCGCCGGGGCGTACTACGGCGGCGCCGGGCAGGACCCGGTCCGCCCGGACGACAAGTTCTCCGAGGACGGCTGGCTGCGCACCGGCGACGTCGGCACCATCACCGCCGACGGCTACCTGACCCTCACCGACCGGGCCAAGGACGTCATCAAGTCCGGCGGCGAGTGGATCTCCTCGGTCGACCTGGAGAACCAGCTGATGGCGCACCCCCAGGTGGCCGAGGCCGCCGTGGTCGCAGTCCCGGACGAGAAGTGGGGCGAGCGCCCGCTGGCCACCGTGGTGCTGCGCCCGGGCGCGACCGTCGGGCTGAGGGAGCTGCGGGCCTTCCTGGCCGAGCGGATCGCCTCCTGGCAGCTGCCGGAGCGCTGGTCGATCGTGGAGTCGGTGCCGAAGACCTCGGTCGGCAAGTTCGACAAGAAGGTGATCCGGGCCGCCTACGCGGCGGAGGAGCTGGACGTCACGGTGCTCGGCAAGGAGTAGCCGCCGGGATGGAAGAGGGCCGGCCGCCCCCGTACGGAACGGGGGCGGCCGGCCCTTCCACGCGTTCGGGGCGTGCCCCGGTGTCTCGGCGTTCCTCAGCCTGCGGCGGCGACGCCCGCCTCGCCCATCGCGCCGATCCGGCCGAGCAGGTCCACGATCCGGCCCTGGACGTCCTCGCTGGTCGAGCGCTCGGCGAGGAACAGCACCGTCTCGCCGGTGCGCAGCCGGGGCAGTTCGCGCGGGTCGAGGCCCATCGAGGTGTAGACCACCAGTGGGGTGCGGTGCAGCCGGTCGTTGGCGCGCAGCCAGTCCAGCAGGCCGACCCGGCGGCGGCGGATCTGCAGCAGGTCCATCACCACCAGGTTGGGCTGCACGCTGCTGGCCCGGGCCACGGCGTCGTTCTCGTCCACCGCGTGCTCGACGTGCATGCCGCGCCGCTCCAGGCTGCTGATCATGGAGGCGGCGATGTCCGGGTCGCCCTCGACCAGCAGCACCCGCGGGGCGTGGTGCTCGCCGTCGCGCGGCGCGAGGGCGCGCAGCAGTACGGCCGGGTCGGCGCCGTACGCGGCGTCCCGGGTGGCCTGGCCGAGACCGGCGGTGACCAGCACCGGGACGCGGCGGTTGAGCGCCGCGGTGCGCAGCGACTGCAGTGCGGTGCGGGTGATCGGGCCGGTCAGCGGGTCGACGAAGAGGGCGGCGGGGAAGCCGGAGACCTGGGCGTCGACCTCCTCGCGGGAGCTGACGATCACCGGGAGGTAGCCGCGCGCCTGGAGTGCCTGCTTGGTCGCCGGGTCCGGCTCCGGCCAGACCAGCAGCCGACGGGTGTTGGCCAGTTCGCCACCGGCGGCCGGCGGCTGCTCGTCGGCGGGCCGGGCGTCGCCGGCCGGGAGTTGGGCCATCGGGCGAGGGGCGGTCCGGGCCTCGGCCGGGACGGACTGGTGCGGGACGGACGGCTGCGGGACGGCGGGCATCGGCGCGTTGCCGAGCGGCCGCGGCGGGGCGAGCTCGCCCAGGCCGGTGCCGACCGGGCGCGGGCCCGACGGGTCCTCGGCGGCGGGCAGCGCGGGCCGGGCGGGCTCCAGCGCGGTGCCGGGGGCACCCGCGTCCTGGCCGGACGGACCGGACGGACCCGTCGGAGCGGGCAGACCGGACGGATCGGAAGGCACGGGGGACACGGCCGAACCGGGGGCGCCCACCGGCGCGTCCGGGCCGGGCCCCGGCGGGACGGCCAGCCGACGGCGGCGGCCGGTCGGCGCGGAGGCCGGCTCGGGCGGCGCGGGCGCGGGGCCGGCCGGCAGGGCGTGCTCCAGGCCGGGGTACACCGGAGTGTCGGTCGCCCCGGGCAGGGCGAAGCCGCCGGAGGAGTCCTCGGCGGAGGGCAGGGCGCGGCGCCGGCGGGGCTTGGGCCCGCCCGCGGTCTCCTCCGGGGTGGCCCCGTCGGTCGGGGTGCCGCCCGGCGGGGTGCCGTCGGCGGCCGGGGTGTCGGCGGGGGCCGGGCCGAGCGCGAGCGGCTCGCGCCCGCCGGACCGGTTCTGCGGCGCCCGCTCGCCCTCGACGGGCACCGCGTAGGCGGGGCCGGAGCGGCCGTCGTCCTTGCCCCACGGGTCGCTCTGCACGCCGTCGGGGCCTGCCAGGCCCTGACGGCCGTACGCCGGGTCGTTGCCGGTGCCGTTCCACTGCTCGGGGACGGCCCGCTCGACCCGGGCGGGGGCGTTCGGCCACTGGTCGGCGGCGGCGTCGGGCGCGAGGTTCGTGGGGTGCGCCGGGGTCTCGGCGGCCGGTCGGCCGCGCCGGCCGCGCCGTTCGGTGGCCGGGGGCTCCTCGGCGGGTGCCTGCTCGGCCTCCGGGGCCGTGCGGCCCGGCTGCTCGGCGGCCACGGCGGGCTCGGCGGCCGCGCTGCTGCTGGGCAGCTGCGGGATGCCCGGCAGCTCGGGCAGGACGGCGCTGTCGCCCTCCTTGGGCCGGTCGGAGCGGCCCTCGGCGGCGGCGCGTTCGGCGGCGGCCTTCGCGGCGACCGGGTCCAGCGGCAGTTCGACGACGTACGTGGTGCCGGCCTTGCCAGGCAGCTCGTGTGGCTGGAGCACGCCGCCGTGCCGCTCGACCACCGCGCGGGCTATCGGCAGGTGGACGGGGCTGCCGCCGACGCCGGGGCCGCGGATCTCGACCCGGGCGACCTCGCCGCGCTGGGCGGCGGCCAGGACGACGGTCGGCGGCTCGGGGGCGGGTGGCAGCGCGGGCGCCGCGCCGCCGACCAGACCGGGCACGGCCAGCCCGGGGGAGGGGGTGGTGGGGGCGTCCAGCGCGAGGCGGACGCCGCTGACGTCGGCGACCAGGTGGGCCAGCGCCTGGGCGAGCCGCCGTTCGTCGGCGATCACCTCGACCGCGGCGGCGTGCACCGAGAACCGCACCCGGCCCGGGCCGACCAGCTCGCCGGCCTCCTCGACGGCCAGGCGGACCACCGTGTCCAGGGCGACCGGCACCCGTGCGGCGGCCTTCCGCCGGCCCTTGCCGTCCTGGCCGTCCCCGCCGTCCTTGGTGTCCTTGCCGTCCTTGGCCTCCGCCGTGCCGCTCTCGCCGGCCTCGCTGCGCTGGTGGTCGAGGACCCCGTCGATCAGCTTCCCGAAGCGGCGGCACTCGTCGGCGAGCCGGCGCAGCGTCCAGTTGGCCTCCGGCCAGAGCTGCCCGGCCGGGTCGGCGGCGAGTGCGTCCAGCCGCTGGTTCAGCGCGTTCAGCGCGCCGCCCAGTTCGTTCTCCAGGACGGCGGTGAGGTGCTCGTTGCGGGCGATCAGGGCGAGTTCGCGGCTGCGGTCGGTGAAGGTCATCACCGCGCCGACCAGCTGGTCGCCGTCCCGGACCGGGGCGGTGGTGAGGTCGACGGTGACCGGACGGCCGTCCTTGCGCCACAGCACGGTGCCGCGCACCCGGTGCTTGCGCCCGGAGGTCAGGGTGTCCAGCAGCGCGGACTCCTCCAGCGTCAGCGGGCTGCCGTCGGCCCGGGAGTGCTGGATCAGCGGGTGCAGCTCGCGCCCGCCCAGCTCGCTCGCCCGGTACTCCAGGATGTGCGCGGCGGCCGGGTTGACCAGCACGCAGCGGCCTTCGAGGTCCACCCCGAGCACGCCCTCGGCGGCGGCGCGCAGGATCATCTCGGTCTGCTTGTGCTGGCGGCGCAGCTCCGCCTCGACGCCGAGCCGGCCGGAGAGGTCGCGGACCAGCAGCAGGAGCAGGTCGGAGGAGGACGGCGAGCGGGAGCTCTCGCGGTACGGGTCGTAGGGGACGAGCGGGGAGAGCGCGTAGCCGCGGCTGGTGTCGTTGTCGTCGGCGAAGTCGTTGCCGGAGACCTCGACCGGGAAGGTGGTGCCGTCGGTGCGGTGCGCGGTCATCCGGACCGGGCGCTCGAGGGCGTCGCCGTCGCGGGTGGCCGGGCGCATCGAGCCGGGGATCCGGCTGGGGTCGAACTCGGGGAGCAGGCCCAGCACGCCCATGCCGACCAGGGAGGTGCCCGGCGCCTGCAAGGCGTGGACCGCCGCGTTGTTGGCGTCCACGACGGTGCCGTTGCTGTTCACCAGCAGCAACGCGTCGGGCAGGGCGTCGAGTATGGCGGCGAGGCGAGCAGCGCCTCGGATCGGCCTGCTGCTCACGTCGACAGGTCTCCTCGGCTCGGGGCAGCTCCTCCGGATACGGCAGTATCTCATTCTTCTTTGCGGCGGGGACGACCCGCCTAGTAACGTTGGCGGTGGTTGGTGCCGAACCCCAGGGTTGTGGCATCATCATCGACACACGGAACGGGTCCGCTTCGCGCGGGTGTGCTCCATGTGGGGAGGCTTCGCCTAGTCCGGTCTATGGCGCCGCACTGCTAATGCGGTTTCGGGGTTATTCCTGATCGAGGGTTCAAATCCCTCAGCCTCCGCCAGTCGGGAGCCCCCGTCGACGATCTCGTCGGCGGGGGCTCTTCGCGTTCCCGGGGCAGGTCGGGCCGGGTCCGTGCCGGTCCCCGGCCCGCCCCGGTGCGGGCCCAGAGCAGGCCGGGAGCGGGCCCCGGGCCAATCGATTTCGCCCCACGTCGCAGGTCATGTAATGTTGTCCCCGCAACGCCCCGGAGGCAACGTTCACCAGGGCGAGCGCTCATAGCTCAACGGATAGAGCACTTGACTACGGATCAAGAGGTTGCAGGTTCGAATCCTGCTGAGCGCACCAAACTCCGCAAGATCGGGTTCGCCCGGTCCTTGCGCTCATAGCTCAACGGATAGAGCACTTGACTACGGATCAAGAGGTTGCAGGTTCGAATCCTGCTGAGCGCACCAGCGAGAAGCCCCCGGCCACCGGCCGGGGGCTTCTCTCGTTTCCCGGCCCCCGGCCCGCTCGCCGCGCCGACGGGGGCGTGCCCGGCCAGACTCCGCCCGGCGGGCGGGCCGGTCGGACGGACTTCTCCGATGAATGGTCAGGTCCCGGCCGCTGGGGTCCGCTGAATTAGCCGGGATTTCCCGTGCCTACGTCCGTCCGGGTGTGCCGATTACCGCTTACCGGATGGAATGCGGCGGTTTCGGGCAGGTCCCGTCCGGCCGCCCGGACGGCCGCCAAACGGGTGGGACACGGTCGAAAGCGCAGGTGTCGCAGGATGACCGGTCCGGGGTCCGTGATTCCTTTTTGTCGGATCTTGTGCCCAGACTGCCCGTCCTCGGCAGCCGACCGCGAAGGAGAGCCGGATGAGCCGACAGTTCCCCCGCACCGCTGCCGCCCTGGCCGTCCTCACGGCCGGACTGCTGACCGGCTGGAACGCTCCGCTCTCGGTGGCCCAGCAGTCCCCTGACTCCTGGTCGGGGGAACACCGGGCGGTGCTGCCCTCCGGACTTTCCGTCCGGATCGATTTCGATGCCTCTCCCGGGGTGGCGGTCACGGCCGGATCGGGAGAATTGGCGGACCGATCCGCCGGGGGGCATTCCGTCGCCCGTTATGCGGACGGAATGCACCCCGGAAGCCCCACGCAGACCTTCGAACTCACCCCCAGCGGTCCGCAGACGGACGGTTCCTGGAGCACGGCGGGAACGCTCCGGCTGACTTTCTCCCGGCCCGTCCGCAATCCCCGGCTGCACCTCAGCGGGCTCGCCGCCGTCGCCACCGGGAAATCCGGCACCACCACCAGCGCCGCGACCCGGCTGACCCTCACCGGCGGCTCGCCCACCGCCCCCACCCTGGTCAGCCGCACCGACTGGCCCGGCTGGACGGTCGACGGCACCACCCTCGCTCCCGCGGGCCGCGACGGCGCCTCCGACGGCACGCCCGGCTCCGCCGCCGAGGGCTCGCTGGAGCTCGCCGGGACCTTCCGCACCGCACTGTTCCGGGTCGAGCAGCGCTCCACCGCCCGGGCCGGCAGCACCACCGCCCCGCCCGTCCTGCGCCAGGCCTACACCGTCACCGTCGACGAGGACCTCGGCACCGCGCCGCAGGCCTACGGCAACGCCTCGCACGTGGTCTCCGACCTCTTCCTCGGCGCCGACGCCGCCAACCCGTCGCTGCGCGCCCGGAACCGCTCCGCCGAGGCCGCGGACGACGAGCCGTTGGTCCGGCTCGACCACGGCGCCTCCCTGCGAAGCCCCTTCGCCGGCCCGCCGCCGCCCAAGCTCCAGCCCGGCCGCGGCGAGTACCGGGGCGCCGACCCGTCGATCAGCTTCCCCGACGAGGCAGCGATCGGCCGCTACTACCGGCTGACCGTCCCGGTCGCGGTCGGCGACCAGCCCGCCACCCTGGCCGGCTGGATCGACTTCGGGCACACCGGACGGTTCGAGCCCGCCGGGCGGGTGCAGACCGAGGTCCTGCCCGGCGCCGACACCGCGACCCTGGAATGGACCGTCCCACCCGGCGCCGCCTCCGGCGAGACCTGGGCCCGGCTGCGGATCGGCCGCGACACCAGCCAACTCGTCCCCTCCGGCGGGTTCGCCGACTCCGGGCAGGTCTCCGACCAGCGGATCAAGCTGACCGTCGGAGCCGCCCGGCCGGAGATCGCCGAACCCGTCGACGGCACCGTCCTCGCCGACGCCCGCCCGGAGGTCAGCGGCGAGGGCGCGGTGGCCGGCGCCACGGTCGAGATCCGGGAGGGCGACGCCGCGCTCTGCAAGGCCAAGGTCGGGCGTGGCGGCGACTGGTCCTGTCGCCCCGCCGCGGCGCTGCCCGCCGGCCCGCACAGCCTCACCCCGGTCGAGACCACCAGCGGCGGCGTGGTGCTGCGCGGCGAGCCGGTCAAGGTCACCGTGAAGACCGCGCCGCCGACCGCCCCCGCACTCACGCTCCCGGCCTACACCAACGACCCCGGGCTGCCGGTCACCGGCACCGGCGACGCGGGCAGCACCGTCTCGGTGACCGACCGCCCTACGGGTGGCGAGCTGTGCAGCACGGCGGTGCGGAGGGACGGCCAGTGGTCCTGCCTGCCGGTCGAGGACCTGACGGAGGGAAAGCACCAGCTCACCCCGGTCGCGGTCGACGCGGCGGGGAACCGGACGGCCGGGCAGCCGGCCACGCTGGTGGTCGACACCGTTCCGCCGGACCGGCCGGTGCTCAACGCGCCGGCCCCGGGAGCGACCCTGCGGGTCAGCCGCCCCACGCTCGCCGGACGGGCCGAACCGGGCTCGAACGTGCTGGTCACGGCCGGGTCGAGCGCGAGCTCGGACCAGCGGACCGTGCTCTGCGGGGCGACGGCGGCCATCGACGGCAGCTGGACCTGCACCGCCAACCGGGACCTGACGGACGGCGAGCAATGGCTGACCGTCACGGCCACGGACCTGGCGGGGAACGGGACCTCGGCGGACCCGGTGCGCGTGCGGGTCACTGCTGCGGCGGTGTCGGGCTCGCCCAGCCCGTCGGTGCCGGGTCCGATGACCCCCGGCCCGACGGCGTCGGCGCCGGTCGCGTCGAGCACGACCGTGGCTTCGGCTTCGGCTGCGGTTTCGGCCGCGGCGAGTCCGAGCCCGTCCGTTGCGGTGGCGCCCGAGGTGCCGGTGCCGGGCCCGCCGGGGGTGCTGCCGATCCCGGCGCCGCCGGTGGTCGCCCCGTCGGCTGCGGCGAGCCCGGTGGTGTCCGGCCCGTCGGCGGTTTCGTCGGGCACCGCGAAGCCGAGTCCGAGTGCGGTGGGTTCGACGGTGTCTTCGCCGAGGCCGGCTCCGCCTCCGAGCCCGTCCGTTGCGCCGGGGGCACCCGTTGCGCCGGTGGTTCCGTCGGTGTCCCCCGTCCCGACCGCTGCGAGCGCCGCGACTGCCTCTCCGACCCCGGGTCCGACCTCTGCCGTCAGTTCGTCCCGGGCGGCCGTCGTCGCCGTGATGAGCCGGCCGTCGCCGACCGGACCGGCCGAAGCCGCCGCTGAAACCGCGGACTCCGCCGAGGCCGCGGCCCTGCCGCTGCCCCTGCCGGAGGGTCCGCAGAGCGTGGTGGGCCGGTCCGGGGATTCCGGCTGGCGCGGTGGGCTCGCCGGGATCCTGCTGGTGCTCACCGGGATCGGGCTGATCACCCGTCGGGTGTTCGCCCGCGGTCCTGGTGCTCGACGGCGCTGACCTGCGCCGAACTGTCCCGACCATCCGTTCATGTGCCTGCGCGTCAGGTCGGCTTTGGATGATTCGTCAGTAAATGTCGACACACCTCGACTCAAATGTCGCATTTGATGACGTATGAACTTAGCCTGACCCTGGCACTGCCCGTCAGATCCGGGCCGCCCGTTGCGCGACACACCGACCCCAGAGGACCCGTGCATGGACGTCACCCGCGATTCTTCGCAGCGACCCGACAACCTGCCCCAAAAGCTCCCGCCGGTGCTGCCGGAACGTTCCGCCTCCGGCGCCAGTCCGCTGGCCAGAGTCACGGCGGTCACGATGGCCAAGGCCGCCGAACCGGTCGGCCCGGCCGACGGCGGCCCGGCGACCACGCTGATGGCCGTCGTCCCCGCGCCGTCGTCCGCCGACCCGGCGGACCTGCGGGATCCGCTGGAGACGGCAGCCCCGGAGACCGTCGAGCTGCCGGACGCCACCGCGGTCGGCGCCGCCACCGCCTCCCGGCGCCCGCCGCGCGCCGACCAGGCAGTGCGCGAGCACGGCGCCACCACGCTGCCCGGCTGGATCGCCCTGCTGGTGGTGCTGCTCGGGCTGGCCGGCATGCTGTTCCTCCTGCTGCGCACCGGCGTCGTCCCGCACTGGGACGTGCTGCCCGACCTGCGCGGCGCCGCTGCGCGGGCGAGCGGGCGGGCGGACGTGGACGCCACGTCGATCGCCGAGGTCAGCGCGGTCGGCCTGCTGGTGGTGGTCGCGCTCGCCGGGCTGCTGGCCAACGCGGGCGGCGAGACCCGGGTACTGACCCGCTGGGGCCGCTACCGGGGCACCGTCCGCCGGACCGGTCTGGTGTGGGTCAACCCGCTGCTGCGCCGCCGTCGGATGGACGTGAGGCTGCGGCACTGGCGCAGTGAGCCGGTGAAGGCGGTCGACCGGACCGGCACGCCGATCGTGGTCCGGCTGCTGATCGTCTGGCGGGTCAAGGACACCGCGCGGGCGCTGCTGGCGATCGAGGACCACGAGGGCTACCTGCGCGAGCAGATCCAGGCGGTGCTCACCCGTACCGCGTCCATGCTGCCCTGTGACAGCAACGCGGCGCCCGGGCCCGCGCTGCGCGACGGGCAGTGGTTCGCCGACGAGCTGACCAGGTCGCTGGCCGCCGAGGCCGCCCCCGCGGGCCTGGAGGTGTACTCGGTGCAGCCGCTGGCGCTGGAATACGCGCCGGAGGTCGCCGAGTCGATGCGCCGCCGCCGGCTGGCCGACCTGGACGCGGGCCTGCGGACGGTGCTGGTGGACGACGCGGTGGAGGCGGCGGCGCTCGCCGTCCGGCGCCTGGAGCGCGTCACCGCGCACGAACTGGACGAGGCCGCCCGCAGCGCGCTGATGGAGCAGCTGCTGGTCGCCTTCGTCGCCCCGGCCGGAGTGGCCGCCTCGGTACCGTCCCCGGCCGCCCGTGCCGGGCGGAAGGAAGGACGACCCGCATGAGGATAGCCACCGGCGCGTACGCCGAACCCGCCGTCACGGTCGGCTCGGTCGGCCTCGACGAGGATCCCGGCCTGATCGGCTTCGAGGAGCGTCTCGGCAGCATCCCCGCGATCGCCGGCTGCGGCTGCCCGAACTGCGCCCCCCGGCCGCGCACCGCCCACGGCGCCGCGGCGGCCGGCGGCAGCCGAATACACCGCGCCGTGCGGAGCACCTGTCTGGCCACCACCGTGCTGGCGGGCGCCGGCGTGGTCGGCCTGACGGCCGGTGCCGGGTCCGCGCACGCCGCGGCCGGGAAGCAGGGCTGGGACGGGTCGAAGTACTGGTTCAAGAACAGTGCGGGCGAGTGGCGGTGGACCGGACACTACGACGTCTACGCGAGCCGCACCGGCCGGTCCACCGGCTCGAGCGGCTCCGGTGGGTCCGGTGGGTCCGGCGGGTCCACCGCCTCGGGCGCCAAGGCCGTCTCCAACGGTTCGGCCTCCTCCTACGGCCTGCGCCAGGGCTGGGACGGGTCGAAGTACTGGTTCAAGAACGGCAGCGGCGAGTGGCGCTGGACCAGCCACTACGACGTCTACCTGAACCGCACCGGTCAGTCCGGCGGCGGTTCGGCCCCGGCGCCCGCCCCGCCCGTGAGCCGTCCGTCCGCGGACACCGCGCCGGCCTCCGAGAGCGAGGAGACCGCCGTCGACTACGCGCTCGCCCAGCTGGGCAAGCCGTACGTCTGGGGCGGCAACGGCCCGTCCGGCTACGACTGCTCGGGACTGGTGCAGCAGGCCTACCGGCGGGCGGGGATAAGCCTGCCGCGGGTGGCCGACGACCAGTACGCGGCGACCACGCCGATCAGCGCGGGGCAGCTGCGCCGCGGCGACCTGGTGTTCTGGTCGGACAGCGGCCGCGCCTCGGGGATCCACCACGTGGGGATATACCTGGGCGGCGGCACGTTCGTCGAGGCGCCCCGGCCGGGCAGGACCGTCCGGGTCTCGACCCTCAACTCGGGCTACTACCCGACCCACTTCGGGCGGCCGTAGCGCCGGGAGACGCCACCGGGCCCCCGACAGCGCGATGCTGTCGGGGGCCCGGTGGCGTGCGCGGGTCGGTGCTCAGGCGAGGGAGGCGGCGTCCAGCAGGGCGGTCTGCTCCGGGGTGAGCTTCAGCGTGGCGCCGGCCAGCAGCGGCGGGAGCTGCTCGACGGTGCGGGCGCTGGCGATCGGGGCGGCGACCGTCGGACGGGCGGTGAGCCAGGCCAGGGCGACGGCTGCGAGCTCGACCTCTTGCTCGGCGGCGACGGTGTCCAGCGCCTCCAGCACCTTGGGTCCGCGCGGCTCGTCGAGGTAGCGGGCGGCGCCCTCGGCGCGGGCGCTGTCCACGCCCGCGCCGCCCGGGCGGTACTTGCCGGTCAGGAAGCCCGAGGCGAGCGCGTAGTACGGGACGGTGGCCAGACCGTGCTCGGCGACCACGTCGGCCAGCGGGCCCTCGAAGGTGTCGCGCGAGACCAGGTTGTAGTGCGGCTGGACGGCGACGTACTTCGCCAGTCCCTCGCGCTCGGCGAAGGCCAGCGCCTCGGACAGCCGCTCGGCGCCGATGTTGGAGGCGGCGACCGCGCGGACCTTGCCCTCGCGGACCAGCTCGTCCAGGGCGGCGACGAACTCCTCGACCGGGGTGTCGTCGTCCCGGTGGGTGTAGTACAGGTCGATCCGCTCGACGCCCAGGCGGCGCAGCGACGCCTCGGCCGAGGCCTTGATGTTGGCGGCGCCGAGGCCGCGCGCCTCGGGGTGCATGCCGACCTTGGTGGCGATCACCACGCCGTCGCGGTTGCCGCGGCTGCGCAGCCAGTTGCCGAGGACGGTCTCGGACTCGCCGCCGGTGTTGCCCGGGGCCCAGGCCGAGTAGACGTCGGCGGTGTCGACGAAGTTGCCGCCGGCGGCCGCGTAGGCGTCCAGGACCGCGAAGGACTGCTGCTCGTCGGCCGTCCAGCCGAAGACGTTCCCGCCGAGGGAGAGCGGGAAGACGGACAGGTCGGAGGTGCCGAGGCTCACCCGGCTGTGGTTTCCGGTCATGATCGCAGTCAACCCGATTCCGCAGTGGGGCATTCCATGCGCCGGGTGGTGTTCACGAGCCTGTCGTACCACCGTCGCACGCCGGGGTGGTGCGCCGGCCGGGAAGGGGGTCCGGGCTGTGCCTGAGGTGGGCCGATTCGTTAGAGTCCCTGCCATGGCTGACAACGACTACGACCCCGCCGGCAGCACCCAGATGTTCCGGGCGTTCGTCGACGAGACCCCGGCACGCCAGGAGCCGGGCAACGTTTCCACCTACGGCCGCAGCACCAGCGGCGGCGGCAACCGTACCGGCGTGATCGCGCTGGTCGCCGTCGTCGTGCTGGCCGTGCTGGGCACCGTCATCTGGCTGGCGGTCAAGTGACCCTCGCGCGGGTGACCCTCGTCCGGGTCACCCGCGCGACGGGAGTGGAACACCTCAGCAGGGCTTGCGCCAGGCGTTCAGCTCGAGCTTCTTCTGCATCGAACTGAAGCCCAGCGACTTGGCCTTGGCGCAGAACTGGTCCGTGTCGAGCTTGTACTCGACATGGAAGACCGCCTTGCCCGCCTTGACGAAGGGTGCGACGCGGTCGCACTCGTCGAACTGCGAGCACTCCTCGTTGACCGCGAAGTCGAAGTCCGGCAGCAGCGCGGGGATCTGGTCCAGGTCGTTCTTCAGGCCGATGGCCAGGCCGCGTTCGTGCGCGAGCCGGGCCAGCATCCGGTTGTACTTGAGCTGGTCGTCGGGCGTCAGCGGGAAGCCGCTGTTCTGGTTGTAGGCCTCGATGGTGTCCGGCTCGATGGCGTCGAAGCCCTTGCTCTTGCACATGTCGAAGCGGGCGGCCATCAGCGGCTTCAGCTGGTCGAGCTTGCGGATGTCGAACCACTTCTCGCCCTTCCAGCCGGTGTCCGAGCCCTGGAGGGCCTTGGCGAAGGCGGTGGCGTCCGGGCGGAAGTTCTCCCAGGAGCCGGCGTTGAGGTAGCAGATCACCTTGCGGCCCTTGGCGTGCAGCGCGGCCACCACCGAGGCGTCGTTCTCGAAGCCGTCGATGTCGTAGACCGGGACGTCCACCGACTGGTCCACGGTGCCGCCGCCGAGCTGCCACTGCCAGGCCAGGCCCGGGGTGGGCTGCCAGCGGGCGCCGGTCGGCGGCGGGGCGGTGGTGCCGGGCGGCGTGGTGCCCGGGGGAGTGCTGCCGCTCGGCGTGCCCGGGGCCGCGCTCGTGGCGGGGTCGCTGGGCGTGCCGGGGGTGGGCGTGCCGTCGGGGGTGCCCGGGTCGGTGGTGCCGGGGGTGCTCGGGGCGGTGGCCGCGGGCGGGGTGCTCGGGGAGCCGTCGGCCGAGTCGCCGTCGTCCTCCGAGCCGGAGCTGCTGCACGAGGTGGCCAGCAGGGCGGTGGCGGTGGCGAGGGCCAGGGCGGCCGGCAGGAGCCGGGTGCGGCGGTTCACGGTAGTCGAACTCCGGATCGAGTCAGGTCAGTTCAGCAGCGGTCAGACCGTACGGCAGAGTGCGCCAGGGGTTCTCCCCGGCGCCGGGGACGGCGCAGCCGACACCGGCCCGGCGGGCGGCGATCAGGGCGGTGGCGTCCTGGGCGTGCTCGGACGGGACGTCGTAGACCAGGTGGCAGAAGCGGGAGGCCGCGTGCCGGCCGGTCCACAGCGGTTGCGTCATCGCGCGGTAGGTGTCCCAGTCCCCCTCGAAGGTGACCAGCAGGTCGGCCAGGCCGACCTCGGCGTAGCCCGGGTCGGGGTGCTCGCCGTGGCCGAAGATCACGGTGCCGCAGCCGGCCGCGCGGGCCGCCGTGGCCAGCCGCCGGTAGTGCGCCAACGCGCCCGGGTGGGTGGTCACCTGGTCGAGGTAGACGCCGGTGATGCCATGTCGCTGACGGTACGTCAGGATGTCCGCGACCACGGCCGCGTGGGACCTGTGGCCGTAGTCGGTGTCGGTGTACCCGACCAACGGCAGCCCCGCCGCGCGGAGTTCTTCGGCAGCCTCGGCGAAGACGTTGTCCGGGACCTCGCCCGGGCCGTCGGCGAGGTTGAGCACGACGGCGGCGATCCGGTCGGGGTCGGCGGCGGCGACCGCCTGCCAGGCCGCCGGGTCCACCGCGGGGTGGACGTACAGCGGCACCAGCAGGCGGCCGTCGGGGTGGTGCCCGGTGGTCATGCGACCACCGGGGTCGGCGTGGGCTCGGCGGTGCTGAGCCACAGGTCGCGCAGGGTGTCGGCGAGGTCCGTCTCCGGGTGCCAGCCGAGCTCCCGGGCGGCGGCCGAGACGTCGGCCTGCTGCCAGGAGACCGCGGCCGAACGCTCGGAGCCGGCCCCGCTCTCGTCGATCCGGCCGGTGAAACCGGCCGCGGCGACCAGGCCGTCGGCGATCGCCCGGACCTGCTTGGCCTGCCCGGAGGCGAGGTTGAGCACCCGGGGGAGCGGACGGTCGGCCGCGACCGCCAGGCCGACCGCCTCGGCGACGTCCCGGGCGTCGACGAAGTCGCGGTAGGCGGAGAGGTCGCCGACCGTGACCACGCCGTCGGTGCCCTCGGGCGCCACCCGGCGCAGCTCGGCGGCCAGCCGGCCGGGCAGCGAGCCCGCCGGTGCGCCGGGGCCGACCGGGTTGAACACCCGCAGCACGACGGCGTCCAGCGGCGAGCCGGCCACCGCGAGGGAGCCGGCCAGCTTGGTCGCGCCGTACACGCCGACCGGGCGGGCGTCGGCGTCCTCGGGCAGCGAGCTGCCCTGCGCGCAGACGCCGTACTCGCCGGCCGAACCGATGTGCACCAGGCGGGCCTTCGGGACGCCGAACTGCAGCGCCTCGCAGAGCACCGCCGGGCCGCGGGCGTTCACCTCGGCGAGCTTGACCGCGCTGCCGGCCACCGCGCCGGCGAAGTTGACCACCGCGTCGGGGGCCAGCGCGGCCAGTTCCTCGCCGAGCGGGCCGGCCTGGGCGGTGGCCAGGTCCAGCCGAAGGTCGTGAGTGGACCGCCGGCCCGCGGTCAGCACGGTGGCACCGGGCAGCGACCGCAGGACGGTGGTGGCGTGACGGCCCAGGAAGCCGTCGCCGCCGAGGAGCAGGATTCTCACGCGGCCCGTCCGTCGCTCTCGGCGCCCGCGGCGGCGGGCTCGTCGGACGTGTCGTCCGGGGCGGTGCGGGCGGCCGGGAGCGGCAGCTCCGCAACGCCCGGCACGACGCCGGCCGACTCGAAGGGCATCAGGACCGGGCGGATGGTCGAGAACTCGGCGTTGGCCCGGTCGTAGTCGTCCGGGCGGCCGATGTCGAGCCAGTAGCCGCCGAAGTCGTACGCGGCCGGCGGGGTCTTGGCGGCCAGCAGGTCCAGCACCAGCTCGTCGAAGCCCAGCGGCAGGCCGGGGGTGTACTTGGCGAGCGCCGAGCGCGAGACGCCGTACACGCCCATCGAGACGCGGTAGTCGATGCTGGGCTTCTCCTGGAAGCCGGTGATGGTGCCGGAGTCGGTGGTCAGCACGCCAAAGTCGATCTTGACCTGGCGGGCGTAGGTGGCGATGGTCAGCGGTGCACCGGACGTCTCGTGGTGCTTGAGCACCCCGGCGAAGTCCAGGTCGGTGAGGATGTCGCCGTTCATCACCAGGAAGTGCTCGGGCAGGCGGTCCTGCATGGTGAGCAGCGGGCCCATGGTGCCGAGCGGGCTGTCCTCGACGGCGTAGCCGACCCGCAGGCCCCACTGGGAGCCGTTGCCGACGTAGGCGCGGATGATGTGGCCGAGGTGGCCGATGGCCAGGGTGACGGTCTTGAAGCCCGCGGCGGCGAGCTGGCGCATCACGATCTCCAGGATCGCGTGCTGGTCGCCGATCGGAACGAGCGGCTTGGGAAGCGCGGTGGTGTACGGGCGGAGGCGGACGCCCTTGCCGCCGGCCAGGATCACTGCGTGCATGGTTTTTCCCCCACGGAAAGGATGTGCAGGCCACGAACCTTGGTTACCAGGACGAACATGATCGTGAAGGCGGTCAGACGTTGTAGATGTCGGTCTTGTAGCGAGCCAGGTTGGCCGGGTCGCGGAAGAACTCGATGGTCTGCTCCAAGCCCTGCTCCAGGCTGAAGTGCGGGGCCCAGCCGGTGGCCTTGCGCAGCCGGGTCGCGTCCGCGACCAGGCGCATGACCTCGGAGTTGGTCGGACGGATGCGCTGCTCGTCCTCCTTCACCACCAGGTCGACGCCCATCAGCTTGCCGACCAGGGTGACCAGGTCGCCGACCGAGATCTCGCCGCCGGTGCCGGCGTTGAAGGTGCGGCCGACCACCGTCTCGGCGGGCGCGGTGCCCACCGTGCGGAAGGCGTTGGCGGTGTCCTTGACGAACGTGAAGTCGCGGGTCGGGCGCAGGTCGCCCAGGGTGATCTCGGTCTGGCCGGCCGCGACCTGCGCGATCACGGTCGGGATGACGGCGCGCATCGACTGGCGCGGGCCGAAGGTGTTGAACGGGCGCAGGGTGACGACCGGGGTCTCGAAGCTGGCGTGGTAGCTGTCCGCCAGCCGGTCCCCGCCGGCCTTGGAGGCGGCGTACGGGGACTGGGTGTTGATCGGGTGGTCCTCGGTGATCGGCACGGTCTGCGCGGTGCCGTAGGTCTCGCTCGTGGAGGTGTGCACCAGGCGCGGGATCTCCAGGTGGCGCACCGCCTCCAGCACGTTCAGGGTGCCGGTGACGTTGGTGTCCACGTACGAGTGGGGAGCGCGGTAGGAGTACGGGATCGCGATCAGGGCGGCCAGGTGGTAGACCGCCTCGGTGCCCTTGACCAGGCCGTTGACCGAGCCCGGGTCCCGGACGTCGCCGAGGATGATCTCGACCGAGTCCAGCACCTCCTCGGACAGGGTCTCCAGCCACCCGAAGGAGGAGAAGGAGTTGTACTGGACCATCGCGCGGACGTGGTGCCCGTCGGCGACCAGGGTCTCGACGAGGTGGGAGCCGATGAAGCCCTCGGCTCCGGTAACCGCGACGCTGCTCATGCGGGGTTCGCTTTCTCGATCTGCCGGGGCGGCCGGACGCTCTGTGGTGGTCGGCCGCCGGTGGCCCGGTGGGTGTCTCAGGTGAAGCGGGTACAGCGGTGCACGCGAAGGAGGCGTGCGGGATATTCGATGTGGATCAGAACTGGTTCGGATGTGGTGCGGGTCGTGCGGGTGATTCAGCGGTGCTGGGTGGTGCGGCCGAGCGCGGGCCCGGCGATGGCGGTGAGGAGGACGGCGGCCGCCCCGCAGCCGGTCAGCTGCAGGACGATTGGATCCACACCGGTCAGCAACCCGGCGCTCTCGGCACCCGCGGCGGCCAGACAGATGAGGGCGGTGCTCCAGCTGAACCCGAAGGCGTTCAGCAGCAGCGCCAGCCAGAGCGAGCCGCCGAGGAGCAGCATCGCGCCGAGCTGCGGCACGCCGAGCGCGGGAGCGCCGGGCCACAGCACGGTCGCGGCGGCGTCCAGCGCGGCCACGGTGGTGAGGTAGATGAACAGGCAGCCGAGCAGGATCCCGCCGGTGCGGCGGGTGAACTGGCCGCTCGTGTGGCTGATGCGCAACGCGGCCACCGCCATCGCCCGGTAGCGGAAGAGCAGCCACTCGGCGAGACCGAGACTGAGCGTCAGCGCGATCATGGCCGGGCCGGTCGGGGTGGTCGACGTCGCCTGCGTGGCGTGGCCGCCGGTCTGCACGGCCTGGTGAATGGTCGTGCCCAGGCCGGCGATCAACGTGAGCGCGCCGCAGGCCAGGCCGAACAGCAGGTGCGGGACCTCCTGGCGGAGCGGCAGCTTCAGCGACACGGACTCGCGTTCACCGCCGCGGACACAGACCAGCAGCTCCCGGACGGCCAGCCCGGTGGCCAGCACCACCGAGGCGAGCAGCACGACCGTACGGACCACCTGTGGGACGTCCGCCGCCAGCACCACGCCCGCGCCGACCGAAGCCGGCGCCAGCGCCAGCAGCAGGAACTTCTCCCGGCCGAGCACCAGCAGCACGGTGGCCGCGCCCAGGTAGCAGGACTGCCCGGCGGCGAAGCACAGCGCCCCGAGCGGCCCGCCCACCACGTACGCGGCGGCGGCCGCGATCAGCGCGCCGAGCGGTGCGCCGACGGTCAGGCAGACCGCGGCCTCCCGACGGCGCAGCCGGCCCAGCCAGCGGTACGCGCGGTGCGCCAGGGCCTGGTTGAAGCCCCAGCTGACCAGCGTGGCGATCGACAGCGCGAGCATGCCCGAGGGCAGGCCGAAACGCATCCGGGCGGTCGCGAACAGGTTGGCGCCGAGCAGGTAGCCGAGGCCGGGCAGGGCGAACACCAGGCCGCGTACGACGCAGCGCCAGGGGTCGGCCCGCCAGGGATTGGCGAACTCGGAGCTCTGACCGGGGTAGCGGCGCGGGACCTTCTCGAACAGCTCCTCGGCGACGGTGAACGCGTCGGGGCGGCCGTACAGCAGGGCCGCCTGCTCGTCCGAGAGGCCGTCGGACTCCAGGATGGCCGCGATCTCGTACGGGTGGACGGCGTCGGCGCAGATGTCCCGCAGACGCTCGGCGAGTTCGTCCAGCGGGTCCGCGGAGAGGCCGAGCTGCTCCTCGGGCCCGGGCTCGGGCTCGGTCGGGGCGGGACGGCGGAGCTTGAGCGGCAGCGTGCGCAGCTGCATCGTCCGCTCGGAACCGCCCTCGTCCGGAACGAGACGCAAAGGACCGCTCATGCGCCCACCTCGCTGCGCTCGGCGGCCGCTTCGCGGGACGCGCACCTCTTGATGGTTCGCTCGCTCCGCTCGCTCACGCGCCCACCTCGCTCGGTTCGGGCCGGGCGGTGGCCAGATGCTCGTCCCAGTCGGGGCTGGGGGCCTGGTCGGTGACGGCCACCATGCCGCCGGGCATCCAGCGGGCGGTGCCCAGGAGCTCGGTGTAGATGCCGCGGAAGCCGTCGATGTTCTGGCGCAGCGTGAACTGTTCGATCACCCGCAGCCGGGCTCCTTCGCCGAGCCGGGCGCGCCGTTCGGCGTCGCGCAGCAGCTCGATCGCGGCGGCCGCCATCGGCTCGGGCTCGCGCGGCGGGACGACCAGGCCGGTGTCGCCGACGGCCTCGCGGACGCCGCCGACGTCGGTGGAGACGGTCGCGCGGCCGCAGGACATCGCTTCGATCAGGGTGAACGGGAAGCCCTCGCTGATGCTGGAGAGCATGACCACGTTGCCCGCCGCGTAGGCGTCGGTGATGTCGGCGACGCGGCCTTCGAAGGCCACCGAGTCGGCTATGCCGAGTTCGGCGGCCAGGGTTATGCAGCCGTCCCGGTAGGCCTCGCCGCCCTTGGGCGTGCCCCCGAAGAGCCGCAGCCGCGCCTCGGGGATCTCGCGGTGGACGATGGCGAAGGCCCGGATCAGCGTCTCCAGGTCCTTGATCGGGTCGACCCGGCCGGCCCAGCTGAGGGTCGGGGTCTCGGGCTCGGGGCCGGCGGGCGGGAAGGCCGCCGGGTCCACCCCGTTGTAGACGGTGCGGATGTGCGCGGACGGCGTGCCGCCGCGCTCCTCCCAGCGACGGTTGTACCGGTTGCCCGGGGTGACCAGCGCGGCCACCCGGTAGCTCTCCTCGGCGAGCATCCGGTAGAAGCCGAGCAGCAGCGCCTTGACCGGCCAGCGGTACGGGCCGGTGCGGTAGCCGAGGTAGCGCTCGCGCAGGTAGATGCCGTGCTCGGTGAGCAGAAACGGTACGCCGTACTGCTGGGCGGCGATCAGCCCGGGCAGGGTGGCGAGGCCGCCGCTGGCCGCGTGCGCGACGCCGTCCTTCGGCGGCTCGACCGAGAGCGGCCGCAGGGCGTGCTCCAGCAGGTCGGTCGCGTTCAGGGCGTCGTGCAGGGTGGGCCGGGAGACGGCGGTGGGCAGGTAGTCCCGGGTCCACACGTGCTGGAGGGTACGGAGCGCACGCTCGCTGCGCAGCGCCGGGCTGAGCAGCCCGCGCCGGGCGAGGTCGGCGAAGCCGTACAGCTCGGTGCCGAAGTGCGTGGTGTAGACGGGATCGAGGATGGAGTGCAGGAAGCGCTCGTACGCGTTGAGGAAGCGCCGCATCTCCTTGCCGCGGGGCGGCCTGGCCTCGGAGGCCGGGCCCCACAGTGGAGCGGTCGTGACCGACTTGACGTTGGCGGGCAATTCCCAGGCCAGTGCTTCGTGGCCGGTCCCGGTGACGGCGATGACGTCGAAGTCGACGTCCGGCATGCCCTGAACGAGCTGGTCGCACCAGACACTCACGCCGCCGTGCTGGTGCGGATACGTCCCCTCGGTGAGCAGGGTGACGCGCATCTCCTGTCCCCCCTCCTGTTCTTGCGTCGGTTCCGGCCTGGGTGGCCGGAACGGGCGCCGTGGCGGGGTCGGGCCGGTTGTCCGGTCCGGCCCCGTCAGCGGCTGGTACGGGTTACCGGTTGCCGGAGCGTCCGGTGGTGCTGATCGGCGTGGCCGTCCCCCCAGAGGCCTTGCCGTTCTTCGCCGCGGTCTTGTCGCCGCGGCCGTTCTGGCCCTTGTCGCCGTGACCGTTGTTATCAGCGGTCACGCCCTTGCCGGGCACCGGGGCCCCGCTGCCCGGCACCAGGGACGGGGCCGGCTTGCGGGTGGTGTCGCTCGGGCCCACCGGGACCGGGGTGGCGACGCCCTGCGGGACGACCGTCTTGTCCGCCGGCGCCGGGGCCGGGACGGACTTGGCGGCGACGCTCGGCGCGACGGGCGCCGGGGCGGCCGGGGCGGACGGAAGCTGCAGGGTGATGTTGCTCTGCAGGGCGCCCGGGGACACCCAGCCGGAGAGCGTACCGGCATAGGACGAACCGAAGGCGGTCGATCCGATGGCCAGCTTCTGAGCGGTTCCGGTCGGCATGGTGGCCTGGACCTGAACGCCGGCCGGCGCGTTGACCGTGACGGTGTTGCCGACCCGGTAGGCGGTGACCTGACCGGCGGCGAGGGCCGTGTTCCAGGCCGCGCGCTTCTGGAACTCCTGGCCGATCTCGCGCTCGCCGACGTTCACGATCGGGGTGTTGGCGGCGTACAGCGACCGGTAGGTCCCGAGGATCTTCTCCAGCACCGGGTAGAGGATCTTGTCCTCGGACAGGTTCGACTGGTGGATGAAGTGCGGCCGCGGGTCGTTGTTCAGCACGTGGCCGAGGTCGATCCGGGCCTCCAGCGGCACGATGTACGACTGGTAGCCGGTGTTGACGTCCAGCGGCGCCGACAGGCAGGTCGAGTTGGCGTTGTTCTCGCAGACGCCGCTGCCGCCGTTGGCCTTGCTGGTGTAGATCCAGTTGTACTCGTCGGCCTCCTCCTTCGCCGTGCCGGCGTTGTAGAAGACGTTCATCGGGTACCGGGGCACGGTCAGCGTGGAGGAGCCGACGGCCCGCTGGGCGGGCTCGCGCGAGGCGTCGCTGCCGGTGAACTTGATGCCGTTCGCGGCCAGCGCCGGAGCCAGGTACGGGTTGTCGCTGGTCTCCTGCGGGGCGGTCAGCAGGCCGGAGTGCTCGCCGGTGACCAGGGCCTGCGGGTCGGGCTTCAGACCGTTCGCCGTGGCCCAGTCGAAGTTGTTCTTGATCTGGGTGGAGATGGTGTTCTGGTCGACCCAGACCGTGCCGCCCGAGGCGTTCTTGGTGCAGACCCACGGCACCACCGAGACGTCCTGGACGCAGCCCAGGTACGGGTGGGTGTACGTGTGGTTGACCCAGCGGTAGCTGTTCTGGTCGGCGATCATCTGGTTCGCCGTCGGGTCCACGGTGGTCGCGTGGTCGGCCTTCCAGTCCTCGCTGCCGCCACCGTTGAACACCATGTCGAGGGTGAAGTTGTTGGCGGTCTGCCACTGCTTGAGGTACTGCGCGTCAGCCTGGGTCATCCGGATCGGGTTGGCCGTGTCCGGGGTGCCGGGCGGGCAGGTGACGTCGCCGGGGGTGCACTTCAGCACGGTGTCCCAGCGGTCGTCGGCCAGGAAGACGTCGTCCACGTGGGCCGCGAAGTAGTTGCGGTCGTAGCCGAGGTGGACGCCCTGGGTGATCCAGTCGACCATGCCGCGGGCCAGCAGGCGGTACTGCTGCTGGTACTGGTTGTAGACGAAGGTGACGACCAGCTCCTTGCGGCCGTCGTGGGTGTACTCGCCGACCAGGGACCCGCGCGAGGTGGTGCTGGGGATCGGGGCGTCGACCAGCGGGACGAAGGAGGCGCCGGCCGGGAGGTTGGCGAGCGGGGTCGCCAGGTAGCCGTAGCTCTCACTGACGCTCGGGTCGTTGTCCTCGAACGGGACACTGCCCTTGAGGTACCCGAACGATCCCGAAGTTCCGGCCGAGGTGGTGGCGCCCTGGAATCCGTCGAGAGTACCGACGAAACCGGGATTCTGAGCGTAGTTCAGCCCCACCGCCGGACTGGCCCACGTGTACGCGTCGATCTGGCGGATGTTGAAAGCGGCTTCGTAGCTCGCGATGGCCGTCATCTCGGCGACACTGTTGGGGAAGGGGTTTTCGTTGGGCAGCACGATGCCCTGGAACTTCCCCCGGGGCTGACCGTTCACCGTGTCACTCAGGAAAGCGGAGTTGATGACGGGACGGTTGGGGTCATTGAGGCTGATGACCTTGTACGGCGTGCCCTGGCTCTTCAGCTCGGCGGTGATGGCCGCGACCGAGGGGCCGCCGTCGTCGACGACCAGGATGGTGAGGTCGATCCTGGGCGGCGTGGTGTCGCCAAAGGCCAGGGTGGTCTGCAGGCCGCTGGCCAGCAGAACTGCCGCCGCGCACGCGGCGACTCTTCGGGTCGCTCGACCCATGGTTGATCCTCCCCTTGGGCCAGGCGTCGCGCTGCTCGGCGCTCGCCTGCCCGTGTAGCTGTTCGCGGGCAGCAGGCTGCCCGGGGCCCATCCTGGTCGAGGGTCGGCCGTGCGAGGGACCAAAAGGGCGAGAGTGCAGCGAACCTGTTACCAACGTTCATGGCGATGCCATGAAGGCGCTGATTGTGACCGGAACTGTACCGGTGGCGCAAATAATGAATTGAAAATGAAAAACCGGAAGCTGAGCGCTACACGTGGTTACCGACGGTGCGGCTCGTCGGTGCGGGCGCGACACCTACACTGTCGTCGTTGCGCATGACACTCTTGCACATCTTGCCGATCCATTGGGCAGGTTCATGCAATATCGGGCACCGCTGTGCCATGTGACAGTCCGAATATGCAATGGGGGCGCCCGTATGGCCGATCAGCAGACCGAGTCCGGGAGAATCGGGGGCGCACGGATATCGGCGTCGGAACCGGCCGGAACCGAGCTGGTCGGCCGCAGTCTCGGGCTGCGTGGCGCGGTCAACGCGCGTGATCTGGGCGGGTACCGGACCGCCGACGGGCGGACGCTGCGGTGCGGGGTGGCCCTGCGCAGCGATGGCCTGAACCACGTCACCGCCGAAGACCTGGGCCCGCTCGGTGCGTTGGGCCTGCGCCGGGTGGTGGACTTGCGCAGCATGGACGAGATCCGTGACGCCGGCCAGGATCGCCTCCCCGGCGGCGTCATGCTGCATCAACTGCCGTTGCTGGCAAAGGACTTCGACATCTATCTGATGATCAGGGGAGCCCTGGCCGACCCCAGCCCGCAGCGGCAGCGCGCACTGCTCGGCGAGGGCCGGGCGAGCGCGACGATGGCCGGCCTCTACCGCTGGTTCGTCACGAACCCGGTGGCACGCGAGCGCTTCGCCGCCCTGCTGCGCCTCCTGGCCGCCCCGGACGGGCCGCCGCTGCTGTTCCACTGCTCGGCCGGCAAGGACCGTACGGGATGGGCGGCAGCGCTCCTGCTGACCGCCCTCGGGGTGGACCGCGAGACCGTCGTCGCCGACTACCTGCTCACCAACGAGCGCTCCGCCGCGGTCGTCGACCGGGTGCTGGACGACTTCGCCGCCCGCGGCCTGATGCGCGAACCCGAACTCCTCCTGCCGGTCTTCCGGGCCGACCGCGCCTACCTGGACGCGGCCTTCGCGGAGGTCGAGGCCGGCTGGGGCGGCTTCGACCCGTTCTGGCGGGAGGGGCTCGGGCTGGACGACGACGTGCTGGCCGGACTGCGCGTCAACCTGCTGGACGGCAGCTGAAGTCGAGGGAGTGGCTCGGCCCTTGCTCGAAGTCGAGGGACGGGCTCAGCTCCCGCTGATCAGCCCTCGCTGATCAGACCCTCGCGGAGCTGGGTGAGCGTCCGGGTGAGCAGCCGGGAGACGTGCATCTGCGAGATGCCGATCTCCTCGCCGATCTGCGACTGGGTGAGGTTGCCGAAGAACCGCAGCATGATGATCCGCCGCTCGCGCGGCGGCAGCTTGGCCAGCAGCGGCTTCAGCGACTCCCGGTACTCCACGCCCTCCAGCGCGAGGTCCTCGTAGCCCAGCCGGTCGGCCAGCGGCCCGTCGCCGTCGTCCTCGCCGGAGCCGGAGTCGAGCGAGCTGGCGGTGTACGCGTTGCCGACCGCGAGGCCCTCGACCACGTCCTCCTCGCTGACGCCCAGGCAGACGGCCAGCTCGGCGACGGTGGGGGAGCGGTCCAGCCGCTGGGACAGCTCGTCGCCGGCCTTGGTGAGCGCCAGCCGCAGCTCCTGGAGCCGCCGCGGCACCCGGACCGACCAGCTGGTGTCCCGGAAGAAGCGCTTGATCTCGCCGACCACGGTGGGCATCGCGAAGGTGGGGAACTCCACCCCGCGCTCCGGGTCGAAGCGGTCGATCGCCTTGATCAGGCCGATGGTGCCGACCTGGACGATGTCCTCCATCGGCTCGTTGCGGCTGCGGAAACGCGCGGAGGCGTACCGGACCAGCGGCAGGTTGAGCTCGATCAGGGTGTCGCGGACGTAGGTGTGCTCCTCGCTGCCGGGCTCCAGTGCGGCCAGCCGCAGGAACAGCGAGCGGGAGAGCGTCCGGGTGTCCAGCCCTGCGCCGGGCGGTGCCTCGGGTGCCGGGTCGGCGCCGAGCGGCGTCTTTGGTGCGGCGTCGGGGCCGGGCGGCTCGACGGACTCGACCCGCTGCCGCGGGACCAGGGCCTCGGCGACGGCAGTGCCGTTGGCCTGACCAGCGTGGATCTCCGCAGTGCCCAGCTCTCCGGACATGCACCCACCCCCTCGTGACTGTCACTTGAACGGGGGCCCTCGCGCGGAGGTTCCCGGCGGGGCCCTCCCCCCTCCATACCGGAACACGGTGCACGGCAAACCCGAACGTCGCAAGATGTCACACGGGGGTAACGCGCTGCGATCTCATTCTTCCCAGGAGTTGCCGGTCCGAAGCCGGGTGAGGATCCGCGAGAGCAGCCGCGAGACGTGCATTTGGGACATCCCCAGCTCGGTGCTGATCTGGGACTGGGTGAGGTTGGCGAAGAACCGCAGCATCACGATCCGGCGCTCCCGCTCGGGGAGTTGGACCAGCAGGTGGCGGACCATGTCGCGGTGCTCGACCTCGGCCAGCGCGGAGTCCTCGTAGCCGAGCCGGTCGAGCAGGGCGAGCCCGCCCTCGTGCTCCTGGGCGGCCTCCAGGGAAGCCGCGTTGTAGGCCCGCCCGGCGTCCAGGCAGGCCCGGACGTCCTCCTCGGGGATCCGCAGGCTGGCGGCGATCTCCGGCACCTTGGGCACCCGCCCGTGCAGCACCGTCAGTTCCTCCATCGCGCCGCTGACCTGGACCCACAGCTCCTGGAGCCGGCGCGGGACGTGCATGGTGCGGACGTTGTCCCGGAAGTAGCGCTTGATCTCGCCCAGGATGGTGGGCAGCGCGTAGGTGGGGAACTGGACGCCGCGCTCGGGGTCGAAGCGGTCGATCGCGTTGATCAGGCCGATGGTGCCGACCTGGACGACGTCCTCCATCGGCTCGCTGCGGCTGCGGAAGCGGGTGGCCGCGTAGCGCACCAGCGGGATGTTCACCTCGATCAGCGCGGCCCGGACCCGCTCCCGCTCGGGGGCGTCCGGGGGCAGCTCGGTGAGCCGCTCGAACAGCACCCGGGTCAGCGTCCGGACGTCCACGGCGGGCCGGCCGCCGGGGCCGCCGCGCAGGCCGTCCGGGCGCAGCTCGCCGGCCGGGCTGATGATCGCAGCCAGAACCTCGTCCACGGACACGTCACCCCTCCCATAGTCGACAACGGCGGCGGGCCCTGCGGATCGGGTGTCGCGGCTGGTTCACCACCTCGCCATGTCCGGCAAAACCGGTCATAGCATCACAAGGTGGGCACAGGTCGGGCAAGCACCCGGTGGAGGTGTGTTGGTCGGGTGTTCAACCTTTACCGGGGCCAGTGGTGAAGCGCCGCAAGGGTCGTTCCGGGACAGAGCACGGCGCCCCGTCCGGAGGTCGGACGGGGCGCTGCGGGCCGTCCGAGGGAAGGACGGGGACGGACTCCGGGCGGGATCGGGCCGGGATCGGTTCGCGATCGGGCCGGGATCGGGTCGGACGGGGGCTCAGACCTCGATGTCGGCGATCACCCAGGTCGCGAACTCGCGCCACTGGCCCGCCGCGGCCTGGTGGGCCGGGTGGGTCAGGTAGGCCTGCAGGGCGGTGCGGTCCTCGACCAGGCTGTTGATCGCATAGTCGTACGCGATGTCCCGCTCGGTGGTGTTCCAGCCGCAATCCCACTCGCGCAGCTCGGGGATGACCGCGCCGAGTTCGGAGAACGCCTTGGCGCCGGCGAGCGCGCGCTCGTCGTCCTTGCTGACGCCTTCGTTGAGCTTGAACAGAACCAGGTGCCGGATCACGATTGCCGCTCCTCGCGGACGGGGGGTGAGGGTCCCGCCCACCGTAGCCGGTGTGCGGAGGTCGGTGGACGGCCGTCCGCCACCCGGGCGCGGGCCACCTGCCCGGGCCGGTCCACTCGAGCGGCGGTCCGCTCGGTCGGCCCGATCTACCTGGTCAGCCTGGTTACCCGGTTACCCGGTCACCCGGTCTACTTGATCAGCCCGGTCATGAAGGTGCCGACCGCTTTGGCCGCGTTCGAGATGCCCTCGAACCCCAGCTGGACGAGTTCGGCGGAGCGGGCCGGCGACGTGATGATCGAGTAGAGAACGAAGACGAGCAGGAGGACCATGCCGATCTTCTTCGCCTGCGCCATCGGGTGACCTTCCTCCCAGCTGTGGGCCGCCGTCATTCGGTCCCCGAGCGGCCTGCATGGGGCAGCTTATCCACCCGGACGGGCTATCAAGTGTGTGACGCGTTCGGCCGGCGGGACGAAGGTCCCCGCGAGTGGGGCCTTTCTCCGGGTGCCCGGCCGCGACCCGGGCGGCAGGATGGATGACGTACCGAGGATCTGGCAGGAATCCCCGGTACGTGGATCCGGAGCTCCCCGCTGTGGGACCGGCCGCCGCGGCTTCCCCCCGACGCGGTGCCGGTTGTGGGACTCCGCCGGGGGAGCGGTCAGTCCCCCCGAGCCGCTCCCCCTCCAGGCTCCGTACGAGCCGGGCGTCGGTGGTCGTCGGCCCGGTGTGCGGAGCCATTTCCATGTCAGAGGGCGGACACGTCCGAGGGTGCGTCCGTCCGAGGGCACCCGGAAACGCCGAGGGCCCGTCCGGATCGGACGGGCCCTCGGGCTTTCTGGCGGTAGCGGTGGGATTCGAACCCACGGTGGAGTTGCCCCCACACACGCTTTCGAGGCGTGCTCCTTTGGCCGCTCGGACACGCTACCGAGGGGAACTCTACCGGACGGGTGGCTCGGGGACGAAATCCTTCTCGGAGGGCTGTCGGCGGGCGCCGGGAGGGTGTTCGGCCGGGAGGGGGCTCAGCGGTGGGTGTCGAAGAACGCCCGCAGCTGCTCGCCGCACTCCTCGGCGAGGACGCCCCAGATCACCTCGGGGCGGTGGTTGAGCCGGCGGTCGCGCATCACGTCGAAGAGCGAGCCGGCCGCGCCGGCCTTCTCGTCGAGGGCGCCGTAGACCACCCGGTCGATCCGCGAGAGCACAATGGCGCCGGCGCACATCGTGCACGGCTCCAGGGTGACGACCAGGGTGCAGCCGGAGAGCCGCCATTCTCCGATCTTGGCGGCCGCCTGCCGGATCGCGACCACCTCGGCGTGCGCCGTCGGGTCGCCGACCGCCTCGCGCTCGTTGTGGCCGCGTCCGATCACCTCGCCGTCCGGGCCCAGGACGAGCGCCCCGACCGGGACGTCCCCGGTGGCCGGCGCCAGGGCGGCCTCGGCCATGGCGAGGCGCATCGGCGCCGACCAGCGGTCGCGGACCGGGTCGGGGCGGACGGGGGCGGGCAACGGGGGGACGTACGGGACGGGCTGCGCGGTGGATGCGGGCTGCATGGCATCCAGTGTCGGGTATCCGGCCGCTACCGGACGGCCTCCAGGACCTCACCGCAGCCCAGGGCCTCGGCGATCTGCTCCAGTGCGTCGCCCGGCACCGCGCCCTCGCCGCTGAGGGAGAGCAGCTCGTCGGAGGCCAGGCCGAACTCGGTGAGCAGGTGGGCGTCGCCCAGCGGGCCGACCGGGACGCCGCCGTGCGGCTCGGCGTCCTCGTCGTCCAGGTCCTGGGTCTCCTCGTCCTCGTCCAGCAGGTGGTCCAGGTCGCCGAACTCGCTCTCGCCGGCCTGGTCGACCAGTTCGTCGGTGAGGACGGAGCCGTAGGAGCTGCGGGCGGCGGCGGCGCCGTCCGACACGAAGATCCGCGGGTCGTCCTCACCGTCCACGCGGACGATGGCGAACCAGGAGTCCTCCTGTTCGATGAAGATCAGGACGCTGTCGTCGTCCTGCGTGGAGTCGCGGGCCAGGTCGGCCAGATCGGCCAGGGATTCGACGGTGTCGAGCTCGGTCTCGCTCACATCCCACCCGTCCTCGGAGCGAGCAAGCACTGCAGCGAAGTACGCCACCAGGGACACTCCCAAGATCATTGGTCTCGGCTGTCGGCGCGCTCGGGCAACGCGGAAAACTGGCCGCCCCCGCGCCAGAGGCGGCCCGCTTGTTCGGACCGTCCCCTCGGAATCGTGACAGAAAGCCCGCCCTTGCGGGGGGTGTTCGGCAGCGCGTCTTTGCAGGTCGTGTCGGAAGGGCCGGGCCGCGGAGGGCGGAGTCGCGCCGGGGCGGTCCGAAGCCGGTCGAAATTTGCTCCGAACGCCCGCCGGGGCCGATCGCGGCCTGCCGTGGGGCCAGCCGTGGAGCGCGCCGTGGACCTCGCTGCGGACCCCGCCCGGAGGCCCGTCAGATTCGGAAAGTTCGCATCCGCATGGCCTCGCGCATCCGCCGTTCCTTGGTCCGCCGGGGCTGGACCCGCTCCCGCAGTTCGCGCGCCTCGGTGAGCTCGCGCAGGAAGACGGCCCGCCGCTTGCGGCGCTCCGCCTCGGTCTCCGGAGGGTCGTGCGGCGGGCCCGGGCTCGGACCCGCCCCGCCGACGGGCTCGCCCGCCGAGCCGTCCCCGGCCTTCGGGTTGCTCGTCATAAGACGTGACATTCCCAGAACGGCCCGGTTGATACCACAGCAGACGCATCCGTCCGGACATTCGCCCTGCGTCACGGCGTGTCACGGCGGGGTGACCCGGTCCGTCAGCCGGCTCGTCACCAGGTCCGATGCCCCGGCCGGGCACGGCGTGTCGTACAGGCGTCCAGACCCGGGCTAACCTCGGTACATGCGTCTCCACGTCGTCGACCACCCCCTGGTCGCCCACAAGCTCTCCACCCTGCGCGACGAGCGCACCGACTCGCCGACCTTCCGTCGCCTGACCGACGAGCTGGTGACCCTCCTCGCCTACGAGGCCACCCGGGACGTCCGCACCGACGAGGTGGAGATCACCACGCCCGTGGCGGTCACCCACGGCACCCGGCTCAGCTACCCGCGCCCGCTGGTGGTGCCGATCCTGCGGGCCGGTCTGGGCATGCTGGACGGGATGACCCGCCTGCTGCCGACCGCCGAGGTGGGCTTCCTCGGCATGGTGCGTAACGAGGAGACCCTGGAGGCCTCCACCTACGCCACCCGGATGCCGGACGACCTCTCCGGCCGCCAGGTCTACGTGCTCGACCCGATGCTGGCCACCGGCGGCACCCTGGTCGCCGCGATCAAGATGCTGATCGAGCGCGGCGCCACCGACGTCACCGCCGTGGTGCTGCTGGCCGCCCCCGAGGGCGTCGAGCTGATGCAGCGGGAGCTGGCGGACCTGCCGGTCACCGTGGTCACCGCCGCCCTGGACGAGCGACTCAACGAGAACGGCTACATCGTTCCCGGCCTCGGCGACGCGGGCGACCGGCTGTACGGCACCGCGGGCTGAGCCCCTCAGGAACAGCAGGAACAGAACGACGAGGGCCCTCCGGCGTGCTGCCGGAGGGCCCTCGCGTTCGTGCCGTTCGTACCGGGTGTCAGCAACTGCCGTTCGCGGTCGGGGTGGGGGAGGGCTTGGTGGCCAGGGCGAGGGCGGCGGCCGCCTGGGTCTCGTCCAGCAGGGCGTTGTAGCTGTCGCCGATCACGAAGTCCACGCTGGTGTCGGTGCGGGCGTCGGCGGTGACGGTGGCTCCGGCGATCTGCGAGCCGACCAGGGTGCCGGCTCCGGCGCCGGTCGGGCCGGCGATCACCTGGGCGGTGCCGGGCACCTTCTTGTCCAGCTCGGCCGGGGCGTTGCCGACCTTGCCGATGGTGAAGCCGCGCTTCTTGAACTCCTCGGCGGTCCGCCCGGCCAGACCGGCCTTGGTGGTGGCGTTGTAGATGTTCACGGTGACCGTGGCGGGCTGCGGGACGGCGTGCGGGTCGCCCTGGGCGGCGGCGGGCGCGCCGGAGGCGGCGGGGGCGCCCGGGGTGGCGCCCGGCGTGGGGGCGGCCAGCGGTTTGCCGGACGCGGTCGCGCAGGCCTGGGCGGAGGAGTTCTTGTTCCTGCCCGTGAAGATGTCGTACAGCTGCAGGCCGCCGAGGGCGATCAGGGCCAGGGCGAGCAGACCGGCGAGTGCGGCGATCACCTTGCGGCTCTTCTTCGGGGGCCGGCCAAGCCGCGGGTAGGAGTTGCCGGTGATGCGGTACTGCTTCCCCTTGAGGCCTTGGGGAGTCAACATGCTCATGGTTTGTCTCCCCCTTGTACCGGGGCGGGGTCGGGATGACGGTCGGCCGGGTAGGGGCATCTCCCGGTGCGGGCGGATTCCCTGGTCGCGGCCGTAGTCAGCAGCGTAGTGCCGTACAGCTGCGAAGGTACTAAACGATCATCATCTGGAGTACCCCGGTACCCGAAAGGGGGTACCGGGCACACGTGGACCGCCCTCCGCCGGGGCGGCGAGGGGGCGGTCGGGAAGCCTGCGGTGGATGCGACGAGCCCGGTGCCGGCGGCCCGTCACTCCATTTCGAGGACGCGGGCGTGCAGCACCTGGCGCTGCTGCAGCGCGGCCCGTACGGCCCGGTGCAGCCCGTCCTCCAGGTAGAGGTCGCCGTGCCACTTCACCACGTGGGCGAAGAGGTCCCCGTAGAAGGTCGAGTCCTCGGCCAGCAGGGTTTCGAGGTCGAGTTGGCCCTTGGTGGTCACCAGCTGGTCGAGCCGCACCGGACGCGGGGCGACGTCAGCCCACTGTCGGGTGCTCGTCCGGCCGTGATCCGGGTACGGCCGCCCATTGCCGATGCGCTTGAAGATCACACGGAAAGCCTACCGTTTGGGCGGCGAATGGCGCAGCAGCCGCGACGGCGCCACGCGCGCCGGTGTGAACTGCGGGTGGATGAATGCGGCTGTTTGATGGGAAATGTCGCGAACATCGGCCCGGTACCGATCGGGTCCGGTTCCGGCGCCGAAGCGTTCCGACGCGTTTTGATGCGTTCCGACGCGTTCCGACGCGTTCCGACGCGTTCCGATCCGCCCAGGAGTGTGCACCGATGTCCTCCGCCCCCACCCCCCAGGCCGTCCGGGAGATCGCCGACGGGTACGCCTTCACCGGGCCCGCCCTCGACCTCGGTGCGGTGCTGCTGGACGGCACCGCCTACGCGGACGCCCAGGTGCGCATCCCGCTGGGCGTGCTCAACCGGCACGGACTGGTCGCCGGGGCCACCGGCACCGGCAAGACCAAGACCCTGCAGCTGATCGCCGAGCAACTCTCCGGACAGGGCGTGCCGGTGTTCCTGGCCGACATCAAGGGGGACGTCTCCGGCGTCGCCGCGCCCGGCACGCCGAGCGAGCGCACCAGCGCCCGGGCCGCCGAGGTCGGCCAGCAGTGGGCCGCGCAGGGCTGCCCGGCCGAGTTCTACTCGCTCGGCGGGCAGGGCGCGGGCATCCCGATCCGGGCCACCGTCACCAGCTTCGGACCGCTGCTGCTGTCCAAGGTGCTCGACCTGAACGAGACCCAGGAGTCCTCGCTCTCCCTGGTGTTCCACTACGCCGACAGCAAGGGCCTGGAACTCTACGACCTCAAGGACCTGACCGCGGTGATCGCCTTCCTCGCCTCGCCCGAGGGCAAGGAGGAGCTGAAGACCATCGGCGGCCTCTCGGCGGCCACCGCCGGGGTGATCCTGCGTGCGCTCACCGTGCTGGAGAACGAGGGCGCCGGGGCGTTCTTCGGCGAGCCCGAGTTCGACACCGCCGAACTGCTGCGGACCGCGTCGGACGGCCGGGGCGTGGTCTCGGTGCTGGAACTGCCCGCCGTGCAGGACCGGCCGCGGCTGTTCTCCACCTTCCTGATGTGGATGCTCGCCGACCTCTACCAGGAGCTGCCCGAGGTCGGCGACCTCGACAAGCCCAAACTGGTGTTCTTCTTCGACGAGGCGCACCTGCTGTTCAAGGGCGCCTCCAAGGCCTTCCTGGAGGCGATCACCCAGACCGTGCGGTTGATCAGGTCCAAGGGCATCGGCATCTTCTTCGTGACCCAGACGCCACGGGACGTCCCGTCCGACGTGCTGGCGCAGTTGGGCAACCGGGTGCAGCACGCGCTGCGCGCCTTCACCCCGGACGACGCCAAGGCGCTCAAGGCCACCGTCTCGACCTTCCCGCACTCCTCGTACGACCTCGGCGAGGTGCTGACCTCGCTCGGCACCGGCGAGGCGGTGGTGACCGTCCTGTCCGAGAAGGGCGCGCCGACACCCGTCGCGGCGACCAGGCTGCGGGCGCCGCAGTCGCTGATGGGGCCGGTCGAGGCGGAGGCGCTGCGGACGGCCGTGGACGCCTCGCCGCTGACGGCGCGCTACCGGGACGCGATCGACCGGGAGTCGGCGTACGAGAAGCTCGCGGCGCGGGCACCCCGGCCGGAGGCGGCGCCGACTCCGGTGCCGACTCCGGTGCCGACGGAGGGGGCCCCGGAGCCGGCTTCGGAGCGGCGGGAGTCCCGGGAGGCGCAGAAGGAAGGGGTGGGCGGGCTGCTCGGGTCGCTGCTGAGCAATCCGACGGTGAAGTCCTTCGCGCGCTCGGCCGGACGGCAGCTCGGGCAGGAGATCTCGCGCAGCCTGTTCGGGACGTCCAAGCGGCGGCGGTGACGCCCCGGCCGGAGTGGACGGCTGGTGGTGGCGGCGGTGGCGGTGATGGCGGTGACGGCGGTGACGGCGGTGGTGGTGGTTCAGCCGGATAGCGCGGCGCCGATCCGGTCCAGGGAGGACAGGCGCATCAGGCCGTAGTGGTAGAACTCGACCTCGGGGACGCCGAGTACGCGCAGGGTGGCGATCTTGGCGGCGAGGTTCTCCGGGCCGTCGCAGTCGGAGGACATCGGGCGCAGGATCACCGCCATGTCCCGTGGGCGGACACCGTGCAGAGCGAAGGCGGCGATCTTCTCCCGGACGGCCTCCGGCGTCCTGGCGTAGCCGAGCGTCTCGATCTGGTCGGCGGCCCTGGCGAGGGCGGGCAGGTCGATCCCGGAGAGCCAGCCCTTTCCGGGGCCGCCGCCGTCCATGAAGCTCAGCCGCATGCCGTGGCGCCGGGCCTGCTCGGACAGGTCGGCGGCCAGCGAGGTGACGGTGGCGGCGGAGGCGTCCACGTACGCGGCGAAGGCGCCGTCGGCGAGGGCGCTCAGGTCGGCGGGCTCGGCGGCGGCGGACTCGTCGGCCAGCCGGCGACGCACTTCGGCGCGGACGGCCCCGGCCGCCTCCTCGGCCGGGACGCCGGCGGCGGTGGCGGCGGCGCGGCAGTGCGGGCAGAAGCAGACCCCGAGCAGGGCCTCGGCGGTCGGGCCCAGCTCCTCGAAGTAGCGCTCGTGGTGGTAGCCGTGGCGCAGTCCGTGGAAGTGCAGCGACTCGGCGCGGATCGCGTCCACGCCGTACCGGGCCAGCTCGGCGACCAGGGTCAGCGCGTACGCGCGGACCTCCGGGTGGGCCGGGCAGAGCTCGGTGAGGTGGCGGTCGCCGAAGGCGTTGGCCGGGGCGCAGTCGGGGTGGGCGAAGCCGAGTCGGTCGTTGTGGCAGAACACCGTCCAGGCGTGCAGCTTCAGCTCCCGGCGGCGGGCCTCGTCGGCGGCCTCGGCGAAGGGGTCGCGCCCGCCGATGGCGGTGGAGAGCGTGGGCGCCAGGCGGCTGCCCCGCCAGGCGGCCGGGTCGGGACGGAAGTACGCCGCGCCCGGCTCCAGGTAGCGGACCACCCGGTGGGGGTTGTGCGGGAAGACGTCGCGGGCCCCGTGGTAGACCGAAGCGAGGGTGACGCCGCCGACCCCGGCGCGGTCGGTGAGGTTGCCGAAGAAGGTGTCGGCGCCCTCGTCGAGCAGGTCGGTGGCGAAGGCGAGGACGGACGACTCCACGGTGCGGCTCCGGGGCTGGGGGCAGGTGCGCTGTTCACGCCGCTGTTCACGCTAGCCGCAGGGGTGGGGTTGGTCTAGACCTGGCCAGGGGAGTCGCGGAGGGGGCCTCAGAGGCCGAGGTCGTCCAGCTCCTTGAGCAGGGCGGACCTGGAGTCGGCCGGGGCGCCGGGCTTCGCGGCGGGCGCGGGCTTCGGCTGCGCCGCCCGGTTGCGGAGCAGGACGGCGGCGGCCAGTCCGCCGATCAGCCCGCCCAGGTGGCCCAGCCAGCTGATGTGCTCGTCGAGCGGCAGCACGCCGAGCAGCAGGCTCGAATAGAGGACGGCGACCACGATGCCGACCACCGCGTCCAGCACCTTGCGGTCGAGGACCCCGCGCAGCACCACGTAGCCGAGGTAGCCGTAGACCATGCCGCTCGCGCCGACCGTCACGGTGTTCGGGCGCTCCAGCAGCCAGATCGTCAGCCCGCCGGACACCGCGATCACGAGGCTGGCCAACAGGAACGTCCGCAGGCCGCGGTAGGCGGCCAGGAAGCCGAGCACGAACAGCGGCCAGGAGTTGGCCTCGATGTGATCCCAGCTGCCGTGCAGGAACGGCATGGTGAACATCTCGGGCAGATCGCCCAACTGCCCGGTGCGCAGGCCGTAGTCCCTCGACAGCCCGTAGTCGTCCAGCCAGTTCACCACCTGTACCGACCAGATGACGACCTGGAGTCCGAGCATCGTGAACAGCGCGCGGCGAGAGTCCGAGAACAACTGGGCGATTTTGGCGGCCATACGTCGACTCTAGGGGCGGCCGGATCGGACGTGCACCCCATTACAGTGACTCGTGTCATTCCGATCGTGAGAGGTGACCACCCCATGAGCAAGCGCCCGCCGCTGCCGTACGAGTTCCTGCCGCAGGTACCGTCCTTCGAACTGACCAGTCAGGACTTCACCGAAGGCGGCACGCTGGCCCGGGAGTTCATCCACGCCGGCGGCAACCTCTCGCCGCAGCTGGCCTGGTCGGGCCTGCCGGCGGGCACCAGGAGCATCGCCGTCACCTGCTACGACCCCGACGCGCCCACCGGCTCCGGCTGGTGGCACTGGCTCGCCCTCAACCTGCCCGCCGACACCGCCGAACTGCCGCGCGGCGCCGGCGCCTCGGACGGCAGCCTGCCCGGCGCGGCCTCCTTCCACGGCCGCAACGACTTCCCGGGCAACAAGTACGACGGTGCCGCCCCGCCGCCCGGCGCCCCGCACCGCTACGTCTTCGCCGTACACGCCCTGGACGTGGAGAAGCTGGACGTCGCCGCCGACACCCCGCCGGCGCAGGTCGGCTTCCACATCACCTTCCACACCCTCGGCCGGGCGCTGCTGACCGGTGAGTACGGGGTCTGAGCATGGCCGCCGGCCGATCGTCCGGTCGAGGTCCGGCGGCTGCCCGAGGAGGAGTGGCGGGCCGGCCGCCGGGCCCTGACCTGCCCGGTCGACCCGGACGGGGAGCCGGCCGTCGAGCCGAGGAGCTGACGGACGGATGGGCGCGCAACGGTCCGGCCCCGGCCTAGCCCGCCCCTCCCGCGGCCCGGCCGGCGCGGGTGGCGACCGTGCGCAGGTGGTCGCGCAGCTCCGGGGGCTCGTGCACCTCGAAGTCGCAGTCGAGCAGCAGCAGTCCGCTTGCCAGCCACTTGAGGGACTCCGCCCGGGAGGTCAGGCGGCAGCTGTGGTCGTCGATCGGCTCGACCTCGTAGTCGCCGGTCCAGGGCATCCAGTTGTCGACCTCGGCGGCCGGGCGGTGCACGGTGGCGACCATGGTGTGGGCGTGCGTCCGGCGGCGCAGCTTGCTCGCCACGAACACCGCGGCGTTCTCGGCGGGCAACGGGCGCGGGGTGAAGCGGGCGCCGGTGGCGAGGGGGCCGCTCAGCCGGTCGACGCGGAACAGCCGCCAGTCGTCGCGGTCCAGGTCGAAGCCGACCAGGTACCAGCGGCGCCCGGTGGAGACCAGGCGCTCGGGCTCGACGTGGCGGCGGGTCTCGGCGCCGTCGCGGGCACGGTAGGCGAAGCGCAGGCGTTCGTGGTTGGTGACGGCGCCGGCGAGCACGGTGAGGTCCTCCGGGTCGACGGTCGGGCCGTCCCCGGTGAGCAGCGGCACGGTTGCGGTGTTGAGCGTGCCGACCCGGTGCCGCAGCCGGCTCGGCAGCACCTGGAGCAGTTTGCCGAGCGCCCGGACCGAGGCCTCCTCGATGCCGACGACCGCGTGCCCGGCGGCCGCCCGCAGCCCGACCGCGATGGCCACCGCCTCCTCGTCGTCGAGTAGCAGCGGCGGCATCGCCGTGCCCGCGACCAGCCGGTAGCCGCCGACCGCGCCCATGGTGGCCTGCACCGGGTAGCCGAGGTCGCGCAGCCGGTCGATGTCGCGCCGGATCGTCCGGGGGCTGACGTCGAGCCGCTCGGCGAGCTCGCTGCCGGGCCACTCGCGCGGGGTCTGGAGCAGGGACAGCAGGTTCAGGAGCCGGGCCGGGGTGTCGCTCATGCCCTCCAGCATGCCGGATGAACTGGGACAGGATCTGACCTACATGGCCCGTACTGTCGTGGAGGTCGAGATGAGCGAGAAGTACGGGACGTACGGGACGTACGAGAAGTGCGGGGCGTAGGGGACGTGCGAGAAGTCGAGGAGTACGGAATGAGCGTGGCGGGAGCCGACCGGCGGAGGTGGATCGCGCTGGCGATCGTGATGGTGGCCTCCTTCATGGACCTGGTGGACGTCACCATCGTCAACATCGCCATCCCCAGCATCCAGGCGGACACCGGCGCCTCCTTCAGCGCCGTGCAGTGGGTCACCGGCGGGTACGCGCTGGCCTTCGCGATCGGGCTGATCACCGGCGGGCGGCTGGGTGACATTCACGGCCGCAAGCGGGTGTTCCTGATCGGGATCGGCGGCTTCACCCTGGCGTCCGCGCTCTGCGGGCTGGCCGCCGGGCCGGAGATGCTGATCGCGACCCGGCTGCTGCAGGGCGGGACGGCGGCCCTGATGGTGCCGCAGGTGCTGTCGATCATCCACGCGACCTTCCCGGCGGAGGAGCGCGGCAAGGTGTTCGGCATGTTCGGCGCGGTGGTCGGACTGGGCGCCGTCTCCGGTCCGATGATCGGTGCGCTGCTGACGGAGGGGGACCTGTTCGGCCTGGCCTGGCGGCCGATCTTCCTGATCAACCTGCCGGTCGGCATCGTCGGACTGCTGCTCGGCCGCCGCTTCATCGACGAGTCGAAGGCCGACCAGGCCCTGAAGCTCGACCTGGTGGGCGTGGTGCTGGCCAGCCTGGGCCTGCTGATGCTGATCTACCCGCTGACCCACGGGCGGGAGGCCGGCTGGCCGCTCTGGGGATACCTGTCGATGGCCGGGAGCCTGCCGGTGTTCGCGCTGTTCGTGGCGTACGAGAAGGTCAAGACGCGGCGGGACGGCTCGCCGCTCGTGGAGCTCACGCTGTTCCGGGTGAAGTCCTTCGCGGCCGGGATCTGCGTGCAGCTGGCCTTCGGCGTGGCACTGGGCATCTTCTTCCTGGTCTGGACGCTCTACATGCAGGTCGGCCTGGGCTGGAGCCCGCTCAAGGCCGGCGCGACCGGCATCCCGTTCTCGATCGCGGTCTCCACAGCGGCCGGGCTGTCGGTGCAGAAGCTGGTGCCGCGGTTCGGACGGAAGGTGCTGCAGGCGGGCGCGCTGGTGATGGCGGCGGGTGTGCTCACGTACATCTGGGAGGCCGACCGGTACGGGACGGCGATCTCGCCCTGGCAGATGGCGCTGCCACTGGTGGTGATGGGCCTGGGCATGGGGCTGATCGTCGCGCCGATCACGGACGCGGTGCTGGCGGAGGTGCCGCGCGAGCACGCCGGTTCGGCCTCCGGACTGATCAACACCGTGCAGCAGGTGGGGAACGCGCTCGGGCTCGGCCTGATCTCGGTGGCCTTCTTCGGGGCGATGGACGACGTGGTCGCGCCGGAGGCGGTCGGGACGGCGTTCGGCGGGGCCTTCGTGCACGCGCTGTGGTGGGTCGCGGGGGTGCTGCTGGTGGTGTTCCTGCTGATGTTCGCGCTGCCGCGGCGACGCAAGGCCGTCGGCGCGGCAGCCGAGGACGTGGTGGAGCGGGAGGCCGCTCTGGTCTGACGGGACGCACCCGTTGTGAGGGCCCCTAGAAACCGCCCTGCGCGACCGGGGCCCTCGTCGCACACTGGGAGGGCGATGGACCGTACGGCGGTGGACTCCTCGGTGCTGCGCTCGGTCGGGTACGACCCGGCGGCGCGGCTGCTGGAGCTCGAGTTCACCGGCGGGCGGGTGTACGTGTACGCGGGCGTACCGGCCCGGGCGCACCGCGAGCTGCTGGCCGCCGACAGCCACGGGCGGTACTTCGTCCGGCGGATCCGGGGGCGGTACGCCTACCGGCGCTCCGAAACCAGCCGGTAGCTGCTGCCGTCCCGGGGCGGGCGAGGTGGCCGGCCTCGACCAGGGCGCGGCGCAGGGCGGGGGCGTCGTCGTGCACGGTGTGCAGCACGGCGTTGACCTCGGCCTCGGTGTAGCCCCGGCCGGCTTCGAGCAGGGTGTCGGCGAGGTGGGCCAGGAGCTGCTCCCGGCGGGCTGCCTTGCGGGGGACGGTGATCAGGCGCCCGTCGGGGGCGAACAGGGCGGACACACTCGGCGGCGTCGGGGCGGTTGCGGTCATGCCGGGAGCGTCGCCCGCTGGGGCGGGGCGGGGCAACCGGTTTTCAGTGCGCGCCGGTCGGGGTCGGCGCGGCCGTCGTCCGGGTGGTGGTGCGCGGTTTGGCGGCGGCCTTGGCCTCCTTCGCGGCTCGCTTCACCTCCTGCTTGAACTCCCGTACCAGGGTGAGGGATTCGGGGCCGGTGATGTCGGCGACCGAGCGGTGCGCACCCTCCTCGCCGTACGCGCCGGCCGCCTCGCGCCAGCCCTCGGGCCGTACGCCGTACTGCTTGCCGAGCAGGGCGAGGAAGATCTGCGACTTCTGCTTGCCGAAGCCGGGCAGGGCGTTGAGGCGGCTCAGCAGCTCCTTGCCGGTGCGGACGTTCTTCCACAGCGCGGCGGCGTCGCCGTCGTACTGCGCGACGAGGAACTGGCAGAGCTGCTGCACCCGTTTGGCCATCGCGGCGGGGTAGCGGTGGACGGCCGGTTTCGCGGAGAGGAGCGCGACGAACTCCTCCGGGTTGTAGGTGGCGATCTCGTGGGCGTCCAGGTCGTCCCGGCCAAGGCGCTGGGCGATGGTCAGCGGGCCGGTGAACGCCCACTCCATCGGCACCTGTTGGTCGAGCAGCATGCCGACGAGCGCGGCGAGCGCACTCCGCCCGAGCAGTTCGTCGGCCTCGGGCTGCTGTGCGAGCCGAACGGTGGCGTTCATGGGCTTGCCCTCCTCGGAGTTGACGTCGGGTCGGCGCCCAGTCTGGTGGACGCGGGTTGACCGAGGCGGTCAACACGCCCGTACCAGGGGAAGTCTTGGTGTTCCAAGCCTTGCCATGCCTGCATTGTTCGTTGGCGGAGCGGTTTTTGGGGTTGCCGGAGGGGGCGCGGAATATTTTTTGCCCGCGCCTGTCACGTCCGCCGGGGGCGCCGGGTCAGAGGGGTGTCGAACCGAATCGCCACCGAGTGGGGAGCACTTCAATGTCCGTCGCCTACACCATCGTCACCGTCCTCGGCGCCCTCATGGTCGGCTTCTCGGCCTACTCGGTCTTCGCCGGCTCCGAGTACGTCGTCAAGCCCCTCGCCGACTACGGCGTCCCGCGCGCCTGGTGGACCTGGCTCGGCGTCGCCAAGGCGGCCGGCGCCCTCGGCCTCCTGGTCGGCCTCGCCGTCCCGGCCATCGGCTACGCGGCCGCGGTCGGCGTGATCCTCTACTTCCTCGGCGCCGTCGTCACCGTCGTCCGCGCCCGGGCCTATCTACGTCGCCCCGGTCGTGGCGGCGCTGGTCCTGCGGCTGGCGGCCTGAGGGGTAGGGAGCAGCTGCGCGGCCCGGCCGGCATCGGGCGCTCGCCGGCACTCTGCAGGGGTGGACCGATCGAGGTCCGCCCCTGCGGTCTGTTCGTGCGTGCGCATCGTCCCAATGCGTAGACATGTCGCCAACTCGTTTTGTTCGCATGGCCATTCGAGCGGGAAAGAGGAAACGGGAAACCCGGCTGAAGCCCGTTTGGCCAGCTCGATCGCATGCCAAGATTCCAGGCGGAAGCGAGGGGTGACCGCTTCTGGCCCACGATGTGGCAGGCGCTTGGGTGGTCGGATCAAGACGGGGGTTGGCATGGTCATGCCTGAAGTGTCGTCGAGCGAGTTCGGTCCGGAGCTTCGCAGACGGCGCATCGCCGCCGGGCTCACCCTCACCCGGCTCGCCGAACTGCTCAGCTACAGCAAAGGACACCTGAGCAAGATCGAACGAGGGCACAAGCCGCCCCCACCCGAGCTCGCCCGTCGCTGCGACGCCCGGCTCGGCGCCGACGGCGAGCTGGAGCGGCTCCTGCCGAGCAGGGCGGTGGCCCCGGCGGAGAGCGATACCGGCGGCGACGGAGAACCGTTGCTCCGGGTCGACCGCGAGGGAGTCCGCTGGTCCGGGGCCATGGGCCGGAGACAGCTGCTTGCCGCGGGGGCCACCTCCCTGCTTGGCGGCGGTCTCGCCGCCGCTCTGCCCCCGGCCGCCCCGACGGCCGTCATCGCGGAGTCCACCCCCGTCGAAATCTTCCGGGTCCAGTTCGACCAGATGCGGCAGCTCGGCCAGACCGGTGACCCCGGCACGCTGCTCCCGCTGCTCACGGTCCAGACCCACACTCTGTGCGAACTCGCCGTCCAAACCGACGCGGTGAACCGTGACCGGCTGCTCGTGCTGGCGGCCCGGTATGCGGAGTACGCGGGCTGGATGGCTCAGGAAGCCGACGACACCCCCTTGGCCCTCTCATGGACGGCCCGTGCCGTCGAGCTCGCACAGGCGGGCGGCGACCACGACCTGGCGTCGTACGCGCTGGTCAGGCGGGCCCTGGTTGCTTTCTACGCGGGCGACGCGACCCAAACCGTACAACTGGTCGAACCGGCCCAGGACGGTTCGCTGCCGCCAAGGATCCGGGGCCTCGCGGCACAGCGGGAAGCGCAGGGTCACGCTCTCGCCGGAGACCACACCGCTTGCCTACGTAGCCTGGACCGCGCCCGCGAGCTGCTGGCCAGGGCCGATGCCGAGACCGACGGTGGCGCCCCCGTCCTCGGCACCACCAATCTGACCGACCCGGCGGCCGTGGTCACCGGTTGGTGTCTGTACGACCTCGGCCGCCCTGGCCAGGCCGCCGAGGTGCTCGACCGGGAGTGCCTGCGAATCCCGGCGCAGGCAGTCCGCAGCCGTGCCCGGTACGGGCTCCGGCGGGCCCTCGCACACGCGGCTGTGGGCGAGCCGGAGCGGGCGTGCGAGCTTGCCGCGGAGCTCCTGCCGCTGGTTCCGGCCCTTCGGTCGGCCACCATCCGCTCCGATGTCCGGCGGCTCGACCGCGAGCTGCAACGGTTCCGGGCTGACAGGTCAGTGCCGGTCCTCCAACCTCTGCTCGCCCGGGCGCTGCACCCGTAGACCGTCCGAGATCCCGGTCCCTCCTCGGCCGCGGATCGCTCCCCCTCACTCACCGGAGAGGTGATTTCGTCATGCCTGACATCTTCGTCAACTACCGCACCAGCGACGAGGACACGACCGCCACCCTGATCGAGCGGGAGCTCTCCCGGCGCTTCGGCACCGAGCGGGTGTTCCGTGCCAGCAAGTCCATCCCGATCGGTCGGCCCTTTCCCCAGGAGCTGCTGACCGCGGTCCGGCGCAGCAGTGTGCTGATTGCGGTGATCGGTCCGCGGTGGGCCGACGCCCGAACAGCGGACGGGCGCCGTGCGCTGGACGACCCGGAGGACTGGACCCGCAGGGAGATCGCCGAGGCCTTCGAAAGCGGAGCCCTGGTCGTCCCGGTCCTCGTCGGCCGCATGACGCGGCTCGACCGGCACGACCTCCCGCCAGAGATCGGGGAGCTGGCGGACTGCCAGTACCGCCGCTTCGACAACCGCGATGCCGAGTCCGGCCTCCAGCGCCTTGGCGACGACCTGGCCGAGGCGATCCCTCGACTCGCCGAAGCGGAGCTGCGGATCGCCAAGGAGAAGGGAGTGAGCGAGACCCACAACGAGGCCGGCAGGGTGAACGGCAGCGTGGTACAGGCCCGGGACTATCGGCACGACCAGAGCGGAGGAATCGGCAACGTAGGCGGCGACGTGGGATCGTTCATCAACAACGCGAGCGGACCGGTCCACACCGGGAGGGGCACACAGAACAACACCATCCGCAATGGCGGCGTCGAGTTCCACGGCGACGGCAGCAACTACGTCGCACGGGGCACCGTCAACAACGGCTTCGGCAGTCGCAGTGACGGCGAGGGCCGGCGGCGGTGAGCGACCACGGGGACGCCACGTGGATCGGCAACGCTCAGGGGCAGACGCACACGGGTAATGGAACCCAGAACAACTTCCATTACTACTTCGGCGCTTCGGACAGGCTGACTCGTAATGGCGGCGATCCGCTTCGAGTGGCCCTTGAACACCGTGTTTGGCTGAGCCGGCGTTTTGTCATGCCGCCTGGCTTCGAAGACGCAGCTGCCAAGGTCAAGAAGCCGGGTACCACTGTGCTGCTATCCGGGGACTCCGGTTCTGGCCGCCGTACTGCGGCTGTCGTGCTGCTGCACCGAGCCGGCGGGGACCGTGCGTTGTTCCGCGAGGTCTCGCTGGACGGCTCACCGGACGAGCCGTCCGAGGTGGCAACGGGTGAGCGCGTCCTCTTCGATCTATCGGGGGCCTCTGAACGAGAGTTCGTCGAGGCACAGAGGCTGTTGAGGATCTACCGGGACAAGGTGGAACGGTCCGAGGCCCGTCTGGCGGTGGTCCTTCCTCGGGAGGGCGAGCACCTTTTGCACTCGGACTTCCGTCAGTTGATAGTGCCGATCGGCCGCCCCGATGGCGATCAGGTGCTGAAGCGGCACTTGCGTATGGCCGGCATCGAAGTGCCGCTTCCGGAACTGCGGCGATCAGCTCTCGGAAAGTTCCTTGGGCGTTCCCCCATGCGGGAGTTGCAGCGGCTGTCTGAGCTTGTGGTTCAGGCGAGCTCACAGGGCGGAGACTTCAGCAATTGGGCCCTACGGGCCGTCGAAGCCGTGCGAGATCGCGGGGGGCAGGTGGCCCAGCAGATCAGCGATCTCGCCGACGGACGCCAGCGGGCACTGCTGTTCACGGCAGCGATGCTTGAGGAGGCTCCGGCGGCGACGGTCTTCCGGCTCTCCGATCGGCTGCTGGCGAGGATCGGGCACCCGGAGGACGAGCGTCCGCGCCTCGACCGTGAGGATCTGACTCAACGCCTGCGCAGCCTGCAGGTGCAGGTGAGGGACGAGCGGATTCGTTTCGATGCCTTGGCGTACGGGGCGGCAGTCCGAACCCACTTCTGGTTGTACTACCCGGACCTGCGGGCGACCTTCGGAGACTGGGTCCGAGATGTGGTCAGGACGGAGGCATGGCTGGCCCCGGCCGACCGCCGGTTACTGGTCGGCAGATTCACCGAGCAGGCTCTACGGGTCGGGGATGTTCATGTGCTGGCCGGGTTGGCGGAGTCATGGACGGAGGAGACCAGGCTGCTGCCCGAGGCCACACAGGTGCTGGGAGAGGGACTCACGAGTGAGACCTGGGGTTCGGAATTTCGGCGGAGGATCTACTACTGGTCGGTGGGGCCGAAGCTGGAGCCCAACCTGGTTCAGGTTCTGGCTCGGGTCTGTGTCGATGCCATCGCTCCGCACTACCCCCATCAGGCGCTGGTTCGCCTGCACCACCTCGCCCGGCGGGCGCCCGAAGAGGGGGCGCGGTATGCCCGGGACGCGTTGCTCGAACTGGCCAGTAGGGACAGGCGGCTGTACCTGAGACTGCTCGACCGGCTGTGCGAAGGCCTGGAGAGGAGGACACCGGTGCGATCGGACGCCGACATCTTCCTGGAGCTGGTCGGCTCGTTGCCGGGCTGGGTGCCACATACGGAGGGGGTCCAGGGTTGGCGAGGGGTGCTGGCCGCGGCTTCGTCGCCGAAAGCGTGGGAACCAGGGGTCAAGAGCTGGCTGTCGGCCGCGCGGCGGACATCGGAGGGGGGCAGGCAGCTGATGAGGATCCTCACCGACGCCGCCGACGGCCGGGTTGCGGTGCTCAGCCGGTACTACGTGCTCGCACACGAGTGGGGGACGGGGCCCGATGACTCGCCGGGGCCGGTAAGCCGGGCGGTGGTGGTGGCGCGCTTCTGCCAGGAGATCGACCGTGCGCAGGGGATTGAACCGCTCGTCGGGGCGACCGGGGGGAGAAGGCTGTGAAGGGCTCGGGGAAGGTGCCGCTGGTCGGGTTGGCCCTGGCTGCGGGGCTGGTGACGGTGGCGCTCGGGGTATCTGCCGGGTGGCCGGTCTGGCTGTGGGCGGTGCCGACGGCGATGGCCGTGCTGCTGGCCGGACTGCTGGCGTCGGCCAAGGCACCGAAGTCGGCGTCGGACGAGCCGCCGTGGGAGAAAACCCGGGTGGCCGGTGTGGCACTGCCGAGCCTGGTGCCGGACTACGACTTCCACTTCTCGGCGACGGTGTGGTGGCGCCCGGTCCGGAACGCGACCGGGCTGGTGCACGCGGACCCGGCCGGTCTGGCGGTCGAGACGGTGCTGGAACGCGCCCGGACGGTGACCGAGCGTGAGGTTCCGGGGCGGCTCGATCTGGTGCAGCACCGGTTGAACGGCGTGCTCGGCACGCAGAGCCAGGACCGGTCGGGGCTGGTGGAGGCCATGGGCGGGAGGGTTGAGCTCAGGCTGTCGGAGGACGACCGGAGCCGGCTGGGGAAGCTGTCCGATGTGCGCAAGACCGAGGAGGTCTGGGAGCACGAGCGGCGCTACGAGCAGAGCAAACGGGCGTACCTCGGCGACGACGTCCTGAAGTCGCCCGGCAGCGCGGTGGTGTGGTGGCTGGCCCGCCACGACGAGCAGGTCAGGGAGGCCGTCGACATGATCGGCCCGCTCGCGCAGCTTTCGGCGGTGGCCAACGACGAGGCCGTGAGCGAACTGTACGAGCACCTGGTGCCGGGGGCGGGTTCGTTCCTGGACGACGAGGATGATGACGGGCATGCTGCGGGGCCGTTCGGACCCACTGAGCCGACCGGGCCGCACGGGCCGATGAAGGGGCCGTTGGTGATCGGACCGCTGAATCAGCTGCTGGACGACGTCGAGTTGGCAGAGGGTTCCGACGAGCGAAAGGTCTACACACGCCGGGTGGCGTCCTGCACCGAGGCGGCCGACCGGCCGGAGTACGCCAGGTTGATCCGGGAGAAGTTGTTGGGCGAGGACGGGGGCGATGACGAGGGCGGGGTCGTGCCCGGCCAGGCGGGGCCGGCGGAGGAGAGCGATGACGGCCTGGGCGTGCGCTTCACGAAGTTGAATGGCCCGGTGAACGGCGCTGCCGCGAACAGCTCTGCTGCGTACGGGACTTCATCGGGACGTGACCACGAAGGCGAGGAGTAGGGCGGAACGTTCGGAACGCGGGGGCGGACCAGCGGGTCCGCCCCTTCGCGGGATGCGGATTTTGGAGATGGAGCGGGTGGTGCGCGGGGGCTGGGGTGCGCGTGGGGGTGGGGGTGCGCTCGGCCGGATGGGTGGTTCTGGTGGGGTGGGAGGGGTGGTGGGGCGGGGCCGTACGTACGATCCAGGGCTGGTCGCTTGCTCGGGCGGTCGTCCGAGCGGGAGTTCGAGCAGCTTGGTCATCTCATATGACTGTTCCTGTTGTGCCGGTGTGGAGTCCGGGTCGCGGGTCATTCTTGGTCCAATCGACGCGTCCAGAAAGGCTCGCCCGCCGTGACCCAGCCGTTCGAACTGCCGTCCTTCTACGTGCCGCACCCGGCACGCCTCAATCCCCACCTGGACGAGGCGCGGGCCCATTCCACCGACTGGGCCCGGGAGATGGGCATGTTGGAGGGTTCCGGCGTCTGGGAACAGGCCGACCTGGAGGCCCACGACTACGGCCTGCTCTGCGCCTACACCCACCCCGACGCCTCCGCCGAGGCGCTGTCGCTGGTCACCGACTGGTACGTCTGGGTCTTCTTCTTCGACGACCACTTCCTCGACATGTTCAAGCGCACCAACGACCGGGAGGCGGGCAAGGCGCACCTGGACCGGCTGCCGCTGTTCATGCCGGCCGACCCGGCCACCCCCACACCCGAGCCGGAGAACCCGGTCGAGGCGGGTCTGGCCGACCTCTGGCGGCGCACCGTTCCGGTGATGGGCGAGGACTGGCGGATCCGGTTCGCCGAGAGCACCCGCAACCTGCTGAACGAGTCGCTCTGGGAGCTCGCCAACATCAACGCGGGCCGGGTGGCCAACCCGGTCGAGTACATCGAGATGCGCCGCAAGGTCGGCGGTGCGCCGTGGTCCGCCCAGCTGGTCGAGTACGCCGCTGCCGCCGAGGTGCCGGAAGAGGTGTCGGGCTCGCGCGCGCTGCGGGTGCTGATGGACGCCTTCTCCGACGGCGTGCACCTGCGCAACGACATCTTCTCGTACCAGCGGGAGGTGGAGGACGAGGGCGAGCTGAGCAACGGCATCCTGGTGCTGGAACGCTTCCTGGAATGCACCACCCAGGAGGCCGCCGAGGCGGTCAACGACCTGCTCACCTCGCGGCTCCAGCAGTTCGAGAACACCGTGTTCACCGAACTGCCGGTGCTGTTCGCGGAGACCGGGATCGGCCCGGAGGGCCGAGCGAAGGTCATGGCGTACGTCAAGGGTCTGCAGGACTGGCAGTCCGGCGGGCACGAGTGGCACATGCGTTCCAGCCGGTACATGAACGGCGCTGGGGAGTCGGCGGATTCGGGCGGCGAGGTGGCGCCCGGGGCGGGCGGCGCGCTGCCGGGGCTGCCGGGCACCGGTAGCTGGTGGGACCAGTACGCGATCGGCGGCATCGGCACCTCGGCGCTGGACATCCTGCGCAGCGGCGCCGCGCGGGCGACCGCAGGCGAGGCCGAGCAGGCGGTGAAGGCCGCGGTCACGGGCGGGGCCGGTCCGGCCGAGCGGCGGGCGCGTTCGCACGGGCACGTGCCGTTCCAGGCCGTCGGTCCGTCCCGGCTGCCGGAGTTCAGGCTGCCGTTCGCGCTGTCGCTGAGCCCGCACCTGGACGGCGCCCGGGAGCGGGTCCTCGAGTGGGCCGAGCGGATGGGACTCCTGGAAGCCGACCCGGCCGTCCCCGGATCCGGCATCTGGGACGCCGAGTCGATGCGCGACTACGACCTCCCGCTCTGCGCGGCCGGCATCCACCCGGACGCCACCGCCGAGCAACTCGACATCGACTCGGCCTGGTTGGCCTGGGGCACCTGGGCGGACGACTACTACCCGGTGGTCTTCGGCCGCACCCGTGACCTCGCCGGCGCCAAGCGCGCCAACGAGCGGCTGGCGCTGTTCATGCCGGTGGACGGCAGCCCCGCGCCCGAACCGGCCAACGCGCTGGAGCGCGGCCTCGCCGACATCTGGGAGCGCACCGCCGGTCCGATGACCGTCGAGGCCAGGGGACGGTTCCGCAAGACCGTCGAGGACATGACGGCGAGCTGGGTCTGGGAGCTCGGCAACCAGATCCAGCACCGGATCCCGGACCCGGTCGACTACCTGGAGATGCGCCGCGCCACCTTCGGCTCCGACCTCACCGCGAGCCTCTGCCGCCTCGGCCACGGGCAGACGGTGCCGCCGGAGGTCTACCGGCACGGTTCGATGCGCGCGCTGGAGCACTCCGCCATGGACTACGCGGCCATGATGAACGACCTCTTCTCGTACCAGAAGGAGGTCGAGTACGAGGGCGAGCTGCACAACGTCGTCCTGGTGGTGCAGAACTTCTTCAACTGCGACTACCCGTCGGCAGTCCGGATCGTCGACGACCTGATGCACTCCCGGCTGAGCCAGTTCCAGCATGTAGCGCAGAAGGAACTCCCGGTCATGTACGAGGACTTCGGGCTGGAGCCGACGGCACGGGAGACCCTCGACGGGTACGTGAAGGAGCTGGAGAACTGGCTCGCCGGCATCCTGAGCTGGCACGAGGACTGCCGCCGGTACCGCGAAGCGGACCTGCAGCGGCACTTCGGGGTCGAGCGGGACCTGGCGATGGCGGCGGACGCCCGCCGGGCCGCTTCGGCGGGGGCCGGGCACGCCCCCGAGCGCTCGGCCGCCGTGGATCCTCCTCGGGTGACCGGCGTGGTGCCGCTCGGTCCGACCGGACTGGGTACGACCTCGCTGCGGCCGCCGCTGAGCGGGGCGGTGCCGAGTGGGGTGCCGAGCGGGGTGGTGCCGCTGAGCGGGGCGGCGTCGAAGGGCTGAGCGGTCGTCGCGACAGGTGACCACCCGGCGCACCCGTGCGGGCCATCCCGCGCGGGTGCGCCGCGTCGTGGTTAGGCTGGCGAGTCGGGGGCCGGCGTGCGCCTTCCGGCGTGCGCACTTCGCCGCACACGAGGGCAGAGAGATGGCTGCGCTACCTGAGGGCACACCCTGTTGGGCCGACGCGATGTTCACCGACGTGGAGGCCGCGAAGGACTTCTACGGCGACGTACTGGGCTGGACCTTCGGCGAGAGTTCGTCGGAGTTCGGCAACTACACGCAGGCGTACTCGGACGGCAAGGCGGTCGCCGCCGTCGTCCCACCGATGCCCGGCCAGCAGGCGCAGTCCGCCTGGTGCCTGTACCTCGCCTCGCCGGACGCCGGCGCCACCGCCGCGCGGATCCGCGCCAACGGCGGCGAGGTGGTCATGGGGCCGATGCAGGTCGGCGACTTCGGCACGATGGTGATCGCCAAGGACCCGGGCGGCGTCGTGTTCGGCGTCTGGCAGGCCGGGCGCCACGAGGGCTTCGAGAAGCAGGGCGAGCCCGGTGCGTACAGCTGGGCCGAACTGGTGACCCGCGAGCCGGCGAAGGCGGACGCCTTCTTCCCGGCGGTCTTCCCGTACGACGTGAAGAAGATGGACTCCGAGGAGTTCGACTACCGGATGTTCCAGATCGGCGACCGGCCGGTGCTGGGCCGGATGGGGGCGGAGGGCGACTTCCTGCCGCCCGAGGCACCCTCGTACATCAGCGTCTACTTCGCCGTGGACGACACCGACGCCGCGATCGAACGGCTGACGGCGCGCGGCGGCAAGGTGTACTTCGGGCCGATGGACACCCCGTTCGGGCGGTTCGCGGCGGTCGGCGACCCGCAGGGCGCGGCCTTCGGGATCATCGACCTCGGACGGACGGTCGGCGAGCAGCCGAACACGGTGGACGTCTGATGGGGGCGTGGCTGCCGGGGGAGGGGTTCTCGGGCGAGCGGTGGTCGGGCGAGCGGTGGTCGGGGGAGCGGTGGTCGGGCGCGTGCCTGCCGGGGCGCGTCCGATGAGCGAGCGCGAGGAACTCGTCGAGACGCTCGACAAGCACCGCGGCCTGCTGCTGCGCACCGTCCGCGACCTCACCGACGCGCAGGCGGCCGAGCGGACCACGGTCAGCGAACTCTGCCTCGGCGGCCTGATCAAGCACGTCGCGGCGGTCGAGGCCCGCTGGGGGCGGTTCATCACCGGCGGCGCGGAGGCGATGCGGAGCGGGGACGCCAATCCGGGCGGGGACGGCGGCGCCGGGGCATGGGCCGCCCAGTTCCGGATGGCGGACGGCGAGACGCTGGCCGGGCTGCTCGACGCGTACGAGCGGGTGGCGCGCGCGACGGACGAGCTGGTCCGGACCCTGCCCGACCTCGACCTCGCCCACCCGCTGCCGCCGGCGCCGTGGTTCGAACCGGGCGCGACCTGGTCGGCCCGGCGGGTGCTGCTGCACCTGATCGCCGAAACCTCGCAGCACGCCGGGCACGCGGACATCATCCGGGAGTCGCTGGACGGGGCGAAGTCGATGGGCTGAGGGCGGAACGGCACACGTGGGGGCGGAACGGGCGTCGTCAGGGCGCTTCCACGCCGAGGAGTTCGCGCAGCGCCCGGCCGCCGTCCGGGGTGACCCGCAGGGCCCGGCCCGAGCCGATCCGCTCCACCCAGGCGCGGTCCAGGGCGGTCCGGAAGAGCGCCGCGCCCAGCGCCCCGCCGAGGTGGCTGCGGCGCTCCGTCCAGTCCAGGCAACTGCGCACCACCGGGCGAGCGCCGCGCCGGCCCGAGCGCGGCGGCAGCTCGATCGCCTGTGCGGCCAGCCACTCCCGGCCGCGTTCGGTGACGGCGAGCCCGGCCTCGTCGGCGACCAGGCCGCGGGCGAGCAGCGCGTCGGCGACGGCCACGCCGAGGCGGCCGGCCAGGTGGTCGTAGCAGGTGCGGGCGCGGGCCTCGGCGCTCAGCCGGGTGGCCTCGCCCAGGCTGCGGGGTGTGGACGTGCCGCTGCCGCCGGACTCGGCGAAGGACGTGAGGTCCTCGAGCAGCGTGGCGACGGCGGGCGAGGCCAGCCGGACGTAGCGGTGTCGGCCCTGGCGTTCCTCGGCCAGCAGCCCGCCCGCGATCAGCCGTGACAGGTGCTCGCTGGCCGTGGACGGTGCGACGCGCGCGTGCCGGGCCAGCTCGCCGGCCGTCCAGGCGCGGCCGTCGAGCAGGGCGGAGCAGAAGGCCGCGCGGGTGGGGTCGGCGAGCAGGGCGGCGAGGGCGGCGAGGGCCGTGCCGCCGTGGTCGGAATGCCGGGGCGGCCGGGGCTGGAGAGTCGGGCGCGTCGGGTGAGTCGACGGAGTCGGGGGCATGCCTCCATGGTCGCTCCGGCACAGTTCGGCGGGGGCCGAAACGACCCGGGGCCACGATGGCGGGCATGAGCGAACCGACGGTGATCTCCGGCTCCGCAACCATGGCATCCGCAACCATGGCATCCGCAAGCATGACCTTCTCCCGGTACCACGACGTCACGGCGGCCCTGGCCGACCCGGCGCTGGTCCCGCTGCCCGCTGCGCCCGTCGTCCCGGGCGGGCCCGCCGGGGTGGCCCGGCTGCGGGCCGCCGTCGCCCGGTTCAGCTCGGGCGAACCGCACGCCCGGCGCCGGGCGCTGGTGCTGGCCGACCTGGAGCGGCTGGACCCGGTCGCGCTGCGGGTGGCCGCCGCGGGCGGCTTCGAACCCGACGTGCGGCTGCGGGTGGTCCGGGTACTGGCGGCGGCGCTCGGCCTGGCCGACCCGGAGGCCGTGGCGCGGGACATCGCGACGGTCGCCCGGTCGTACTTCGCGGACACGCCGGACGACCCGGCGGCGGACGCGGCGGTGGCCCGGCTGCTGCCCGCGATGGGCGACCCGGACGAGGAGACGGCCGCGAACCGGATCGGCCTGCTCGTCCAGGCCTGCGACGCCACCGCCGAGCTGGTCGAGCGCGCCCGACGGCATGCGGACGGACTGGCCGGCGCGCTGCGCGAGGACCCGCCGGTGCGGGTGATGCGCCGCCTCGCCGCCCGGGCGACCGAGGTCGGCGGGCACGCCGTACCGGCCGGGACCCATGTGGTGCTGGACATCGCGGCCGCGCAGCCGGAGGCGCCGGACGGCGTGGCACTCACCTTCGGTGCGCCGCCCCGGATCTGCCCGGGGCGCTCGCACGCGCTGGTCATCGCGGAGGGCATCCTGTCCGGGGCCTCCGATCCTGCCGACCTGGCGTCGGTAGACTCCGAAACGGCGGCTCGGAGTGGCGTTGGCAAGGCCGAACTTGCCGGACTGGTACCGGAGATGGTCGACCACGTGCTCGCCCTGGCCGCCACCTGGACGGCCTGGGACGGACGTCCGATCGTCAACGCCGACGGCCGAACCTACACGCCGCACAAGGCGGTTCGCCGCGTCACCGACCATCTCCTCGACCACCTCGCCGAGTTGGACGCCCGGCTGGCCGACGAGCCGACCGAACCCGACCACTGGCACGCCTCCAACGTCACCACCCCGGCCGACCTCGCCCCGTTCACCGCCGCCGACCTGGACGAGGCCCGCAGCCGTCTCACCCGGCTGGCCGGGATCTGGGCCCGCCGGGTGGCCGCGCTGCCGGACGCGTCCCTGGACGACTCGCCGGGTACCGGCTGGAGCTTCCGGCGGATCGTTCGCCACGTCGCGGGGTCCGGGTACTACGCGGACTCGGTGGGCGACCTCCGGCGGCCGGAAGCGGTGGCGGCGGCACGGGAGGACGCATGAGCCCGGCAGAACATCCAAGCCCGTCCGGGCAGTTGAAGCAGAAGAACTCTGGAAAGCCCATGGACCACGGAGACCGCGCCATGACCCCGTTCGCCGCCCTGCACCACCGCCCCGGCCGCCCGCTGCTGCTCCCCAATGCCTGGGACCACGCCTCGGCAGTCGCCCTCGCCGCCGCCGGCCACCCCGCGGTCGGCACCACCAGCCTGGGCGTGGCGGCCGCCGCCGGGCTGCCCGACGGCGCGGCCGCGACCCGCGCGGAGACCGTACGGCTGGCGCGGCGGCTGGGGCGCGGCGGCTTCCTGCTCAGTGTCGATGCGGAGTCCGGCTTCAGCGACGACCCGGACGAAGTCGCCGAACTGGCCGTCGAGTTGGCGACGGCGGGGGCGGTCGGCATCAACCTGGAGGACGGGCGGGCGGACGGCACGCTGGCGCCCGTCGACGTCCACGCGGCGAAGGTCGCGGCGGTGAAGGCGGCCGTGCCGGAGCTGTTCGTGAACGCCCGCACCGACACCTACTGGTGCGCGCCGTCTGCCCCCGTGCAGGACGCCCCCGCACTGGACGCCCCCGTGCAGGACGATCCCGCGCCGGCCGATCCCGCCCAGGCCGCCCCCGCGCAGGATGACCCCGCGCAGGAGACCCTCCGGCGGCTGGAGGCCTACCAGCGGGCGGGCGCGGACGGCGTGTTCGTCCCCGGGCTGGCCGAACCGGCGGCGATCGCCCGGGTGGTCGGCGCCCTCGCCGTCCCGCTGAACATCCTCTGGACGCCGACCGGCCCGGGCCTCGCCGAGCTGGCCGCGCTCGGGGTGGCCCGGGTCAGCCTCGGCTCGCTGCTGTACCGCTCCGCGCTGGCGGCGGCGGTGGCCACGGCGGCCGCCGTGCGCTCGGGCGAGCCGGTGGGGCAGGTGCCGGGGTACGCGGAGGTGCAGGCTCTCAACGAGCTCTAGAAGGAGGAGTGTTCAGCCCTGGCGGTCGGTGGACCGGGCCGCCCACGAGGCCTCGATCCCGTCCAGGATCAGCCGGACGCCGCTGAGGAAGGCGGAGTCCCGGCCGCCCTCGACCTCCTCGTACGCATGCGTGGTGTACAGCCGGTTCAGCCGGGGGTGGTCCTTGGTGGCCTCGATGACGGCAGGCAGGAGCTGGTCCATCCACTCCTGCTCCTTCCGGCCGCGCTTGGCCAGCGCGCTCAGCCAGGCGGCCTCCACGGTGGCGGACCCGATGGTGTAGCCGATGACGACGCCCATCGCCTCGTTGGCGTCGACGAGTTCGAGCCCGGACGTCTCCAGCAGTGTCAGGAAGGCCTCGGAGAGCCGCATCCAGCTGGGACCGAAGTAGACCATCCCGACGTCGCCGAGCACCGAGACCATCCAGGGGTGGCGCAGGATGACCGCGCGCACGCCCTCGGCGCACTCCTCGATGGCCGCGCGCCAGACCTTCGCGCCGCCCTCGGGGCCGGTCGTCTCCGGCAGCGGGAGTTCGGCGAAGACGTGGTCGACGGCGAGTGCGACCAGCTCGTCCTTGTTGGTGACGTGGGTGTACAGCGAGGTGGCGCCGGCGTTGAGGCGGGCGCCGAGCTTGCGCATGCTCAGCGCCTCGATGCCGTCGCTGTCCAGGAGGGCGACGGCCTCGGTCACGATCTGCTCGCGGCTGAGGGCCGGTTGCTCCCGGCGGGGTCGCTGCGGTCGGGTCCACAGCGTCGGGATGCCCGAACTACCGTCCTCCGGCTTGGCCGCCATCCGGCCCTCCTCGTCACTCGTGATCACCGCCGCCGCCCGTCGGGCTCGGTCGGGTTCAGCATAAGCCGCTCCGAACGGTGTACGGCGTTGCGAACAGTGTGCGGCATCCGTACAGTGTTCGGAGCGGCGCACGCCGTATCCGTGGGGACGGCGGACGGTGTGCCCGCGCCAACTACCGATCTCGGGTTTCGAGAAGCCACAGCGGCCCGTGCGGCCCGAGAGGTTCGAAGGGGGAGCGCGATGGAACGGAATCCGCGGCGCTGGTTCATCCTGGTCGTGCTGTGCCTCAGCAGCCTGGTGCTGGTGATCGACAACATGGTGCTCACGGTGTCCATCCCGCCGATCGCGGAGGACCTCAAGGCCGGGGCGCAGGACATCCAGTGGATCATCGACTCGTACATCCTGGTCTTCGCCGGCCTGCTGCTCACCTCGGGCAGCCTCTCCGACCGCTTCGGGCGCCGGAAGGTGATGATCGTCGGACTGGCGTTGTTCGGCGCCGCCTCACTGGTCGCGGCCGTCGCCGACAGCCCCGGCCAGCTGATCGCCGGACGCGTCCTGATGGGCGTCGGCGGCGCGCTGGTCATGCCGAGCACGCTCTCCATCCTGATCACCGTCTTCGACGACGACGAGCGGCCGAAGGCGATCGCCGCCTGGACCGCGGTGGCCATGGTCGGCCTGGTCGGCGGGCCGGTGCTCGGCGGCGCGCTGATCGCGTACTTCTGGTGGGGCGCGGTCTTCCTGCTCAACGTGCCGATCGCGGCCGTCGCGATCCTCGCGGCGGTGCTGCTGATGCCGGAGTCCAAGGGGCCGTGGCGTCGGCCCGACCTGACGGGCATGGTGCTGTCGATGGTCGGCATGACGGCGCTGCTCTGGTCGATCATCGTGCTGCCCCGCGACGGCTTCACCAGCGCGGGAACGCTCGGTGCGCTCGCCGTCGCCGTGGCCGCGCTGACCGGGTTCGCCGTCCGGCAGGTCCGCACCGACTCGCCGATGGTCCCGCTCACGCTGTTCCGCAACCGGGTGTTCACCGGCGCCAGCTTCTCGCTCGTCCTGCTGACCTTTGCCACCGGCGGACTGATGCTCGTGCTCACCCAGTACCTGCAGTTCGTCCTGGAGTTCTCGCCCACCGACACCGGCCTGGCCTTCATTCCGCTCGCCGTCGCCTCGCTGGTGTTCAACGGGGTGGGCGCCGCGCTCGGCAAGAAGGTCCCGGCGCGGGTGCTGACCGCCCTCGGCATGCTGGTCATCGCGGGCGGCTTCGGCCTGCTGGCCACCCTCTCGGTCGGCGACGGCTTCACCAAGGTCGCCCTGGCCATGCTGGTGCTGGGCGTCGGCTCCGGCCTCGGCATGCCGGCCGCCGCCAACGCCCTGATGGGCGCGATCCCCGGCGAGCACGCGGGCGTCGGCTCCGCGCTCAACGACACCATCCAGCAGTCGGGCGCCGCGCTAGGCGTGGCCATCCTCGGCACCGTGCTCTCCGGCACCTACACCGGCGCGATGCCCGACAGCGCCCCCGCCGCCGCGCGCCACGACATCACCGGGGCGCTCGCCGTCGCGGGCCCCACCGGGGACGGCGGGCTGGTCGCGGCCGCCCGCGAGGCGTTCAACACCGCCACCTCCACCACCTTCACGGTGGGCGGCATCGCGGTCGTGGCGGCCGCGGCGCTCACCCTGGTGCTGATGCGCGGGGGCGACGCGAAGGCCGTCGACAACGAGTTGCCGGCCGAGACGGCGGAACCGGCGGAAGCGTCGGCACCGGCCGAGTCGGCGGAAGCGTCGGCACCGGCGGCCGAGACGGTCCGCTGAACCGCTGCTCTGCCCGACGGCCCCGATGGCTCTGACGGCCCTGCCCGACGGCCCCCGGCCTCGGCTGCCTCGTGCGGCCGGGGCGGACGGCCGTCAGCGTTCGGCCTCGGCCATCCGGGGCACTCTCCGGCGCGGGCGCGTAGCCTTCGCCCCATGTCCTCCGAGTACGTGGAGCGCGCGTCCCGGCTGCCCGGTGCGGTCGTGTGGACGAAGCGGGCCGTCGGGCGTACGGGCGGCGGTGGGGCCGGGACCGAGCTGCCCGTGCTGCCCGACGGCTGCATGGACCTGCTGTGGACGGAGGGGCAGCTGCTCGTCGCCGGACCGGACACCCGGGCATTCCGTCCCGGACCAGGGCTGTCGGGCCCGTGGGTGGGCGTGCGCTTCCGTCCCGGCACCGCCCCCGGGCTGCTCGGTGTCCCCGCGCACGAGCTGCGGGACCGCCGGGTCGACCTGGCCGACCTGCGGTCCGGTGCCGAGGTGCGGCGCCTCACCGAACGGATCGACGCGGCACCCGACCCGGCCGCCGAGTTGGAGTCCCTGGCCCTGCGTCTGGCGGCCGCGGCGCAGCCCGAGGACCCGCAGGTCCGGTCGGTGGTCGCCGCGCTCGCGGCCGGCCGGTCCGTCGCGGCGACGGCCGAGGCGGTCGGCCTCGGCGCGCGTCGGCTGCACCGCCGCTCGCTCGCCGCCTTCGGCTACGGTCCCAAGACGCTCGCCCGGATCCTGCGCATGCAGCGCGCCCTCGCGCTGGCCCGCTCCGGCGTCCCGCTCGCCGAGACGGCGGCTCGGACGGGCTACGCGGACCAGGCTCATCTGGCCCGCGACGTACGCGAGTTGGCGGGCATGACGGTGACCGCCCTGCTGTCCTCCCAGCGATAGCTCGGCGCTCGCTCAGCGATGGCTCAGCGATGGCTCGACGATCGTGCAGCGGTCGTTCGCCGCTCGCTCGGCGGCCGGTCAGCGGGCGGTCAGGGCAGCGGCGCGAGCAGGTCCACCCCGTTGCCGTCCGGGTCGTGCACCACGGCGTATCGCTGGCCCCAGAAGGCGTCCCACGGCTTCAACTCCCCGTGGTACCCGGCGCCGGTCAGTTCCTCGTACAACGCGTCCACGTGCGGGGGGCCCTGGCAGCGGAACGCCAGCGAGGTGCGCCCACCGCCGGCCGGCGGTTGCCATGCCGGGTGGAACGAGCGGATGGTGGACTCGGCGTCGAGCACCAGGAGCAGCCCGCCGGGCAACTCGGCCTCGACGTGCGGCGCCTGCTCGACGCCCTCGGGGAACTCGATGCCGAGCCGCCGGTAGAAGGCGACCGAGGCGCCCATGTCGGATACGGCGAGCCCGATGAAGGCGAACTGCGGTGCGGGTGTGCTGGTCATGCCGCCACGCTAGGCAGCTCCCGGCCGCCGGGTCTTGAACGAATCGGACACCCACCCTGCGGACAGCTGGGGTGCGGGCCCCCGGCTCCGTGCGGCGTCTCCTCCTTGCGGCGTCCCCGGCTACGCGGGCATCACCCCGTGGATGCGGGAGAGGGTGAACATCCGCTCGTCGTCGCGCAGGTGGCACCAGGCGTGGAGGTAGGGCTCATCCAGTTCGAGGCGGCTGAGGGTGCGGACGGTCGCACTGCCCGAGGCGGCGATGTACTCGATCGTGATCGTCTGACCCTCGTTGACGGCGTGGGCCAGCTGGCGGACGTCGGTGAAGGACAGGTTGCGTGCGGCCCCCGCGATGATCTCCTCGGTGTCGCTGCCGTAGGGGCGCCCGTCCCAGGGGTCGGGCTCCGGGACTTCCTGCGGGGCCGCCTGCAGCCGGGTGGCGAGGGCGCTCAGGTCGGCGGCCGGCCGAGCGCTCGTGACGCGGGCGAACGTGGGCTGTTCCTTGCCGGCCCTGCGCGGGGCCGGGACCGGGCCCGCCGCTCGGTGCTGCTGGGCCCGCTCGATGTGGACGGACCCGTCGGATTTCTCGGCGACGGGGGCGTAGCCCGCCGACCGCAGTGCCGCGAGCGTCTTGTCCGCCGGTGTCCGGCTCACCAGCACCGTCGGTGCCAGGAGCCGCAGGCCGAGCGGGGCGAGCTTGCGGTGGGCGGCCAACTCGGCGAGTAGCGCGGGCTCCGCGCCGTGGATCACGCAGGCCGCGGAGAGGACGCGCACCCGGCCGTGGCCGCGCGCGGTGTCCTGGATCAGGTACGAGAGCGGCTGGGGGAGCGGCGCGACGGCGACAGCGGCCAGGTCGGCCGTCAGCGCCTCGGGGGTACGGCCCGCGTCGAGTGCGCGGCGGACGCTTCCGGGGCTGAACCGCCACACGGACGCCGCACCGGAGGTCTCCCGGTCGGCGACGGAGTCCAGCAGCATGACGAGGGACGCCGAGGGCGTGCCGGCGACGACGGCGGTGAGATCACTGCCGAAGCGGGCGGTGCCCGTGGACGCGGGCAGCAGTTGCCGACAGGCGGCGGCCACTGCGTCCGCGTCATCGGCGAGCAGGGCCGCCCCGATCGGGGACAGGGCCCCGAGGGCGAGCACTCCGAGCAGCTCCGATTCGCGGATCAGGGTGGCGAACGGGGTGGTGTCCTGGGCGAGTTCGTCGACGAGTGGACGCTGCCACACGATCAGCGCCCCCAGGTCTGCCGGGTCCGTCGCGCCCTCGCCCGCCGGGAGCTTCGCCGCGGCCGCGAGCAGCCCGTGCCGGCCCTGCACACAGCCTTCGCAGGGCGGTGTTCCGGCGAGGGCGGGCAGAGACTTCCCGTCCTCGTCCCGGCTCCCGCCGGGGGTTCGCGGCAGTGTCCACCAGGCCCGGAGGAGTACGGCGAGCCGGTGGGCCGGTTCCTCCTCCGCCCAGCTGTCGTAGGCCTCGGTCGCCGCGACCCGGTCGCCGTCCCGGGCCAGCAGTCCTGCCGCGTCGGCCGCCTCCAGCACGACGCGCACCACGATCTCCTCGCAGTGGGCGGTCTTGCCGAGTCGGGACAGCTCGCGGGCGCCGATCCCGCCGGCCTTGAGTCGGGCCGGTGGAGCGGCGGCGCACGCCGTGAGGACGGAGGAGGCGTGGGCGGCGAACGCCATGGCGGCGGCCGCGGCTTCCCGGTCGATCTCCGACCCGGTGACGGGCGCCGACCGCACGACGGGCGGGGCGGGGGTGAACGGAGCGTGCCAGCCGGTGCCGCGCAGGGCGAGCGCCACCTCGGCGGGCATGCGGGCGGGCCCGTACCGGTGTCGGTCCCGGATCAGCAGTCCGCGCTCCAGCGCCCACCGCTCGCCCGGCGCGGAGTCGGACGGGGCCCCGAACACGATGAAGTCCGGGCGCTCCGGGGCCCGACTCGCCCGCTGCTCAAGGAGTTTCCGGGTGTCGGCGGGGGCCTTGGCCACCAGGGCGGTGACCCGCTCCGGATCGCTGTGATGGTCGATCAGTGCCGCCAGCCGCTGCTGTTTCCGTCCCGTCGGCTTGATGCGCAGGGCCGTCAGCATGCGGCCCAGATCGTCGGAGGTCGTGTCCGCGAGCAGTTGTGCCAGTCGCGCGTCCAGCCCCAGGGGCGAGTCCCACGCCCGCCGCAGCGGCGCCGCCATGTGCAGCTGCCCGTCGTCCCCCGGCCACACCAGGGCGCGATCGGCCAGCGCTTCCAGCACCGCGTCCAACCGGCGGGCGCGGTCCCCGTCCGTCGCGTCCAGGACATCCGCCAGGACCTCCGGGGTGGCGGGCGACAGTGCGGCGACGGCCTCCGCCACCTGAAGCTCGGGCAACGTGAGCCGGGGCAGGGTCAGCGCCACCGACGCCGGGCGTTGAAGCCGGTCCGCCAGTTCGCCGACCGACTGCGGCTCCGGAGCCACCGCGGCGTCCGGCCGTGCCGTCAGGACTCGTACCAACCGCGGCCCGTCGACACCGCGCAGCCACGCGGCCAGAGCCGATCCACTTGCCTTACCGATGGGAAACACCTCACCACAGAGGACGGACTGTGTCCCGGGCCGAACGGCCGGAGGTTCAAGAATGGCGTACCGGGGCAGTGGTGCGCCCGTCACACGGCGGAAGGGTGCGCGCCCGCGCCAACGCGGTCACGGGGCCGCCGGGCCGGCTTGCCGTCGCCGGTGGGGTGGGCGGCGGCAAGCGGGGCAGGGCCAGGGCGACTTGGCGAGTCAGGCGGTCTCGGCGGCGCCGGGGGGCCCGGCGGGGTCAGGCGGTCTCGGCGGGCGGGGTCAGGCGGACTTGGCGGTGGCGCGGACGCCGAAGTGGACGTAGCGGGTGCCGTCGGGGAGGGCGTAGAAGACGACGGGGATCCAGGCGTCCTTGTCGTTGCGGCGGCCGGCGAAGACGGTCTTGGTGGGGGTGTCGGAGATCGGGGTGAGGTGCCAGACGAGCGGGTCGAAGGTGCCGGCGAGGCCTTCGACGCCCTCGTAGCGCAGGTCCAGCACGCCCTCGCCCGTGACGGCGCCGTCGCCCTCGGTGCGGGCGGTGATGGTCATGAGGAAGCCCTCGCGCTTGTAACTGCCGGTGAAGGGCGCCGTGTCGACGGCCGGGGGGTTCTCGGCCGGCCCGAACGTAGGCATGGTGACTCCGGCGAGTTCGGCGCTCAGTTCGCGGCAGAGGGCCTCGTGGACCTTCGGCGCGGCGCCGCCGCCGTTGGTGAGCAGGGCGATGGCGAGCCCCTTCTCCGGAATGGCCCGCAGGTAGGCGAGTTGGCCGAAAGTGCTGCCGTCGTGGCCGAAGCCGCGAGCGCCGTCCCATTCGAACAGGCCCCAGCCGAGGCCCCAGTGGGCGCCGAGGAACCACTGGTCGGGCATCTCGACCTCGCGGGTGAGCATCGCCTCCACGGCGGCGGTGGAGAGCACCCGGGTGCCGTCGGGGGCGGTGCCGCCGTCGATGAACAGGCGGGCGAAGCGGACCACGTCGGCCGCGGTGGCGCTGATGCCGCCGTACGGTCCGGCGGAGCGGGGCAGCATGTTCCACAGCGGGGTGGGCGTCGGATCCTCGCCGGGCTCGCCCATGTGTCCCATGGCGGCGCGGAAGCGCAGGACCTCCTCGGGCAGCGTCATGGTGTGCTCAAGTCCGAGCGGGTCGCAGATCAGTTCCTTGAGCGCCTCGTCCCAGGTCAGGCCGGTGACCACCTCGACGATCCGGCCGAGGACGTTGTAGGCGGTGCTGGAGTAGGACATGGTGGCGCCGGGCGGGTTGGTGAGGCCGACGGTGCGGGTGCCGTCGATGTAGCGGGCCAGGCAGTCGTCGCCGCGGCCGGTGTCGTTCACGTAGTCGCCCTCGATCCCACTGGTGTGGTTGAGGAGTTGACGCGGCGTGATGGTGCGGGCGGCCTCGGCGTCGGCGAGGGCGAAGTCCGGCAGGATCGTCACGACCGGCTGGTCCAGGTCGAGCTTGCCGGCGTCGGCGAGGCTCAGCACGAGGGCGGCGGTGTAGCCCTTGCTGACCGAGCCGATCTGGAACACCGAGTCGGTGGTGGTCTCGACACCGGTGCCGGTGTGCAGGATGCCGCTCGCCAGTTCGTGGATCTCCCCGTCGGCGAGGACGGCCAGTACGGCGCCGGGGATGTGGTGGGCGGTGAGCAGTTCGTCGAGCCGGCGCTGCCAGTGGGCGGTGTCGAACGCCCCTGCGGTGCCCGCCCGGCCCAGTGCCCGGTCGACGGCCTGGGCAGCCTCCCGGTTGGTCCGGTCCACGAGCTTGGCGACCTCGCGGTCGACGTTGTCCGAGAACTCCTTGTACATGTCCTTCGACACGGTTTCCCTCCCCGGGTGACAGGTGGCGCGAGGGCGCTCCACCTCTTTCGAACATCGTTTGAAACGATCTCGATGCGATCCTGGTTCCCGGTGCTCGGGGAGTCAAGCGCGTTCCGAAGCGGACACCGGTCGGCGAGGCGACGGTGGCTGTCGGCGGCTGTCGGCGGCTGTCGGTGGTTGTGTCGGCGGCTGTCGGTGGTCAGGAGAGCGCCGCGAAGCCCGCACAGAGCAGGCGGATGCTCCGCGTGAACTTCTCGTCCTGGCTCAGGCGTGGGATCAGCGGCCCCATGAGCAGGGGGAACTGCTCGCACAGTTCGGCGTAGCGCTCGCCGGTGACGGCCGGTGCCGTCGTCGGCTGGTTCTGCTCCTGGAGGACGAAGCCGGTGACGTGGCTGAGCAGGGTGTCGGCGGCGATGCCGCAGTGGTCGGCGGGCAGGCCGGCGTCGAGGAGGGTGCGCAGCAGACGTTCCATCAGGGAGAGGGAGCCCGGGCTGAGGATGCCGGGGCTCTCGGCGAGGAGTTGGGCGCCGCCGGGGTGCTGTTTGATGCTCAGGCGCAGGGTGGTGGCCTGGGCCTCGATGCGGTCCTGCCAGGTGGCGGCGGGCGGGAGGGCGGCCAGGGTTGCGGTGCCGGCGTCGTACGCCTGGCGGCAGACCCGGTCGGCCATGAGGGCGAGCAACTCGTCCTTGCCGCGCACGTGGTAGTAGAGACTGCCGGCGTGGGCGTCCAAACGGTCGGCGACCTGGCGCATGGACAGGTTCTGGTAGCCGACCTCGGCGAAGACGGCCATGCCCGCGTTGACGATGCGCTCCTTGGTGAGCTTCATGCATCCCACCGTACAACGTTTTCCAACACTGTTCGAAAACTGTGCTAGCTTTGCGCCATCAGGTTTTCGAACGGCGTTGGGAAGCGCCGAAACCGGGGGAGGGGCAGGCAATGGAGGCGATCGTCTTCAACGTGACCACGGCCGCACTGATGGTCATGATGGTCAACAGCGGGCTCGGCGTGGTCGGTCGCGACACCCTGCGCGGACGGCCGCTCCCCTGGGCGGCGATCGCCCTGACCGTGCTCGCCGTCGGCGGCGTCCTGCTCCAGCTGGCGTGGTCCGGCGCCATGGACGCGCTCGACGGAGACCCGTCGAAGTCCGGCTGGTGGCGCGAGTTCACCTCGGTGTTCATGCAGAACGGCGGCCTCTTCGGCGGCCTGTGGAACCTCGTCACCCTCGCCGCCGTCGCCGCCCTCGCCCAGTGGTACTGGGGCGGCACGCTCACCCTCGTCTTCTTCTTCGCCGGCATCGTGCTGCCCGGCCGCATCGACAGCCTGCTCGGCTTCGGCGACGGACCCAGCACCGACCCCCGCAACTTCGCCGGCAGCTCCGGCGCCACCTACTTCCTCGGCGCCACCCTCGCCCTCGCCTTCCTCACCCGCACCCGCCTCCCCAAGGAGATCGCCCTGGCCGCCGGCGTTCCGGTCCTCGGCCTCGCGATGTGGTTCGCCCAGGACAACGGCCACGGACTGGTGTCCGTCTACGGGTTCGTCCTCGCGGCGGCCGTGTGGGCGGTCCGCAGCCGACTGGTCCGCCCGGCATCCAGCCAGACGGCCTGACGGCTCGACGGCCTCACCCACGGCCTCCAGGCCCGGACCGCACCACGCGGTCCGGGCCTTCGTGCTGCCATGGCTGCCAGAGGCGGTGGGCTCTGGCCCTCAGCAGGCAGTGCGTAGGTGCTCCGCGGCCATCTCGTCCAGGACCGCGCGGATCGGTGCGGGAGTCAGGTTCAGGACCGCCGACGTGTCCGCTGCGTCGAGAAGGTTGGGGCGGTCGTACAGGTACAGCATCTCCGGGAACTCGGCCATGACGGAATCAGTCCGGCCGATCTCCTCCAGTTCGGCCCCGGTCATGTGGGTCAGATCGGGAGCGGGCACACCGGCCGCCAGTGCCAGGGATGCGGCCAGCTCACGGACCGGGGCCTGAGAGGTGGACGGCGTGTGCCAGGCCCGGCCCCACGACTCCTCGCTTCGGGCCGCCGCGATCAGCGTGCGCGCGGCGTCACCGGTGTAGGTCCAGCTGTGCGGGGCATCGAGATCCCCCGGGTAGGCGACGGGCGCGCCGCTCAACACCTGCGCCGCCACCATGAGCGTGAACGGCGAGTAGGCGCCCGCACCGAGGTAGTCGCTTGCCCGGACCTCGGTCACCCGCACCCGGCCGGCCTCGTACGCGGCGAGCGCGTCGTGCCACATCTGCGCCCGGACGCGGCCCTTGACGCTGCTGGGCGCCATCGGAAGGTCCTCCGTGACGGGTCCGTCGACCGGCCCGTAGCCGTAGGTGTTGCCGAGCATCACGTAGTCCGACCCGCTGCGTTCCGCGGCCGCCAGCAACGAGGCGGCCAGCGGCGGGAATTCGGACGGCCAGCGGTCGTAGGACGGCATGGCGCAGTTGAACAGGACCGCCGCCCCGCGGGTCAGCTCGACCAGCCGGCCGGTGTCGGTGGCATCCGCGGCCACTCGCTCGATCCGCTCGTGCAGCGGGCCGCCGCCCCGACGGGTGACGAGCCGGACCCGCTCACCGGCGTCCGCCAACAGCCGCGCTACGGCCGCTCCGGTGGCTCCGGCTCCCACGATGACGTACAAGGACACGCTCGCACTCCCTGGTCGATGGTCTACGAGAAGGGGCAGGCCGCCCCGACCGCTCCACCCTCCGCCGCGGGCGATTCGTAAAGTAGTGGCCCGAATGCCAAACATCCGGAGGTTCGGGCCATGCACCGCGTTGCCGTCGTCGCCGTCCCCCCGGCCACCACTTTCGACCTGTCCATCCCCGAGTTGGTCCTCGGCGAGACGGTCGTCGACGGCCGCCCCGGCTACCAGGTCCGCGTCTGCGCCGCACGCCCCGGTTTCGTCGCCACCAGCGGCAGTCTGGAGGTCACCGTTCCCCACGGGCTGGAGGCCGTCGACGCCGCCGACACCGTCATCGTGACCGGGACCGGGGCCCGCGAGGACGTCGAACCGCACGTCCTCGCAGCACTGCGCCGCGCGTCGGCCGCGGGCAAACGCGTCGCCTCCATCTGCACCGGAGCATTCGTCCTCGCGCAGGCCGGACTGCTCGACGGGCGCAGCGCCACCACCTACTGGGCCAAGTCCGAGGAGTTCTCCGCGCGCTTCCCATCGGTCCGGCTGCGGCCCGACGTCCTGTACGTCGAGGACGGCAACGTGCTGACCTCCGCCGGGCTGTCCGCCGGCATCGACCTGTGCCTGCACCTGGTGCGTACCGACTACGGCGCCGCGACGGCCAACGCGGTCGCCAGGCTGGTGGTAGCGGCGCCGGTCCGGCCCGGCGGGCAGACACAGTTCATCGCGACACCGCTGCCACCCGAGACGGGCACCTCCCTGGCCCCGACGCGGGCCTGGGCGCTCGACCGCCTGCACGAACCGCTCACCCGCACCGACCTCGCCGCCCACGCGGCAACCAGCGTCCGGACCCTGACCCGCAGGTTCCACGAGGAGACCGGACTGAGCCCGCTGCAGTGGCTCCTCCACCAGCGCGTGATCCAGGCCCAGGAGCTCCTGGAGACGACCGACCTGCCGATGGACCAGGTCGCCCGGCTCAGCGGCCTCGCCACCCCCGACTCCCTGCGTCACCACCTGTCCCGACGCACCGGCCTGACCCCCACCGCCTACCGAATCGCCTTCACCCACCGCCCCGGCCGAGGAGGTGCCCCGCGCCCCCGGGCTGAGCCCCGATCCCAACCGCGGCCGACAACGGGGCCGGACAACGCCGAAGGCTACGAGATTCGAACTCGTGAGGGATTGCTCCCAACACGCTTTCCAAATGTTCGTCCGGCTGTCCGGGCATGTTCGCAGGGGTCCTGACCTGCGGCGGAATGACCTGTCGGCCGGGCTCCGAACGGCGCTGGACGGGGGTGAATGCAACCAGAACTGCAACCATGCCGGGTCATGCCTGAGCAATGGACTGTCTCCGCCCTCGGCCGCCCGCAGAGGCTCCCTCGGCAACCGTGGTGGATCACCCTCCTCAGGGGCGTTCAAAGACCTGGAGCGCTCCGCCGACGGAGAAGCACAGCGCGCCGGTGAAGGTTCCCCAGTTGGCGATCGTGGCGTTGATCAGGCTTCCGGTGCTCGGGCGGGTGAAGGCGGCCAGTGCCGAGACCATGAAGAGTACGGAACCGAGCTGGTTCACCGCGATGATCCACCAGCCGAGGCTCCGTGATCGGACGCAGGGGCGCGAGCGATGACAGATCTCGACGAAGGCGAGATGCCCGGACACCAGGAACAGCATGCAGCCGACGACATCGGGCGCCCAGATCAGCCGGTTGACCTGCTGAACGGTGAGCCCTTGAAGGAATGAGTCCAGCAGATTGACCGCGAACACCAGCGTTCCTGCGAAGAGCACCGCTGTGCTGAGCCAGCCGACGTCCATCGGCTCGTAACTCCACCATCTCCAGCGGGGTGTGCTCACTGGATCTGTTGGCCCTGAGCGGCGGGGGGCGTTGACGACCTGCAGCAACGCGGCGTAGCCGCCCGTGTTGAAGAAGAGGCCCCCCGCGAAGTAGATACAGGCGCTCACCGTCGGATCTCCGGATCCGAACTGGGCGACAGCGGCCCCGGCAGCGAACAGGGCGCCACCGATGATGAAGGCGACCGAGGCGATGATGTTGACTCTGCGCAACCGGCCGAGGCCGGCAGCATCGACGCCGGCGCTCGTCGTCGTGCTTGCCGGCCCTTGCCCGGCACGTACGGTGATCACACCGCATCTGCGTGCCAACCTGGACTCCCACACCGTCGTGCCCCCCTCAGGGAGAACCCAGGTGCGCCGGGTAACGAACGGTCCGGCGCCTTCCACGTGCTGCTCAGCCCTTCGCACGAGCCGAGCGTAACGATCGGGTCGCACGTTGTCGGAGAGAAACGGAGCGCCATTCGGCTGACGCGGGAGCGGAAAGGCCGACGGGCGGTGCCCGGGATCGCAGACTGCCCGCCGTTCGGCCTGGCTGGGAACGCCGGTGCCGGTCGTGGGCGGCGCCGGCCAGGCCGGCCGATCCGGCGGAGCCGCGCGCTTCACTGCGTCGGACCGGACGGCAGGCTGAGCAGGCCGAGTTGAAGATGCTCTCCGCGCCGGAGTGTCTGACCGGACAGCGGCTGAACCCGGCCGGACGGGGGTGAACGAGACCAGAACTGAGACCAGGAGGGGGCTCAGGCGGCGGCGCGCAGGTAGCGAGGTGGGCTCCGAACCTCCTTTCTCGCCGGCATCGAATCGACTGCGTCCTCGCCGGTTGGGGCAGCGCCGTTGTCGGCGCGGGCGACTCTAAGATCATCGACACGATGACTAGGGGGGGCCTCATGCGAGGCTTCGACTCGGCGCGACGCCGAGTGGCACTGTCGGGCGCCGCACTTCTGTGCGCGGCCAGCGGATTCGGCCCGTTGAGCGGGGAGGCGGTCGCGGCGGCCGGCACGGTGTGCGGGCAGAACACGCTCACCGTGTCAGGTAGTTACGAGCTCGGCCCCGGTGAGTGGAACGCCGACCCGACGACGGTGAGCCAGTGCGTCACCACCGACGGCGGCGCGGATTTCACGCTCTCCACCAGCCAGTTGACGGCCGGCAGCATCACCAACCCCAACCAGGGGCCGGGGGCCTACGCGTACATCAAGCCCACCCAGGGCCTGCCGATCCCGGTCGCCTCGCTCGGTGACGCGACGAGCACCTGGCACACGACCCAGGGCGCCGCGGGTACCTACGATGCCGCGTACGACCTCTGGTTCAGCAGTAACGCGACCAGCTGTGACCCGACCACCAGCGACGAGCTGATGATCTGGCTCAACGGACAAGGGCCGCAGGCCAAGCCCTACGGGCCGACCACCGTCGGCGCGGTCGACATCGGCGGTACGGGCTACCAGGTGAACGCGGCGACCATCTCGCCGACCCATCACCTGATCAACTATCAGCTGCCGACCGCGACGAGCGCAGTCGACCACCTCGACCTCCGGCTGTTCGCCATCGACGCGATCAGCCGGGGCTACCTGCCCCAGGCGCAGTACCTGTGCGGAGTCTCCGCCGGCTTCGAAATCTGGGAGAACGGCACCGGCCTGGCCACCAAGTCCTTCTCCTTCGAGCCCGTGGCAGGCCTGCCCACCGGTACAGTCTCCTCGGGCATCCCGGGCCGCTGCCTGGACGACTTCCGCGCTGCGACGACCGACGGCAACCCGGTCGTTCTTTGGGGCTGCAACGGCACCAATGCGCAGAGCTGGACCTTCGCCAATGACGGGACCCTGCAGGTGCTGGGCAAGTGCCTGGAGCCGACCGGCACAACGTCCGGGAGCCTGATCGTGCTCGGCTCCTGTACCGACGCCGCCGCGAAGTGGCGCCCCGGGGCCTCGCACTCGCTGGTGAACATCGGAACCGGTCTCTGCCTGGACGACCCCGGCGCCTCCACCACCTGGGGAGTGCAGCTGCAGCTCTACACCTGCAACGGCACCCCCGCCCAGCAGTGGCGGCTGCCCTACAACGGCGTGCAGATCTCCGGTGGACTCACCAACGCGGCCGCCCAGAAGTGCCTCACCGACGGTTCGGCCGGTGCGCCTGCGGTGCTCTCGTCCTGCACCTACAGCGGCTCGCAGATCTGGACACTCGGCAACGACGGCAGCCTCCGTGCCCTCGGCCTCTGCCTGCAGCCGGCCACCGGCACAGCAGCCACCCTGGCGACCTGCGACGGCAGCGCAGGCCAGCACTGGGTCGTCCACCCGAGCGGCTACCTGAGCCACCCGTCCGACGGCCTCTGCCTGGACGATCCCCAGAGCTCCGTAGCCGAAGGCGTACAACTCCAACTCGCGGGCTGCACCACCAGCCCCAGCCAGACGTGGTACCTGCCGGCCTGACCGAGTAATGGCCCCGTGCGTCCGCACGGGGCCATTGTCAGGGCGGGCGCAGTGCACGGCCGGAGCCCCTGGAAAGGCGGATGTGACTGTGAACGAGGAAGGCCCCGACCGCTGAGCGGTCGGGGCCCTCGTTTGCCCTGATGGGCAGAGGCGGAGGATACGAGATTCGAACTCGTGAGGGATTGCTCCCAACACGCTTTCCAATTCTCACGATCGCCGTCCGCCGGGGTTCACAACCGTCCTGACCTGCGATGGAGCGGGCCGCGTGGCGGCGACTGAACTCGGCCGGACGGGGGTGAATGAGACCAGAACTGAGACCGACGGCCCGGCGCTCGGGCGACCGACGGTTCTGGGCTTTGGTTGGCTGTCGGTGTCTTCGGGGTGCCGAGGCGAGGCGTCTGCGGTGGCTCCTTCCCGATCAGCGGACGGCCAGGTGCCGTGCAAGAACCCGCGGACGATGCGGCGGATCCTTGGGATCGCGACGGTCGGGTCGACGGTTCCGATCAGCGCATTCCGCCTCTGTGCCGTCAGCAATCTGCCGCTTGAAGCTGGGCAGTGCCCGGTGCCTGCCTGCACGGCAGTGTCCGGGAACTCCCGGGCGTGCCGAGAGACGTCCACCTCGGCGGGCGCGGACTCCTTTTCCTCCCGACCTTCCACTGTCCGGTGGGCCGGTGCTATCCGATCTCCCTGGCCGTCCGGTCGTGGTCGCCTGTTCGGCCGGTCCTGGCCTCCTCCTGTCGCGGTCCGACGGCTCCGCCGGCCCGCGGACGCTGGGGAGGGTGATCGGGAACACCCGTGCCGGGGGAGGCCGTTCGACACCGGCACACAGCACTCGGCGTCCTGCTGCTGGGACAGGGCGCCTGATCGCACCCTCCCCTGCTCCTGTACCACTCTCGGAAACGGCTGGAGTTGGTGCCCGCTCGGATTCCGCCGTAACCAGGGGGACGGCGACGGTCCCGACCGCTGAGCGGTCAGGGCCTTCGATCGCGGATCCTCATCAGGTGTCAGGAGTTGCGTGGGGTGACCAGTCCGGATTCGTAGGCCAAGCAAACGAGCTGGGCCCGGTCGCGGGCGTGGAGCTTGGTCATTGCCCGGTTGATGTGGGTTTTCGCGGTCATCGGACTGATCACCATGCGGGCGGCGATCTGGTCGTTGGACAGGCCCTGCGCGACGAGGGCGACGGCCTCGCGTTCGCGGCTGGTCAGCTCCTCCAGCCCTGTCGCGGCACCGGTGTTGAGCGGCTGGGAGACGTACCGGTCGATCAGCTTGCGGGTGATCGAGGGCGCGAGCAGCGCGTCGCCGCGCGCGGCCACCCGAACGGCGTGCAGGAAGTCGTCCGGGACGATGTCCTTGACCAGGAACCCGGCGGCGCCGGCGCGCAGCGCCTCGAAGACGTACTCGTCCAGGCCGTAGTTGGTCAGGATGACGACGTGCACCGCGGCGAGTTCCGGGTCGGCGGCGATCCGCCGGGTCGTCTCGATGCCGTCGACGACGGGCATCTGGATGTCGACGAGCGCGATGTCGGGCCGGTGTTGCCTGGAGAGCTCCAGGGCCTGCTGGCCGTCGGCGGCCTCGGCCACCACCTCGATGTCCTCCTCGAGGTCGAGGAGCGCGCGGAATCCGCTGCGGATGAGGGGCTGGTCGTCGACCAGCAGGACGCGGATCACGAGGTCCGGTCCACGGGGAGTTCGGCCTGGACGGTGAAACCGCCCCCGTCGCGCGGTTCGGCACGCAGCAGACCGCCGAGGGCGGTGACGCGCTCGCGCATGCCGAGCAGCCCGACCCCGGGCACCGGGGCGGTGTCCGGAGTGGCCTTCCCGTCGTCGTCGATGCGCAGCCCGAGGGCGTCGGGCCGGTAGTCGATCCGGACCGAGGCCGTCGTCGCGGCGGCGTGCCGGACGATGTTGGTCAGCGACTCCTGGACGATCCGGTAGGCGGTCCGGCCCACCGCCGCCGACACGTCGGATCGCTGCCCCTCGATCGTCAACGTCGCTGCCAGACCGGCACTTTCGGCCCGCTGCACCAGCTCCGGGATCTGGCCGAGCCCTCGCGGCGGAGTGGTGTCGTCGTCGCGCAGTGCCTCCAGGGTCGCGCGCAGTTCCCGGCTCGCCTCACGTCCGGCCTCCTGGATCGCCAGCAGGGCCTCCGGCACCTGCTCGCCGCGTCTGCGGACCACATGGACGGCGACCTCGGACTGCAGCTTGATGATGGAGATCTGGTGGGTGAGCGAGTCGTGCAACTCCCGGGCGATGTGCAGCCGTTCCTCGTCAGCGCGGCGCCGCGCGGTCTCCTCGCGGGTGCGCTCGGCCTCGTCCGCCCGACGCTCGGCCTGCCGCACCGCCTCCCCCGCGGCGAAGGCGGCGACGAGCCAGGCGAGCTCCAGGGTGCCACGCGCCTGCACCAGCACTTCGCCGACGGGCCCGTCACGGACGGCCAGCGCGGTGAGTTGAAGAGCCATCAGCAGGGCCACGGACGCCGTCACCGCGAGGGTACGGTGGCCGGCCCGCACCACGCCGTACACCGCGACCAGGTACGCGACGGTGAGCACGTCGAACCCGGCCGCCTGGTAGCCCACCGCGCACAGCCCGGTGACGGCCAGCACGATCACCGGCGCCCTGCGGCGCGCGGCCAGCGCCAGGCCGCCGGCCGCCAGCAGCGCGTAGCCGGCCCGGTCGGGCCACGGACCGGTGTGCCTCCCGGACCACCCGGTGCCCAGCATGAGTGCCGTCACGCCCGCGGCGATCGCCAAGTTCCCGGCGCCGGCCGGGACACCGAACCGTCGTCTGCTCATGCGCGCACCCTAGCTCGATGCCGCTGGTGGGCGAGTCCGGCCGGTGGATGACGGACCGGCTACCGCGCCTGCGGTACGGGCCCGACTCCTGCCGCGTCCGCGGTAGCCGCGTGCGCCACCGGTGGCAGCGCAAAGTGCGTCCGGCTGTGGGACGACCGGTGGTGGGTCCGGCGGACAGGATCGGCGACATCCAGCAGAAGTCGTCAGAGGAGGAGCACCTCATGTCCGTCCGTTATGTGCTGGCCGCACCGGCGGCCGCGTACGCCTCGGTCCAGCCTTTCGCCACCGGCGCCCATGACCTGACCGCCGGGCGGCTCGTGGGCGCCACGGCCGCAGTGGTGTCGCTGGTCGGCGTGGCGGTCGGCGCCCTGGCCCTGGCCCGTGCCGCAGGCCGAATCGGCACCGGCAGCGGCACGCGGGGAGCCGTTGTGGCCCAGGTGGCGGGCCTGCTCGGCATGGCCGTCGGCGGGTTCACCCTGGCGGTCGCCGACGGCGGTCCCGGCACCGGCAACGGAGTGCTCGGCGGTGCGGTGGGACTGGTGCTGGGGCTGATCGGCGCGGTCCTCGGCCGACTGGCGCTGGCCCGTTCCCGTTCCCGCCGCACCGGAGGACCGGCCGACGGCGGCCGGGGCCATGTATGAGCGGCCAAGTGATCTAGAAGGAAAGGGACTTGAGGAGACGAAGACGGCAACCGAAACCGCCCCCACGGGCGGCACGCTGGCGGGACTGGGCCGCTTCTGTTTCCGGCGCCGCCGCCTGGTCCCGCTGAGCTGGATCGTCGGTGTGATCGCCGTGGCGTTCGTCGGCTTCGGCTATGGTGCCGCTCTCGACAATGACTTCTCCGGCGGAGACTCGCAGTCGGCCAAGGCGCAGCAGCTGATGGAAAAGCACCTCCCTGCGGAGCAAGGCGACCGGCTGACCCTCGCGATCAAGGCCGACAAGGGGATCGACGATCCTGCCGTGAAGAAGCGGATCGAGCAGGTCATCGCCGAGCTCGCGGACTCACCCGTCACCGGACCGGTGACCTCGCCGTACCAGGACAAGAACCTGGTGACCCAGGATCGTCGGATCGCCCGGGTGACCGTCCCGCTGAGCGACAAGGATGTGGTGAAGAGCGAGGTCAAGCCCATGGTGGACGCGGTCAAGAACGCCTCTGACGGCACCCTCACGTTTGCGCTGGGCGGATACATGGCCGAGAAGGCCGAGACGCCCCGCAGGGTCCGGCCGAAAGCGTGGGCCTCCTGGCCGCAGCAGTGATCCTGTTCATCGCCTTCGGATCACTGGTGGCCATGGGCCTGCCGATGCTGACCGCCCTCCTGGCGATCGTGGCCGGCCTCGCCCTGATGAAGCTGGTCGGGCACCTGGTCCCGCGCCGAATTTCGCTCTGACCTTCGGCGCGATGATCGGGCTCGGCGTCGGCATCGACTACGCACTGTTCATCGTGACCCGCTACAAGGACAGCCTTCGGGACGGCGACGCCCCCGAGAGCGCCACGGTCAAGGCCACCAGCACCGCGTGCCATGCGGTGCTGTTCGCCGACACGACCGTAGTGATCGCCCTGATGGGCCTGCTCGTCATGGGACAGCGGCTGATGACCGGCTTGGCCGTCACCACGTCCATCACGGTGCTGGTCACGATGATCGCCGCGGTGACCCTGCTGCCCGCGCTCCTCGGCTTCACCGGACACCGGATCAACTCGCTGCGCGCGCCCAGCCGTTCGCCCAGCAGTTCGCCCGGCCGGGACCAGAAGCGTCGTACGCTCGTCGAGCGTTGGGCCGCCGTGGTGCAGCGCAGGCCGCTGGTCGCCGCCCTGCTGTCCGGCGGGATCCTGCTGGTGCTGGCCGCCCCGACGCTGTCGATGCGGCTGGGCCAGCCCGACGCCATCGTCCAGCCCCACGACCGTAGCAGCTACCGCTCGTACGAGATCCTCGCCGAGGGCTTCGGTCCGGGCTACGGAGCACCCTTGGTCTTCGTCGCCGGGGTCGACTCCCGGGGTGCCGATCTGCGTCCCGTCGTCGAGGCGGTCGGCAGGACCGAGGGCATCGCCTCCGCCACGCCGCTCCGGGTCAGTGCGGACGGGCAGGCCGTCACCTTCGTCGCCTTCCCCACCACCGGATACCAGGACGAGGCGACCGCGAACCTGGTGCACCAGCTCCGCGACCACGTGCTGCCCCGGACCGCCGGCGGCGGAACGGTCCTCGTCGGCGGACCCAACGCCGCCACCATCGACACCGCCGAGGAGTCCGGTGCGCGCCTGCCGCTGATGATCGGGGCCGTCGTCGCGATGTCGATGGTGCTGCTGATCACGCTGGTCCGTTCGGTCACCATCGCCCTGCAGGCCGCCGTGATGAACCTGCTGTCGATCGGCGCCTCCTACGGTGTGCTGGTGGCGGTCGTGCAGTGGGGATGGCTCGGCCCGGCCCTTGGGTTCCCTGGCGCCATGCCGGTGTCGACCTGGGTGCCGATGATGATGTTCCCGACCTTGTTCGGCCTGTCGATGGACTACCAGGTGTTCCTGATCTCGCGGGTCCGTGAGGAGTACGAGCGCACTGGCGACACCCGCAGGCCGTCGCCACCGGGCTGGCGCGAACCGCCAAGGTGATCACGGCCGCGGCCGCCATCATGATCGCCGTCTTCACCACCTCCCTGCTCGACACCGATGTCGCGGTCAAGCAGGGAGGCCTGGGCATGGCCGTCGCCGTGCTCGTCGACGCCACCGTCGTCCGGATGGTCTTCGTCCCCGCGGTGATGGAACTGTGCGGCAAGGCCAACTGGTGGATGCCCGGACGCCGGGCGCCGAAGACGACCTCGACCGCACCGGCCCGAGTCCGGGAAGGAGTCGAAGTCTGACCCCTCCTCGGGTCGGCAGTGTGCGGAACTCCGGCGGCTTCGCTGGCGAGGGGCCGTCCGGGGCACGCGGAGCGGCCCGCACGCGGGCCTGACGACGAAGGCCCGGACCGTGTGACACGGTCCGGGCCTTCTGCCAGCGGAGGATACGAGATTCGAACTCGTGAGGGATTGCTCCCAACACGCTTTCCAAGCGTGCGCCCTAGGCCTCTAGGCGAATCCTCCGTGGGAGAGCTTAGTACATGTTTCGGGGTGGTCGCGACCACCTATCCCGCAGGCCGGGGGTGGGGGTGGCCTGTGGATCGTCGGGGCCGGGATCCGGTAGTGTGGGGGTCAGCCCCTCGTGTGGCGTTATCTCTCTGAACCCCCCCAGGGCCGGAAGGCAGCAAGGGTAGGAGGGCTCTGGCGGGTGCACGAGGGGTCTTTGCGTTCCCGGGGAGCCGGGGTTGCGGGGGCCGGGCAGTGAGGGGCGACGCGTTTGTCGGTCCGTCCCGATATCGTCGGGGGTGTGTCCCTAGCCCTGTACCGCCGCTACCGCCCCGAGACCTTCGCGGAGGTCATCGGGCAGGAGCACGTGACCGCTCCGCTCCAGCAGGCCCTGCGTAACAACCGGGTCAATCACGCGTACCTGTTCAGCGGGCCGCGCGGCTGTGGAAAGACGACGAGTGCGCGCATCCTGGCCCGCTGTCTGAACTGTGAGCAGGGGCCGACGCCCACGCCCTGCGGGGAGTGCCAGTCCTGCCAGGACCTCGCGACCGGCGGGCCCGGCTCGATCGACGTGATCGAGATCGACGCCGCCTCGCACGGTGGTGTGGACGACGCGCGCGAGCTGCGCGAGCGGGCGTTCTTCGCACCGGTGCACAGCCGGTACAAGATCTTCATCCTCGACGAGGCGCACATGGTGACCTCGGCCGGCTTCAACGCGCTGCTCAAGGTGGTCGAGGAGCCGCCGGAGCACCTCAAGTTCATCTTCGCGACCACCGAGCCGGAGAAGGTGATCGGGACGATCCGGTCCCGGACGCACCACTACCCGTTCCGGCTGGTCCCGCCCGGCACCCTGCGCGACTACCTGACGGACGTCTGCGGCCGCGAGGGCATCCAGGTCGAGGACACGGTGTTCCCGCTGGTGGTCCGGGCCGGGGCGGGCTCGGTGCGTGACTCGATGTCCGTCATGGACCAGCTGCTGGCCGGCGCCGCCGAGGGCGGCGTCACGTACCAGATGGCGACCTCGCTGCTCGGGTACACCGACTCCGCGCTGCTGGACGAGGTGGTGGACGCCTTCGCCGCGCACGACGGGGCGACGGTGTTCCAGGTGATCGACCGGGTGGTCGAGGGCGGGCACGACCCGCGCCGCTTCGTCACCGACCTGCTGGAGCGGCTGCGCGACCTGGTGATCCTGGCCACGGTGCCGGACGCCGGGGAGAAGGGGCTGATCGACGCCCCGGCGGACCGGGTCGCGGTGATGCAGGCGCAGGCCGACGCGTTCGGCTCGGCCGAGCTGAGCCGGGCCGCGGACATCGTCAACACCGGACTGACCGAGATGCGCGGCAACGCGGCGCCCCGGCTGCAGCTGGAGCTGATCTGCGCGCGGGTGATGCTGCCCGGCGCGTACAGCGACGAGCTGTCGCTGCAGGCGCGCCTGGACAAGCTGGAGCGGCGGGCGGCGGCGGGTGGGTTCGCCGCGCCGATGGCGGTGCCGGGAGCGGCTCCGGGAGCGGCTCCGCTGGGCGTACCGGCGGCTGCGCCGGTGGCCGAGCCCGCTGCCGTGCCCGCGATGGAGGTGCCGGCTGCGGCTCCCGTGCCGCCCGCGCCCATGGCGCCGCCCGCGCCCGTGCAGGCTCCGCCGCCTCCGGCCGCGCCCGCCGGGCCCGCGCCGGGTGCCTGGCCGATCCCGCGCAGCTTCCCGCCCGCCGGTGGGGGCGCCCCCGCCCCGGCCGCCGCGGCGCCTGCCGCGCCGCAGCCGCAGGCCGCTCCGGCCCCGGCGGCCGCCCCGGTGCCCGCGCCTGCTCCGGCTCCCGCCGCGGCCCCCGCATCGGCCGTTCCCGGCGGGCAGCCGTCGGCGGCCGCGCAGCAGGGTGCCGCGCAGGTCCGGCAGCTGTGGCCGCAGATCCTGGAGGCGGTGAAGAACCGCCGCCGCTTCACCTGGATCCTGCTCAGCCAGAACGGCCAGGTGGCCGGGTTCGACGGCAGTGTGCTCCAGGTGTCGTTCATCAATGCCGGCGCCCGGGACAGCTTCGTCGGCAGCAACAGCGACGACGTGCTGCGTGCCGCGCTGACCGACGCGCTGGGCGTGGACTGGCGGATCGAGTGCATCGTCGATCCGTCCGGCGGTGTCGGCGCCGCCCCGAGCGGTGCTCCCGGTGGCGCTCAGGGCGGTGGCGCCCAGGGCGGTGGGGGCTGGGGAGCCCCGGCCCGTCCGGCCGCCCCGCCGACCATGGCGCCCGCGTCCGCTCCGGCGCCCGCGCCCGTGGTGGCACCTCCGCCGCTGCAGGCCCCGCCCGTGCAGTCCGCGCCGGTGCAGGCCCCGCCGCCCGCCGCCGCGCCGCAGGCCCGTCCGGTGCAGTCGGTGGCGCCGGAGGACGACATCCCGGAGGAGGACGACCCGGACCTCAAGGAGGACGCGTTCTCCGGTCAGGAGCTGATCATCCGCGAGCTGGGTGCGACGGTGCTGGAGGAGATCCACCACCGGGGCAGCTGAGCCACGAGGGCAGCTGGGCCGCCCGGGCATCCGAGCCGCCGGGGCAGCTGAGTTACCGGGGCCCCTGAGCAGGACGCAGCACGTAGGCTCGGCGGTGACGAACGACTCACCGCAGACAGCCTGACAGCAAGGAGAGAGCCGTGTTCCCCGGTGGTGGCCAGCCCAACATGCAGCAGCTGATGAAGCAGGCGCAGAAGATGCAGCAGGATCTCGCGAAGGCCCAGCAGGAGCTGGCCGAGGCGAAGGTGACCGGTACGGCGGGCGGCGGCCTGGTCGAGGCGACGGTGACCGGCGCCGGTGAGCTGGTGGCGCTGACCATCGCCCCGGCCGCGGTCGACCCGGAGGACTCCGAGACCCTGGGCGACCTGATCCTGGCGGCGGTCCGCGACGCGAACCAGACCGCGCAGAAGATGCAGGCCGAGCGGATGGGCCCGCTGACCCAGGGCCTGGGCGGCGGCATCCCCGGCCTGCCGTTCTGACCCGGCTGATCTGAGCCTGCCGTCCTGAGCCTGCCGTTCCGAGCCGAGTAGGCCGAACGGATCTGAAGTTCAGACGACAGACCCATGTGATTTATGTGGGAGTCGGGCGTCGGGCGCTGTGTCCGACGCCCGATTCGTTGGATGATGGCACCGGAGCACCACCGACCATCCGAAGGAAGGCGCGACGTTGTACGAGGGCGTGGTTCAGGACCTGATCGACGAACTGGGCAGGCTGCCCGGCGTCGGGCCCAAGAGCGCCCAGCGGATCGCCTTCCACGTGCTGCAAGCCGACCCGATCGACGTGCGTCGGCTCGCGCACACACTGCTGGAGGTCAAGGACAAGGTCCGCTTCTGCGTGGTCTGCGGCAACGTCGCGGAGGCCGAGCAGTGCCGGGTCTGCCTGGACCCCCGCCGCGACCTCGCCGTCATCTGCGTGGTCGAGGAGTCCAAGGACGTCGTCGCCATCGAGCGCACCCGTGAGTTCCGCGGCCGCTACCACGTGCTGGGCGGCGCGATCAGCCCCATCGAGGGCGTCGGCCCGGACGACCTGCGTATCCGCGAGCTGCTGTCGCGCCTCGCGGACGGCACGGTCACCGAGCTGATCCTGGCCACCGACCCCAACCTGGAGGGGGAGGCGACCGCCACCTACCTGGCCCGGCTCTGCAAGCCGATGGGCCTGAAGGTGACCCGTCTGGCGAGCGGCCTGCCCGTCGGCGGGGATCTGGAGTACGCGGACGAGGTCACCCTCGGCCGCGCCTTCGAAGGGAGACGACTGCTCGATGTCTGACCGGACGATCAACCAGCAGCACACCCACGCGCACGGCTCGGAGCCGGACGACTTCGCCGTGCAGATCGCCGACTCGGTGGAGAGCTTCGTACTCGCCGTCACCGAGGTCGCCAAGGGCGACGAGCCGGGCAGCGCGGTGTCCCTGCTGCTCCTGGAGGTCTCGCAGCTGCTGCTGGCCGGTGGCCGGCTGGGTGCCATCGAGGACGTCGTCCCGGAGGACCGCTTCGAGCCCGACACCGGTCCGGAGCCGGACGGCGAGCAACTGCGCGAGCGGCTGGCCGAGCTGCTCGCGCCGATCGACGTCTACCACGAGGTCTTCGACCCGTACGGCCCGGCGGAGAAGCCCAACGCCTTCCGGATCTCGGACGACCTGGCCGGCGTGGTCAGCGAGCTCCAGCACGGCCTGACGCACTACCGCGAGGGCCGGGTCAGCGAGGCGCTGTGGTGGTGGCAGTTCTCCTACCTCTCCAACTGGGGTACGACCTGCACCGCGGTGCTGCGGGCCCTGCAGTCGCTGATCGCGCACGTCCGGCTGGACAGCCCGATCGGCGCGGCGCCGGACGGGGCGGACACCGACGACGACGGGCTCACCGACGAGCAGCTGGAGCAGCAGGCGGGCGACCTGATGGCAGCCGAGCTGGGGATGTAGCGGTAAGGCCAGGGCCGCAGCGGTAAGCGGTGAGTGGTAAGCGGCAAGTGGTAACCGGTGAAGCGGGGATCGCGGTCGCGGCGCCGAGGGTGACGGATGTCGACTGTGACAGATGCCTCAGCGATCCGCCCGGAGAGGAAATCCGGCCGGGTCGCCGTCCGTGGACCCGCCGATTCTTCGGGGTCGCACCGAATCGCCCGCAGACCTGCCGGTGGAGCCACCCGTTTCGCCGATCACCTGCTGAAACAGGCGTCTCATCATATGGAAAGCGCCGGTCGGGGCACCCCTGCTCGGTAGACTGGCGCGGACCGCACACCCCCCTCCCCCCGGGGGGTACGGGGGCCTGGTGCCCCCGGAAAACGACACAAGTCGAGGAGCGCACGTGGGCCTTGTCGTGCAGAAGTACGGCGGCTCATCCGTTGCGGATGCCGAGGGCATCAAGCGCGTAGCCCGCCGAATCGTTGACGCCAAGAAGGCCGGCCATGAGGTCGTCGTCGTGGTGTCCGCGATGGGCGACACGACGGACGAGCTCATCGAACTCGCCGAGCAGGTGTCACCGCTGCCTGCCGGCCGTGAGTTCGACATGCTGCTGACCGCTGGAGAGCGCATCTCCATGGCGCTGCTGGCCATGGCGATCAAATCCCTGGGTCACGAGGCCCAGTCCTTCACGGGCAGCCAGGCCGGTGTCATCACCGACTCCGTCCACAACCGGGCGCGCATCATCGACGTGACGCCGGGTCGCATCCGCACCGCCCTGGACGAGGGCAACATCGCGATCGTGGCCGGCTTCCAGGGCGTGTCCCAGACCGGCAAGGACATCACCACGCTGGGCCGGGGCGGCTCGGACACCACCGCCGTCGCCCTCGCCGCCGCCCTCAAGGCGGAGGTCTGCGAGATCTACACCGACGTGGACGGCGTGTTCACCGCCGACCCGCGCGTGGTGAAGAAGGCCCGCAAGATCGACTGGATCGCCTACGAGGACATGCTCGAGCTGGCGTCCTCCGGCTCCAAGGTGCTGCTCGACCGCTGTGTGGAGTACGCCCGGCGCTACAACATCCCGATTCACGTACGCTCGTCCTTCTCGGGTCTCCCCGGGACGATCGTCAGCAACGACAACCCGAACAAGCCCGAAGGGGGCGAGATGGAGCAGGCCATCATCTCCGGAGTCGCCCACGACACCTCCGAGGCCAAGGTCACGGTCGTCGGCGTGCCCGACAAGCCGGGCGAGGCGGCCCGTATCTTCCGTGCCATCGCCGACGCCGAGGTCAACATCGACATGGTGGTGCAGAACGTCTCCGCCGCGTCGACCGGCCTGACCGACATCTCCTTCACCCTGCCCAAGACCGAGGGCCAGAAGGCCATCGACGCGCTCGGCCGGGTCAAGGAAGGCATCGGCTACGAGTCGCTGCGCTACGACGACGCGATCGGCAAGATCTCGCTCGTCGGCGCAGGAATGCGCTCCAACCCGGGCGTCACCGCGACCTTCTTCGAGGCGCTGTCCGCCGCGGGCGTCAACATCGAGCTGATCTCCACCTCGGAGATCCGCATCTCGGTCGTCACCCGCGCCGAGGACGTGCCGGAGGCCGTCCGCGCCGTGCACAGCGCCTTCGGCCTGGACAGCGAGACGGACGAGGCCGTCGTCTACGGAGGCACCGGGCGATGACCCGGGAGCGCAGCGGAGGCAGCGGGCGATGACCCGGCGGCCGAACCTCGCCGTCGTCGGCGCCACCGGCGCGGTCGGCGAGGTGCTGCTCGGCCTGCTCTCACTCCGTCAGGATGTGTGGGGCGAGGTCCGACTCGTCGCCTCCCCGCGCTCGGCCGGCCGCAAGCCGGTCGTGCGCGGCGAGGCCGTCGAAGTCGTCCCGCTGGCCGAGGAGGCCTTCGCCGGGATCGACATCGCCGTGTTCGCCGTCCCCGACGAGGTCTCCGCCCAGTGGGCGCCGGTCGCGGCGGCCAAGGGCGTCGTGGTGGTCGACGACTCCGCCGCCTTCCGCACCACCGGGGACGTGCCGCTGGTCGTCCCCGAGATCAACGCGGCCGCGCTGCGGATCCGCCCGCGCGGCATCGTCGCCAGCCCGGCCAGCACCACCCTTGCGATGATCGCGGCGGTCGGTGCGCTGCACGCCGAATACGGGCTGACCCAACTCGTCGTCGCCTCCTACCAGGCCGCCGGCGGCGAGGGCCGCGACGGCGAGGCGGCCCTGCGCGAGCAGACCGCGCTCGTGGCGGGCACCGAGGTCGGCCGGCAGACCGGCGACCTGCGCGCGGTCATCGCCGACCACGGGCCGTTCGCCGCCCCCCTCGCGTACAACGCCGTGCCCTGGACCGGCGGACTGCGCGAGGGCGGCTGGGCCGCCGAGGAGCTGGGCATCCGCGACGAGTCCCGCAAGATCCTCGGCCTGCCCGCCCTGAAGGTCTCCGCGACCTGCGTCCACATCCCGGTCGTCCGCACCCACGCGCTGGCCGTACACGCCCGGTTCGAACGGGAAGTCACCCAGGAACACGCGCAGGACATCCTGCGCGACGCACCCGGCGTGGTCCTCTACGACGACCCGGCGGCCGGCGAGTTCCCGACGCCGAACGACGTGGTCGGAACCGACCCGGTCTGGGTCGGGCGAGTACGCCGGGCCCTGGACGAGCCGGAGGCACTGGACCTGTTCCTGTGCGGGGACAACCTGCGCAAGGGGGCGGCGCTCAACCTGCTCCAGATCGCCGAACTGGTGGCCGGCGAGCTGACGGTGGACCAAGGCTGAGCCGGCGGTGGACCGGGTCCGTGAGGCCTGACATTCGTTCCGATGTGCCCGATTGTGTCCACACCTGTGTCCATACCTGTGTCCGCTCCTCGACACAATCTGTCCGGAATCCCGAGGGAATCCCCTGGAGGCTGCTTCCGCCCATGCGGAAGAATGGGCCCCGGGCTGGGCAACCATGACAGGGGATCGAGTGTCCAACGGGCGTGGCGAACGTGATGGTGGGGGCAAGGGCGGGCATTCCGGCGAGAGCCGCGGTGTCGTTCCCCTCGCGCGCCCCGTGGCCTGCGAGTAGGCCGGAAGACGACCTGATGACGGCGGCCGCACGGGGTGCGGCGGACTCCGGCGCCGGTACCGACGCGGGTACCAGCGAGGACCTGCTCACCGAGACCTACCAGGCGCACTACCGCTCGCTGCTGCGGCTCGCCGCGCTGCTCCTCGACGACCTCTCGACCTGCGAGGACGTCGTCCAGGAGGCGTTCATCCGGGTGCACGCCGCCCGGCGCCGGGTCCGCGAGCCCGAGAAGACCCTGGCCTACCTGCGACAGACGGTCGTCAACCTGTCCCGCTCCACGCTGCGGCGCCGGATCCTCGGCCTGAGACTCCTGCAGAAGCCCATGCCTGACATGGCCAGTGCAGAAGAAGGTGCCTACGATGCCCTGGAGCGCGACCAGTTGAAGGCCGCGCTGCGTGGTCTGCAACGCCGTCAGCGGGAGGTTCTGGTGCTGCGTTACTTCGTGGACATGACGGAGGCGCAGGTCGCCGACACCCTGGGCATCTCGCTCGGCTCGGTGAAGGCCTACGGATCGCGCGGAATCGCCGCCCTGCGCACGCAGATGGAGGCCGGTCATGGCTGAGGCTGGGGCTGCGGCCGGGGCTGGGGCGGACGGCACCGGGCGGCGGGCGGTGGACGGCGTCGACGGGGTGGACGGGGTGGACGGGGTGGCCGCCGAACCCTCGGGGTCGCCGGTGCCCCCGGGGTCCTCGGGTGTTGCGGGTGTTGCGGGTGTTGCGGGTGTTTCGGAGCTCTCCGGGGTGTCCGGGCTGTCGTCCGACGAACGAGCCGTACGGGAACTCCTGCACCACGCCGTCGCCGGGATCCAGCCCTCCGCCGGCGGACTACCCCGGATCCGGCGAGCCGTACCCCGCCGGCGAGCCGCCCGGCGCGGAGCCTGGACCGGAGCCGCCGCCCTCGCCTTCGCCGTCGCGATCGCCCTCCCGGTCCTGCACGAAGGAGAACACCTCGGGCTCTCCGGCGGCCCCGGCACCGCCGACGCCAACAGCCTCGCCGCCACCGCCCCCAGCGGCACCGCCATCGGCACCAGCGGCACCGGCGGCGCCCCGCCCCCAGGCCCGAGCGGCACCGGAGCCACCCCGCCGGCCGCCGGCACGCCCGCCACCTCCCACACCCCCGGCACCGGGGCCACGCACATCGACGGCCCCGTCTCACCCACCGGAACCGCCGGGACCGGCGACAGCGACATCATCCCGCTCTGCACCCGCACCGACCTCGGCGACGGCGCCGCACAGGTCGGCTCGGCCGACGCGACGGGACGGATCTACGGCTCGTTCACCGTCTACAACGTCTCCGGGCACAGCTGCCGCCTCGGCGGGCCCGGCGCGGTCGCCGTCACCGGCGTCAGCGGCGGCGACCGCAACCGCATCCGCACCGCCGACCACTCCCCGGGCGACCCGGCCGGCGGCCTGACCGCCATGGACACGGAACCGCCGGTACTCGCCCCGCAGAGCGGATACCGGGTGCCGTTCGCCTGGATCCCCGACCAGACCTGCACCACCGGCCCCGGCGTCGCCACCAGCGCCCCGACCGGCACCAACCAGGCATCCCTGACCTCCCAGGCCCCTGCGGCAGCCTCGGGCGTCCCGGCCGTCGGCGCCACCAGCGCCCCCAGCGCCAACCCCCGGGCCACCACCTCCCCCTCGGCGGGCCCCACCACGGCCTCCAGCCCCACCGCCACCCCGACCACCGACCCCACCACCCCGGCCCCCACCGCCACCATCGCCCACACCCCGGCCCCGGGCAGCCCCACCGCCGCCACCGCGACCCTGCCCCTGGCCTGCAGCGGGACGCTGTACCGGGGCGGAGTGCAGTCGGTGGGCGGTTCGGCGCCGCAGCCGACGGGTTCGCCCTCGGTCGGGTGAGGACGTCGGTCGGGTGAGGACGTCGATGAGGGTGAGGCCGTCGGCGGGGTGATGAGACCGGCGGGGTGAGGAGGGCCAGGACCGGGCCCTGGGGGCGGGGTGGGTGTGAGGAGTGGTTACCGTGGGGGGTGTGTACCGGTTCCTCCTGACTCCGCGATGGCTGGGCGGCACCGCTTTGGCCGTGGCGGCCGTGGCGGTGTGCGTGTGGCTGGGCTCCTGGCAGCTCGGCCGGTTCGAGGACCGGGTGTCCACGCACAACGAGACCAAGCAGGCGATCACCGCTTCGAGTGACGCCGGGCCGATCGACGCGCTGCTCAACCAGGCGACCCCGCAGGTGACCACGGAGACCGTCGGCAAGCCCGTCACGGTGACCGGCAGCTACGACACCGAGCACCAGCTCCTCGTCCCCAACCGGGTGGTGGACGGCAAACAGGGCTACTACGTACTCACCCCGCTGCGCACCGCCGACGGGCACGCCGTGGCCGTGGTGCGCGGGTGGGCGCCCGGGGCGCCGGCCGCGGGGACGACCGCGGGATCGGCCGCCGCGCTGCCGCCGGGCGGGTCGGTGACGGTGACCGGGCGGCTGCAGGCCAACGAGGCCGTCGGCAGCAACGGTGCGGTGGCCGGCGGTCTGCCGGCCGGGCAGCTCGGCATGATCAACCGGGCCGCGCTGCTGAACGTGCTCGAGTACGACGGCTGGTACGACGGCTGGGTGGCCGCCGACGAGGCGCCCGCCGGCCTGACCTCCGTACCGACCGTGCAGCCGGAGGGCGGGGACGGGCTCACCCTGCGCGCGTTCCAGAACCTCGGCTACACGCTGGAGTGGTTCGTCTTCGCGGGCTTCGTCGTTTTCATGTGGTTCCGCCTGGTGCGCCGCGAGGCGGAGGCGGAGCAGGACCGGGCCCTGGGACTGGACCCGGTCCTGGACTGACCGAGGGACCGACCGCCTGGCCGGTCCTCGGCCTCAGCGCTCGGTCGGCGCTTGGTTGGCCTCAGCGCTTGGTCGGCCTCAGCGCTTGGTCGGTGCCGGCGGTACCGCCGGCGGCTTGACCGGCGGCAGCGTCGGGGCCAGCGTCGGGGTCGGTGCCGGGATCAGCGGCTGGGCCGGTGTGGTCGAGCCGACGGGCACCGGCGTCGGGTTGCCGAAGCAGTGGTTGTGGACGCTGCCGGTGGTGTCGTTCGAGTCGTAGTGGTCGATGTGGTGGTGCACGGTGCGCCCGGTCTTCGAGCCCTTGGAGCCGCTCGACCCCTTCGAGCCCGACGAGCCCGACGAGCCCGACGAGCCCGACGAGCCCGATGAGCCCTTGGAACCGCTTGACCCCTTCGAGCCCTTGGCGAGCTGGACCGTGCCGTCCCCGTCGGCCGGCTCGTACGCGGCGTAGGCCGCTGGCACGACCGGGGCCCCCGCCCCGACCGCGCTCGCCCGGGTGGCCGTGGCGAGCGGCGTGGCGGGGACGGCCGGGACAGCGGGTGCGGCGGGTGCGGTGGTGGGCATGGCCGGCACGGCCGGGGGCGGGCAGGAGGCGTCGTCGCTGTGCGATCCGGAGCAGCCGGTGAGCACCAGGGCCCCGGCCGCCACCGCCCCCGCGAGGATCAGCGCCCGTCTCACACCGACTCCCCGTCGCCGTCGCGCTCGGCCGCGCCCAGGTGCCGCCGGACGAAGTCGATCTCCAGCCGCAGCTGCTTGATCCGCTCCTCCACGACCAGCGACCCGTGCCCGGCGTCGTACCGGTACACCTCGTGCGTCCTGCCGAGCTGTTCCAGCCGCTCGACGTAGTTCTCGATCTGCCGGATCGGGCAGCGCGGGTCGTTGACCCCTGCGCTGATGTACACCGGGACCCGCACCTGTTCGACGTAGGTCAGCGGTGAGGAGGCGGTGAAGCGGTCCGGCACCTCCTCCGGGGTGCCGCCGAAGAGCGTGCGGTCCAGCGACTTGAGCGCCTCCATCTCGTCGGCGTACGCGGCGTGGTAGTCCGCGACCGGCACGGCGGCGACGCCGAGGGCCCAGGCGTCGGGCTGGACACCGAGGCCGAGCAGGGTCAGGTAGCCGCCCCAGCTGCCGCCGGTGAGCACCAGCCTGCGCGGGTCGGCGAGGCCGCTGTCGACCGCCCACTCCCGGACCGCCGCGATGTCCTCCAGCTCGATCAGGCCGACCCGCTCGTGCAGGGCGTCGGTCCAGGCCTGGCCGTATCCGGTCGAGCCGCGGTAGTTGACCCGGACCACCGCGAAACCGTGGTCCAGCCAGGCGGCCGGGCCGGCGGCGAAGGAGTCGCTGTCGTGGTGGGTCGGGCCGCCGTGGATCTCGAACACGGTCGGCAGGGGGCCGTCCTCGGGGGTCGTCCCGGCCGGCCGCTGCACGAGGGCGTGCACCCGCCCGCCGGGCCCGTCCACCCAGACGTCCTCGACCGGGACCGAGCCCGGCGGCACCGTACCGGGCGCCCGCAGCACGACCGTCCCGGCGGTGGAACGGACGGCGGAGGGCTCGGCGGCGGAGGACCACAGGTACTCGACGGTGCCGTCCGGACGGGCCGTGGCACCGCCGACGGTGCCGCGCGGGGTGTCGAGACGGGTGAGCCGGCCGTCGGCGAGCGCGTACGAGAACAGCTCGCTGCGCGCCTCGTACTCGTGCTCCACCAGCAGTTCCTCGGCGCCGGGGCGCCACTGCGCGGAGACGTCGCCGGGCAGTTCGCGGCCCTGCTCGTCGCGCAGCGGCAGCGCGGTCTCGGCGCCGGTGGCGACGTCCCAGATCATCGGCTCCCAGCGGCCGGTGCGCTGGTGGGCGACCAGCAGGCGGGTGTCGCCCTCGACCGGGGCGAAGCCGAGGCAGGCGACGCCGCGCGGCTCGTCCCGGCCGGTGACCTCGTCCAGTTCGGCGACGGTCTCGATGGCGGTTTCGACGGAGGTCTCGACGGCGCGGGTGCCGGTGCCGGTCTTGACGGTGCCGGTTCCGGTGATGCGGACGACCCGGATCGCGGAGTGCATCGCGTCGCCGTGCTCGGTGTGGTCGATGGCGAGCAGGGTGCCGTCGTGGCTGAGGTCGCCGACGCCGCCGTACTCGGCGTGCCGGTAGATCTCGACCGGCTCGGCGTCGCCGGGGCGGCGCAGGTGCAGGGTGGTGCCGTCCTCGTCGGTGGAGCGGCCGACGACGACGGTGCCGTCGCGGCCGAGGGCCAGGCCGGCCGAGTAGGAGGGGGCGAGGCCGGGCACGGCCTCCTCGTCCGGGCCGCCCGCGAACGGCTGGCGGCGCCAGACGCCGAACTCGTCGCCGTCCCGGTCGTCGAACCACCAGACCCAGGCGCCGTCCGGGGACAGCTCGGCGTCGGTGGTGCCGTTCGGGCGGTCGGTGACCTGGCGGTGGGCGCCGGTGGCGCGGTCCCAGGCGTAGACCTCGTAGGTGCCGGTCGCGTTGGACACGTACAGCGCCCGGTCCGGGGCGTCCTCGGCCCAGTCGGGCAGCGACACCCGGGCCGCCCTGAACCGCTGCTCCCACGCCGGTACGGCGCTCTTCTCCTCGCTCATCCGACCATCCAACCCGATCAGGGGGAGGGAATGGAACGGGCGGGTGGGCCTGAGGCCACCCGCCCGGTGGTTCGGGGGTGTTCACGAAGGGGGGTCGCGCCGGTTCGTGCCCGCTCGGCGCTGGTGCGGCGCCCGCTCGGCCCGGCCGCGGTGCCCGCTCGGCGCTGGTGCGGCGGGGCGGCCTTTGCGTCGGCGGGCCGGGCCTTGCGCGGGCCGGTCAGCTCGTGGGCGGGCCAGGCCTTGCGTAGGCCGGTCAGCTCTCGCGCGGCAGCAGGCGGACCAGGCCCACGAGCACCAGCTCCAGCACCGCCAGCGCCAGGACGCTGTGGCCGAAGGCGGCGGTCGCGTCCCCGGCGCCGTAGTAGACGAGGCCGATCAGCGCGATCCCGACCGCCCCGCCGACCTGCTGCACGGTGGCCACCACCCCGGCGGCGGAGCCGGCCAGCCGCGGCTCGACGCCCTCCAGGACGACGGCGGTGACCGGGGCGATCACCAGGCCCATGCCGAGGCCGTCCACGAACAGGCCGGGTGCCAGCCACCAGACGCTGCCGTCCGCGAAGTCGTACACGGCGAGGGCGAGCAGGCCCAGCCCGGCGGCCATCAGCAGCCCGCCGACGGAGATCGTGCGGGGGCCGCCGAGACGGGCGGTGAACCGGTGGGTGGTGGTGGAGGTGATCAGGTAGCCGAGGCCGATCGCGGTGAAGACCAGCCCGGCACCGAGCGCGTCCAGGCCGCGGCCGAACTGCAGGTGCAGGGCGAGCACCAGGAAGAAGGAGCCCTGGCCGAGCCAGAAGGCGAGTTGGGCGAGCACACCGGCGCTGAAGGTGCGGCTGCGGAAGAGACGGGTGTCGACCAGCGGGGTGGCGGTGGCAGTGGTGTCACTCGCCGTGGCGGTGGCAGTGGCGGTCGCGGTGGTGTCGCGCGAGGTCGTGTCGCTCGGGGTGGTGCGGTGCTGATGCACGGCGAAGGCGGCGAGCAGGGCGAGCGAGGCGACCAGGCAGAGCACCGTCCACAGCGGCCAGCCCAGCTGGGGGCCCTGGATCAGCGGCAGCACCAGGGCGGTCAGCGCCGTGGTGACCAGCAGCACACCGACCGGGTCCAGGCCGGGCCGCTGCGGGGCGCGGGACTCCGGCAGGCAGCGCCGGACCATCACCAGGGCGACCAGGCCGATCGGCAGGTTGATCAGGAAGCAACTGCGCCAGCCGAGACCGAAGAGGTCCGCCCGGATCAGCAAGCCGCCGATCAGCTGGCCGAACACCGCGCCGACACCCATGGTCAGCCCGTACCGGGCGAAGGCCCGAGCCTGCGCCGCGCCGCTGAACGCGGTCCGCAGGATCGCCAGCACCTGCGGGCCCATCAGTGCCGCCGCCAGGCCCTGCACCACCCGGGCGCCGACCAGGGTGGCGGCCGTGGGGGCGAGGCCGCAGCCTGCCGAGGCGAGGACGAACAGGGCCAGACCGAGGCCGAACACCCGGCGGCGACCGAAGCGGTCGCCGAGACGGCCGGCGGTGACCAGGCCGGCCGCGAGGGCCAGGCTGAAGCCCGCCATCACCCACTGGACGGCGGCCGGGCCGGCGCCGAGGTCGGCCTGGAGGGAGGGGAGGGCGACGTTGACGACGAAGATGTCGAGGGCGGTCATGAAGGTGGCCGTCAGGACGACCGGCAGCAGGCCCTTGGGGGCCGGTGCCGCCATCGTTGTGGCAGGCGGCGCCGGGGCGGGCCGCCGGGTGTGCAGGGCGGTGCTCATCTCGGGGTCTCCTCAAGGGGGTTGGCGGTACGGGGGTCCGGTGGTTCGGCGGTCCAGGGATCCGGCGGTTCGGCGGTTCGGCGCGGCGAAGGAAGGGGCGGGCCAGGGGAAGCGGCCCGCCCCTCCTGCGGGAAGGTGACGGCTGCGGCCCGGTGGCCTCAGGCGCCCGGCACGCGGTCGAGGAATCCGTACACCGCGCCGATCCGGCCGTCCGGGGTGGCCGCCAGCACGTCGAAGCCGATCACCACCGGCTCCGCGCCGGCCGGGCCGAGGTTCCAGGTGAAGCGGGCGATGTCGTGGTGCGCGTCCACCGGGCCGAGGGTGAACTCCAGCCCCGGGAACTGGGCCTGGGCCGCGCTGATCAGCGCGTCGATCGCGTCCCGGCCGGCGACCGCGGCCAGCGGGTCGGTGTAGCGGCCGTCCTCGGCCCACACCTCGTCGACCAGCTTGCGGCGGGCCGCCGGGTCGGTCTCGTTCCACACCGCGAGGTAGCGCTCGGCGAGCTGCTGGAGGGCGGCGGTGGTGATGTCGGTCATCGTCATCTCCCGTGTTCCGGTGGGCGGTTGGCCGGGTCGTTCCCGGTGCTCACAAAGGTAGGGACGGGCGGGCGACGGCGAATCCGTCACGTATAGGTAGGGGGGTACGTAGGTTCGTGCGGGGGGTACCGACGGGCCCCGGCCGTCGGGCTTCTGCGCTGGGGCGGCGCAGGCCGGATGGGTAGGGTCGGGGGCATGTTGTACGGGAGGGAAAACGAACAGGCCGCCGTGGACGGACTGTTGGACGCGGCACGGGCCGGCCGCAGCGGCGTCCTGCTGCTTCGCGGCGAGGCCGGCATCGGCAAGACCGCCCTGCTGGACGACGCCGTCGCGCGGGCGGGGGCGGCGTTCCGGGTGATCCGGGCGGCGGGCGTCGAGTACGAGGCCGAGCTGCCGTACGCCGGGCTGAGCCTGCTGCTCGCACCCGGCCTCGACCGGCTGGACGCCCTGCCCGGGCCGCAGCGGCGGGCCCTGGAGGCGGCGTTCGGGCTCGCCGACGACGGGGATTCCCCCGATCGGCCGGCTGACAGGCCGACCGACCGGCTGCTGGTCGGGCTCGCCACGCTCGCACTGCTCGCCGAACTAGCCGCCGAACAGCCGCTGTTGTGCGTCCTGGACGACGCGCAGTGGCTGGACCGGGCCTCGCTGGACGCACTGCTGCTGGCCGCCCGGCGGTTCCAGGCCGAGGGAGTGGCCCTGCTGCTCGCCTCCCGCACCGCCGGCGGCACCGGAACCAGCGCCGGCGCCGGCAGCCTCACCGGCGCCGGCAGCCTCACCGGCAGCGGTGTTTCAGCGGAACACCGACTCGGCCTCCCCGAGCTGGAAGTGACCGCCCTGGCCGAGACCGACGCCACCCGGCTACTGACCCGACGGGCCGGCCCCGACCTGCCCGCCGGCGTCCGCGACCGGCTGCTCGCCGAAGCCGCCGGCAACCCGCTCGCCCTCACCGAACTCCCCGTCGCCGCCGGGCCGCAGGCGCACGCACCGGGCGGCCTGCCGCTCACCAGCAGGCTCCTGATCGCCTTCCACGGCCAGGTCACCGGCCTGCCCGCGGTCACCCAGACGCTGCTCCTGGCCGCCGCCACCGAGGAACGCGGCGAACTCGACGTCGTCCTGGCCGCCGCAGCCCCGCTCGGCGTCACCGCCGAACACCTCACCCCCGCCGAGGAATCCGGCCTGGTGACGGTCACTGCCGACCGCCGGATCGCCTTCAGGCACCCGCTGCTGCGCTCAGCCATCCTCCAACGCGCGCCACACCACCAGAAGTTGACGATCCACCGGGCCATTGCCGACGCGCTGCCGGACGGCGACCGCCGCACCTGGCACCTCGCCCTGGCTGCCACCGCCCCCGACGCCGACCTTGCCGACGCCCTGGAACGCGCCGCCGTCCGCGCCGAACGCCGCGGCGGCCACGGCGGAGCCGCCGCGTACGAGCGCGCCGCCCGGCTCACCCCGGACCGCGACGCCGCCACCCGCCGACTCGTCCTGGCCGCCGAAGCAGCCACCGAAGAAGGCGAGTTGGTCCGGGCCGAGGCGCTCGCCGACGAGGCCGCCGCCCGGACCGACAGCGTCCTGGCGCACGCCCTGCTCGACCAGGTCCGGGCCACCGCGCACTTCTGGCGCGGCTCGTACCCGACCGCCTACCGGCTGCTCCTCGACGCCGCCGGCACCCGCATCGACCCGTCGTACGCCGCCCGGATGCTCTTCCAGGCCTTCCACACCGCCTGGTACGCGGGCGAGGAACCGGTGATCGCCGTCCTCGACCGGCTCGCCGCCCTCCCCCTGGCCGACGGCGACCCCCTCGCCCCGCTCGCCCGCCACCTGCCCGCCGCCGTCCTCCCCGCCCTCGGCCGGCCCGCCACACCGCCGCCGCCCGTCCGGGAAGCCGCCGAAGCCGCCCGCCGGGCCGGCGCCGAAAGCCCCGTCGACCTCGTCCAGCTGTGCGGCGCCACCCTGATCCTCGGCCGCGACGAGGAGACCGCCGAACTCGGCGGCGAACTCATCGCCGAAGCCCGCGCCAAGGGCACCATCGGCGTGATGCCCACCCTGCAGTTCTTCCTCGCCGAAGCCGAACTCTTCCACGGCCGCCACCGCGACGCCGAACTCACCGCCACCGAGGCCCTCGGCCTCGCCCGCGACACCGGCCAACACCAGTGGGTCAGCCAACTCACCGCGCTGCTCGCCTACCTGGCCGCACTCGACGGCCGCACCGACCACTGCACCGAACTCGCCGCCACCGCCCTCGCCACCACCGGCCCGCAGACCGCAGCCCCCGCGGCCGGCCTCCCCTGGGCCCAGTGGGCGCTCGCCCTCCTCGACCTCGGCCAAGGCCGCGCCGGCGACGCCGCCGACCGCCTGCACACCCTCACCACCGGCCCCCACCGGCACCACGTCAGCGCCACCCGGGCCGTCCCCGACCTGGTCGAAGCCGCCGTCCGCCTCGGCACCCCCGAACGCGCCGCCGCACCGTACGAGCGCTTCGCCCGCTGGGCCACCACCGCCGACCGCCCGTGGGCCCACGCCCTGCGGCTACGCTGCCAAGCCCTCCTCGGCCCCGACGAACTCGCCGAATCCGCCTACCGCGCCGCCCTCGACCTCCACGAACCCGGCCACCGCCCGTTCGAACAGGCCCGCACCGCCCTCCTCTACGGCGAGTGGCTGCGCCGCACCCGCCGCCGCACCGACGCCCGCCCCCACCTGCGCACCGCCCTGGAAACCTTCGACCGCCTCGCCGCCCACCCCTGGGCCGCCCGAGCCCGCACCGAACTCTCCGCCACCGGCACCCCCGCCCCCACCCCCTCAGGCACCCCGCAGTCCCCCCTCACCCCCCAGGAACTCCAGATCGCCCGCCTCGCCGCCCAAGGCCTCACCAACCGCGATATCGCCGCCCAGCTCTTCCTCAGCCCCCGCACCGTCGCCCACCACCTCTACAAGGCCTACCCGAAGCTCAACATCACCTCCCGCACCGAACTCCCCACAGCCCTCTGAGGCCGGCCCCGCCCCGGCCCGCCCCGGCCCCGGCCCCGCCCCGGCCCCGGCCTCGGCCGAGGGCTCGGCGTGCAGGGTGGGCCCGGTCACGGCCGTCACGAGGAGAGACCTGCAGTGCCGGCGGGTGCGCGCACCGCCGGACGGAAGGCGGGGTGATGCGGGGTGGCCGCTCGCCGCGCGGTGGAGCAGGCGCGAAATCCGGGAGGCGGCATCGGGCGCCCGGCCTGGAGGCCTGACGGCTCGCCCGTCGGGAAGGCGGCGTACACAACGTCAGAGGGCCCATCGGATTTCTCCGATGAGCCCTCTGCACTGGGTCGGGGTGGCGGGATTTGAACCCACGGCCTCTTCGTCCCGAACGAAGCGCGCTACCAAGCTGCGCCACACCCCGGTCCTGCGGTTTGTTGCTCTGTCTCCGTCGCAACGAGTAGAACTCTACCGGACGCTCGCCGAGACACGAAATCCGGTTTCGGGCGGGCGTCCGGTGGGGGTCAGCGGGGGGTCGGGGTGAGGGTGAGGAGGGTGGCTTCGGGGGGGCAGGCGAAGCGGACGGGGGTGTAGCGGTTGGTGCCGCAGCCGGCGGAGACGTGGAGGTGGGAGCGGTGGCCGCCGGCGGTGTGGGTGGAGAGGCCCTTCACGCGGCGGGTGTCGATGTCGCAGTTGGTGACGAGGGCGCCGTAGAAGGGGATGCAGAGCTGGCCGCCGTGGGTGTGGCCGGCCAGGATCAGCGGGTAGCGGTCGGCGGTGAAGGCGTCGAGGACGCGCAGGTAGGGCGCGTGGACGACGGCGAGGGAGAGGTCGGCGTCGGCGGAGGGGCCGCCGGTCACCTCGCTGTAGCGGTCGCGGCGGATGTGCGGGTCGTCGAGGCCGGTGAACTCGATGTCGAGGCCGTTCACGGCGAGGCGGCCGCGGGTGTTGGTGAGGTTGAGCCAGCCGGCCGCGTCGAAGCCGTCGCGGAGCTTCTCCCACGGGTTGTGGACGGCGCCGCTGATACCGCGGCTGGCGGTGCCGTCCGGGTTGTTCATGCCGTGGACGCCGCTGCGCATGGCCTGGAGGTAGCGCGCCGGGTTCTTGCGGGCCGGGCCGTAGTAGTCGTTGGAGCCGAAGACGTAGACGCCGGGGAACTCCATGAGCGGCCCGAGCGCGTCGAGGGCGGCGGGGACGCCGAGCGGGTCGGAGAGGTTGTCGCCGGTGTTGACCACGAGGTCGGGGCGCAGGCCGGCCAGGCTCTGCAGCCAGCGCTGCTTCTTGCCCTGGCCGCTCACCATGTGGATGTCGGACACCTGGAGGATCCGGATGGGCCGGGCACCGCGGGGGAGGACGGGGACCTCGACCCGGCGGAGGCGGAAGGCCCGGACCTCGTAGCCGGCGGAGTAGGCGAGGCAGGCGGCGCCGGCGGCGGCGAAGCCGAGGGGGACGGAGTACAGCGGTCGCATCAGCCCATGCTCTCAGACGGTCGATCAGCTGGTGAACGCCCGGCGGCGGGGGAGGGGAAGGAGGAGGCGGCGGCCAAGGCGGGGGACGGGGCGGGGAACTGCGGGGGCGGTGCCCCAGTATCGCGGCGGGCGCGCAGGGCGCGGACCTTGTGGCGGTTGCCGCAGCGTTCCATCGAGCACCAGCGGCGCCGGCCGGGCCGTGAGGTGTCGACGAAGATCAGTCGGCAGTTGTGCGCGCCGCACTCGCGGATCCGGTCCGCGTGCGGGCCGGTGAGCAGGGTGATGGCGTCCCGGGCGAGGGTGGAGACCAGCTGGGCGCCGTCGGCGGGCAGTGGGGCGGCGGCGGTGCCGTCGGGGGCTATCCGGGGGACCAGCGGGGGGTGCTCGGCAGCCCGGTTGAGCGCGGCGTAGTCCGCGGCCGGGCCCGGCTCGTCGTGGGCGCGGGCGGCGGTGAGGCGCCAGAGCGCGTCGCGCAGGGTGCGGGCGCCGGCGAGCTCGGGGGCGGTGATCCGGACGGCGTCGGCGGGCAGCCGCAGGCGGGACTGGGGGAGCCAGGCGGCGAGGTCGGCCGGCTGGTGCAGGACCTCGTAGCGGGCGTACGGGCCGGGGCCGCCGGTGGTGAGGAGTTCGAGGCAGAGCGCGCCGGGGTCGAAGCGGAAGCGGCTGCCTGTGGGGGTGGTGAGGACCAGCCCGGGTGGGGTGGGGTTCCGGTCGTTCCCGTCGTTCCCGTCGTTCATGGGGCCAGGATAGGTGTAACCGGGTTGAGGGGTTACGGCCCGAAAGGGGTCTTGAAGGAGCCCTGGAGGGGCGAACGGGGGGTGCCCGCCGCGCACAAGGCGGCGGGCACCGGGGGGCCGGCGGGCCCCGGTGAGTCGGTGCAGGGTGAGCGCCCAGGCCGCCTGGACGAGGGTGTTGAGGGTGACGCCGTGGTCGCGGTTGGCCCGGCGGAGCGCCTCGGTGGTCTCCTCGGGCAGTTCGGCGGTGCGCCGCGGCGGCTGGGCGTGGACCCGCGCGGTGTCGCCGTCGGGTGCCAGCAGGGTCGGGTTCGGCCCCGGACAGGGCCTTCTGCCAGGCGGCGCGGGAGGCGTCGCCGTCCTGCCGTTGCAGCCAGTCGAAGTGCCGGCGGTACGGGACGGTGTCGGGCAGGCCCGCGTCGTCGCCGCGGTGGCGGTACAGGTGGGCCAGGTCGCGGAGCAGGATCGCGCTGGACCGGCCGTCGACCAGGATGTGGTGCAGCGTCAGCACCAGCAGGTGGCGGCGCTCGCCGAGGGCGCACCAGCAGGCCGCGGACCAGCGGGGAGCGGGCCGCGTCGAACGGTTCGCGCCGTTCGTCGGCGAGCGCCTCGCGCTGCCGGGCCTCGTCGGCGCGGCGCAGGTCGAGTTCGCGCCAGGGCGCGCAGCGCGGCCGTCCACTCCTCGGCGAGGGCCCGGACCTCGTGCTCGGCGAGCAGGCCGGGGGCCCAGGTCCAGGTGGCGGTCAGCCGCAGGCCGTTGCCGCCGTCCTCGGCCACCGCGTTGACCTCCAGCGGGTGGGCCATCGGGCTGGTCGGGGTGGACGGGCGGGGCGGCGCTCTCGCCGGCCGGGCGCCAGTCCGCTTCGGGGCCGCCGGCGGTGAACCGGCCGAGGTAGTTGAAGGCGAGCTGCGGGTGGGGGAGGGCGCCGAGGGCGGCGCGGCCCTGCTCGTCCAGGCAGCGCAGCAGGCCGTAGCCGTAGCCGAGGCCGTGGTCGGGCACGCCGCGCAGCTGCTCCTTGACGAGCTTGAGGGCGCGGGCAACTGCGCCGTCGTCCAGTGCAGGGGTGCTCGGGGTGAGCAGGACGGGGTGCAGGGTGGTGAGCCAGCCGACCGTCCGGGTGAGGTCCATGGTCAGCAGGCCGGGTTCCAGCCGGGAGGACAGCATCCCGGTCGGATTGCCCGCATTGGCAACGTGGGATATCAGGGTGTCCTGGCTGGTCGCCGCGGACAGCAGGGCGCCGACCGGGAGGTCCACGGAACTGCGCCGCGGATTCTTGATGGCGCCGGTTTCCAGATTGCGAATGGTCCGCACGCTGACATCGGAATGCTCGGCCATGTCGACTGGAATCCACTGCCCCTTCCCGGTCGCGATCGGACACCGGTCCGACGCGTCGTCACATGACCCCGGCCGGCCTCGGCACGGCATACTCGTTCACCTGCACAATCCGCAGGGGATACCCGGTGGAAACCGGTTGAGACCACCCACAGCCGAAGGATAAGAAGAGGAAATGACAACGCTCAAGGAGCAGCTGCAGGAGGACCTCACGGCTGCCATCAGGGTCCGGGACGAGCTGCGCGCGTCCACCATCCGGCTCACGCTGTCCGCCGTCACCAGCGAAGAGGTGGCGGGAAAGCAGAAGCGCGAGCTGTCCGACGCCGACGTGCTGAAGGTGATCGGCCGCGAGGCGAAGAAGCGCAGGGAGGCCGCCGAGGCCTTCGACGGCGCCGGTCGCACCGACCAGGCCGCCCGGGAACGGGCCGAGGGCGAGGTGCTGGCGACCTACCTGCCCAAGCAGCTCTCCGACGAGGAGCTCGCCGCGATCGTGGCGGCCGCCGTGGCCGAGACCGGGGCTAGCGGCCCGCAGGCGATGGGCGCCGTGATGAAGCTGGTGAAGCCTCAGGTGGAGGGCCTGGCCGAGGGTGGCCGGGTCGCCGCCGCCGTGAAGGCCGCGCTGTCCTGACCGCGGGCGGCCCGGGGTCGTCGGGTCAAGCCGGCTCTGGCCGGAATCGAGCGGCCCTGGAGGGCCCGTAAGGGGCTCTCCAGGGCCCGACGGCCCGTCACCCCGGCAACACGCCGAAGGGGCGTCCTCCGAACCGGAGGACGCCCCTTCGCTACTGTTCCGCGGGCTCGGCCCGGGCGGCTCGGTCAGCCGTTGCCGCCGCCGTGCTTGCCGCCGTTGTTCCCGCCGCCGCCGATCATGCCCGGCGGGAAGGTGAACCCGCCGCCGATCATTCCGCCGGGGGTGCCGCCGCCGTTGTTCCCGCCGCCGTTGTTCCCGCCGCCGGGGGTGCCGCCGCCCTGCTGCGGCGGGGGGTTGGCGCCGGCCGGCGGGGTGTTCGGGTCGGCCGGCGGGGTGGCCCCGGCCGCCGGGTCCGGCTTGGGCATGTCCGGGATGTTCGCGGTGGGCAGCTGCTCCACCGGGGCGCCCTTCAGGGCCTGGTTCATCGCCATGCGCCAGATCGGGCCGGGGCCGGTGGCACCGAACACCTCGGTGAAGGGGGTCGGGCCGATCTTGATGTTCTTCATCGGGACGCCGCCGGCCGGGCCGCCGAGCCAGACCGAGGTGGCCAGCTGCGGGGTGTAGCCGCTGAACCAGGCGGCGCGCTTCTCGTCCGAGGTGCCGGTCTTGCCGGCGATCGGGCGGCCGTCGTCGAGACCGAGGTCCTTACCGGTGCCCTTCTCGGTCACGCCGCTCAGCACGGTGTTCATGGCATCGGCCGTGGACTCCGAGAAGGCCTGGCTGCACGCCGACTGCGGGACCGCCATGTCCTTGCCGTCCACCGTGGTGATCTTGTTGATGGCGATCGGGGTGCAGTACTTGCCGTGCGCGGCGAAGGTCGCGTAGACGTTCGCCATGGTCAGCGGGGACATCTCCTGCACGCCGAGGCCCATCGAGGGGACCTCCTCGAGGGGCTTGCCGCTCGCCTTGGTGGTGATGCCGAGCTTGTTGGCCATCTGCTTCACCGGGCAGAGGCCCATGTCGGCCTCCATCTCGACGAAGTAGGTGTTGACCGACATGGCCATGGCCGTCTTGAGGTCGTAGGGGCCCTTCTCGCTCTCGGACTCGTTGGGCACGGTCCGGGCCTTGCCCTTCTCCGTGTTCTTCCAGGTGCCCTCGCAGGTCTTCATCGTCGGCCACTCGATGCGGTTCTCCGACTTGTACTGCTGGGTGGGCTGGATGCCGGACTCGAGGGCGGCGGCGGCCACGATCGGCTTGAAGGTCGACCCCGGCTGGAAGCCGTTGCCGCCGCCCATCGCCGCGTCGACGTTGAGGTTGACGACGGTCTGGTTCTTGTTGGCGTCCAGGCCGTACGGGCGGGTCTGGGCCATCGCCAGGATCTTGCCGGTGCCCGGCTCCATCATGGTCGCGGCGGCCGACACCGGGTCGGTGACGTACACCAGCTTGGTGACGGCGTTCTGGGCCGCGGCCTGCTTGTCCGGGTCCAGCGTGGTGTAGATGTTCAGGCCGCCGGTGTCCCAGAGCTTCTTGCGCTCGTCGGCGCTCTTGCCGAACGCGGGGTCCTGCTTGACCACGTGGCGGACGAAGTCGCAGAAGAAGCCCATCCCGGCCTGGGCGGTGATGCAGCCGTTCTGCGGGTCCTTGTACTTCAGACCCAGCGGGGCGGCCTTCGCCTCCTTCGCCTGGTCCGCGGTGATGTGCTTGTTCTCGAGCATCTTGTCGATCACGACGTTGCGGCGCTTGACCGTGTTCTCGGGGTAGCGCACCGGGTCGTAGGACGACGGGTTCTGCACCATGCCGGCCAGGGTGGCGGCCTCGGCGACGGTCAGGTCCTTGTTGCTCTTGCTGAAGTAGCGCTGGGAGGCCGCCTCGACGCCGTAGGCCTGGTGGCCGTAGAAGGTGATGTTGAGGTAGTTGGTGAGGATCTGATCCTTGGTCAGGTCCTCCTCCAGCTTGATCGCGACCTTGAGCTCCTGGATCTTGCGGCCCAGGGTCTTGCGCTGGGCCTCCAGGACGGCCGCCTGGTCGTCGCCGGCCTTCTCCACGTTGACGTTCTTCACGTACTGCTGGGTCAGCGTCGACGCACCCTGGGAGGCGGTGCCGCTCTCGGCGTTCTTGCTGGCCGCGCGGAGGATGCCCTTGAGGTCGATGGCGCCGTGCTCGTAGAAGCGGGCGTCCTCGATGTCCACCTGGGCCTGCCGCATGAACGGCGACATCTGGTCGACCGTGAGGACGGTGCGGTCGCGCTCGTAGACCTTGGCGATCAGGCCGCCCTTGGCGTCGAAGATCTGGGTTGCCTGGGTGAGCGGCGGCGTCTTGAAGTCGTCGGGGATGTTGTCGAAGCTCTCCGCCGTGTCCTTGGCGGTCAGCCCCATGGCGCCGACGGCGGGCAGGGCGAGGCCTGCCAGCAGGACTCCGGAGAGCACGCTGACGCCCAGGAACTTCACGCCGTTGCCGACGTGCTCCAACGGTGATCCGCCGGACCTGCCGCGCGGAGCTCCGGTGTTGCCTGGGGGCTGGGATGCCTGGGGGCGCTTCGGTGCCATGGGGAGAACCCTACGTCGCGGATTCCCGTACATCGGGGCAGGTGTTCGCCTAGGCTTGTCACAAGCTTGGTACAGCTTCGGTGCGTCAACATCATTCACTCGTGTGGGTGGCGAGAGTTGCCCGAATTGCCCGTGGATGACCGGGTTCTGTGGCGGCTGGGGGCTGTGGCATTCGCGTGAACGGTCGCTCTCCGTGATGGCTCCTGTGGCGAGAGTGGGGGACTTTGCATTGGCAAGGCATGTGACCTGCGATCACTCCAACGAGTGAGCTGACCGGTACCCATAGTCCAATCGGGTCATGCGAGATTGAGCCCGAAGGGGCTGTTGCAAGCTGTCGTTCTTCCGTAACGTCCTCAACTGGCAACGGTGAATATGCCGTTGCCGCCGTGGGGGAGCCTCGATACGGGAGAGGACGGCGCCGGGATGGGCTGGGTTGACGACTGGAGTGCGCAGGCCGCCTGCCGCACGAGTGATCCGGACGAACTGTTCGTCCAGGGGGCGGCGCAGAACCGCGCCAAGGCGGTGTGCAGCGGCTGCCCCGTGCGGACGGAGTGCCTCGCGGACGCCCTGGACAACCGGGTGGAGTTCGGGGTCTGGGGCGGGATGACGGAGCGCGAGCGCCGGGCGCTGCTGCGCCGCCGCCCGACGGTCATCTCGTGGCGCAGGCTGCTGGAGACGGCCCGCACCGAGTACGAGGAGTCCCTCGCGACCGGTGTGATATTGACGGACTACGCCCAGGCGGGCTGAGTCCGACCGCACAGGCCGCACAGGCCGCACCGGCCGTACCGGGGGGTCCGGGCCGGTCGGCCCAGGGCGGGCGCCCACGCCGCACCGCCCCGAGCCGTCCGACGTCGCGAAGTCCGATGCTGCGCAGCCCTGTGCCGCGCAGCCCTACGCCGGGCCGTCCGACGCCGTGCCGCTGAGCCGGTCCCCGATGGCCCGCAGACCCTCCAGGTCGTGCACGTCGCCCGGCAGCGCCGGGACCTCCACGATCGGCACGTCCGGGTAGACCGAGACGAAGCGGTCGCGGGTGCGGCGCTCCCGTCCCATGATCTGCATCCGCTCGGCGTGCAGCCGCAGCAGCCCGGCCGCGAGCAGCTCCGCCTCCGGCGAGGTGTGCTCCGAGCCGTTTTCCTCCAGCGCCTCCGCCGCCGCCCGCGCCCGCTCCGCGGTGAGCTGCGGTGCGCCCGTGCCGTGCACCCGGTTGAGCACCAGTCCGGCCAGCGGCATCCGGTCCGCGGCGAGCCGATCCACGAAGTACGCCGCCTCGCGCAGCGCGTCCCGCTCCGGCGCGGCCACCACCAGGAACGCCGTGCCCGGCGCCTTGAGCAGCTGGTACGTGCGGTCGGCGCGCTCGCGGAAGCCGCCGAACATCGAGTCCGTCGCGCTGACGAAGGTCTGCACGTCGGTGAGCAGCTGGGCGCCGAAGATCTTGCCGAGGGTGCCGGTGAGCAGGCCCATCCCGGCGTTCAGGAACCGCATCGCGCTGCGCCCGCCGACCTTGGCCGGGGCGGTCAGGATCCGGATCACCCGGCCGTCCAGGAAGGACCCGAGCCGGTTCGGCGCGTCCAGGAAGTCCAGCGCCGAGCGGGACGGCGGGGTGTCCACGACGATCAGGTCCCACTCCTCGGCGGCGCGCAGCTGCCCGAGCTTCTCCATCGCCATGTACTCCTGCGTGCCCGCGAAGCCGGCCGACAGGGACTGGTAGAACGGGTTCTCCAGGATCGCCCGGGCCCGTTCGGGGTCCGCGTGGGCCAGCACGACCTCGTCGAAGGTCCGCTTCATGTCCAGCATCATGGCCTGGAGCTCCCCGGTCCCGGTGACCCCCTTGACCACCCGGGGGGTGTTGTCGAGCTCGGTCAGGCCCATCGACTGGGCGAGCCGGCGGGCCGGGTCGATGGTCAGCACCACCACCTTGCGGCCGCGTTCGGCGGCCCGCAGGCCGATCGCCGCGGCGGTGGTGGTCTTGCCGACGCCGCCGGACCCGCAGCAGACGATGATCCTGGTCTTCGGGTCGTCGATCAGCTCGTCCACCGCGAGCCGCTTCCCGGTGCTCCGCACCCCGTTCGAGGTCATGCCGCCCCCTGCCGCTTCAGGTCGCCCGCCAGCCGGTACAGCCCGCCGAGGTCCACGCCCTCGCCCAGCAGCGGAAGTTCGTACGTCGGGAGCCGCAGCTGCTGCAGGTCGGCGCGCTGCTCGCGCTCCAGCTCGACCCGCTCGGCGTGCTCCCTGGCCTGCTCCAGCAGCGGGTCGATCAGCGGCTCCACCGCCGCCCGGACCGTCTCCGGCTTGCGTGAGCGGCCCCCGAGCCCGGCCTCCCCGAGCGCCAGGGCGACCTCCTCGCGGTGGTTCCCGTCGACTGCGGCCACCGCCGCCGCGTCCAGCACCGGTGGCCGGACCATGTTGACCATCACGCCGCCCACCGGGAGCTTCGCCTCGCGCAGCTCCGCGATGCCGTCGACCGTCTCCTGCACCGGCATCTCCTCCAGCAGGGTGACCAGGTGCACCGCGGTCTCCGGTGACTTCAGCACCCGCATCACGGCCTGTGCCTGGGTGTGTATCGGGCCGATCCGGGCCAGCCCGGCGACCTCGGCGTTGACGTTGAGGAACCGGGTCAGCCGCCCGGTCGGCGGGGCGTCCATCACCACCGCGTCGTAGCGGCGCCGGCCGTCCGGGTCCTTGCGCCGGGTCGCCTCGCAGGCCTTGCCGGTCAGCAGGACGTCCCGGACACCGGGCGCGATGGTGGTGGCGAAGTCCACGAAGCCGACCTTCTGCAGAGCCTTGCCGGCCCGGCCGAGCTTGTAGAACATCTCCAGGTACTCGAGCAGCGCCTGCTCGGTGTCGATCGCCAGTGCGAAGACCTCGCCGGCCGGTGTGCCGCCCGCGGGCGCCTCCCCGGCCGGGAGCCCCAGCTGCCGGCGGGAGACCGAGGCGATCCGGCGCTCCTCGTACGGCAGTGCGGCGATCCCGAACAGCTCGGCGATGCCCTGCCGGCCCTCGACCTCGATCAGCAGGACCCGGCCGCCGTCGGCGGCGAGCGCCAGGGCCAGTGCGGCGGCCAGCGTGGTCTTCCCGGTGCCGCCCTTGCCGCTGACCACGTGCAGCCGGACGCCCTCCCAGTCGGGGTCGCGCCGGTCCGCCTGGCCGGGGGTGCGTGCCACGCTCCGTCTCCGTCCGTCTCCGTCCTGCGGGCGTCCCCTCCTGACGAGGGTGGCCCTCACCAGGGTGCCCTCTCGCGAGGGTAACCAGGGACCGCGCCGGATGCCCGGAGCACCCGGGGTTGCCAGGCCTGATCATGCCCTCTTTGTGGCCCACCTCACACGTCGCCCGCCGCGCGGCGCCGATCGCCGCGGCGGCTCGTCTAGAGTCTGGCCATGACCAAGTGGGAATACATGACGGCGCCCCTGCTCGTGCACGCCACCAAGCAGATCCTGGACAACTTCGGCGAGGACGGCTGGGAGCTCGTCCAGGTCGTGCCCGGCCTGAACCCGGAGAACCTGGTGGCCTACTTCAAGCGGGAGAAGAACGCATGAGCGTCGTCGAGTCGAAGCTCGCCGAGCTGGGCCTGACCCTGCCGCCGGTGGCCGCCCCGGTCGCCGCGTACGTGCCGGCCCTGCAGTCCGGCGAGTTCGTGTTCACCTCCGGCCAGCTCCCGGTCGTCGGCGGCAAGCTGCCGAGCACCGGCAAGGTCGGCGCCGAGGTGTCCCCGGAGGAGGCCAAGGAGCTCGCGCAGACCTGCGCGCTGAACGCCCTGGCCGCCGTGAAATCCGTGATCGGCGACCTCGACCGGATCGAGCGGGTCGTCAAGGTCGTCGGCTTCGTCGCCTCCGCCCCCGACTTCACCGGCCAGCCGGGCGTCATCAACGGCTGCAGTGAGCTGCTCTCCAAGGTGCTCGGTGTCGCGGGCGTGCACGCCCGCAGCGCCGTCGGTGTCGCGGTGCTGCCGCTGGACGCCCCGGTCGAGATCGAGCTGCAGGTGCGCGTCAAGCAGGCCTGAGTGTGATCGCGAAGGCGGGGTCGGGCCTGTCCAACCCCGCCTTCGTGCGCTTAGCATCCGGGCATGGACCATCGAGCAACGACGCTCCCGATGCCGCCCGGCTGGCCTGCCCGGATCCGGGCGGTCGAATCCGGCGTGCTGACCCCGCCGGTGCCCAGGCCCGCCGCCACCGTCGTGCTGCTGCGCGACGCCGCCGCCGGGCCGGAGGCCTACCTGCTGCGCCGTCGCACCTCGATGGCCTTCGCGGCCGGGATGTACGCCTACCCGGGCGGCGGGGTGGACCCGCGGGACGCCGAGGTCGAACCGGGCTGGGCCGGTCCTTCGCCCGAGGAGTGGGCGGGCCGGCTCGGAGTGGACGCCCGGACGGCCCGGGCGGTGGTCTGCGCGGCTGTCCGCGAGACCTTCGAGGAAGCCGGCGTCCTGCTGGCCGGCCCGGACGCGCACAGCGTCGCCGCGCCGCGCGACTGGTCCGCCGAGCGCGCCGCGCTGGAGGCGCACGAGCTGTCCTTCGCCGAGTTCCTCCGCGACCACGGCCTGGTGCTGCGCAGCGACCTGCTGGGCGGCTGGGCCCGCTGGATCACCCCGGAGTTCGAGGAGCGCCGCTACGACACCTGGTTCTTCGTGGCGGCCCTGCCGGCCGGCCAGCGCGCCGCCCTGGAGGTCGGCGAGGCCGACCGGGTCGCGTGGCTGAGCCCCGCCGAGGCGGTCCGGGGCTACCAGGAGGGCCGGTTCGGCATGCTGCCGCCGACCGTGACGGTGCTGCGCGAGCTGTCGCCGGTCCGCACCGCCGCCGAGGCGCTGGCCGCGGCCGCCGACCGTCCGCTGGAGCCGGTCCTGGGCCGGGCCGAGGTCCGCGGGGACCGCATGACGGTCCGCTGGCCCGGGTACGACGAACTGACCATCGACGGGGATTTCCCCGAGGACTCCTGACCCACCCGCACCGCCGGATCATCCGTACCGACCGATCGATCACCCACCCCGCAGTCACACCGCAGTCACACCGCAGAGAAAGGACCGACGCCCGATGACCCACAACGACGTGGCTCCCCGGACGGCACCCGAGATGCCCGCCCGCCGCCTGATCCCCCGTACCCCGGCCTGTGAGAGCCCGGTCCCGTTCGTCGAGGTGGCGCAGCGCGCCCTCGTCCGGGCGCTGCCGCTGCGGGCCCTCCATCGCGACGGCGAGGGTGGCCGGTGAGGGAGCGAAGTGAGCGAACTGTCGAGAGGTGTGCGTTGCGCGAAGCGCCTGCCGAGCGCAGCGAGGTGGGCGCATGAGCGAGCGAAGTGAGCGAATCGTCGAGAGGTGTGCGTTGCGCGAAGCGCCTGCCGAGCGCAGCGAGGTGGGCGCATGAGCGGACTCCTGCCGGGTGACCCCGCCGCCGTCGTCGGCGGCGAGGCCACCCCCCGGGCGCTGTGCGTGCTGGCGCCGAACCCGTCGCCGATGACGCTGGACGGCACCAACACCTGGCTGCTCTCCGAGCCCGGCTCGGACCTCGCCGTGGTGATCGACCCCGGCCCGCTGCACGAGGAGCACCTGCGCCGGGTGGTCGCCCTCGCCGAGGAGCGGGGCAAGCGGATCGCGTTGACCCTGCTCACCCACGGCCACGCCGACCACTCCGAGGGCGCGGCCCGCTTCGCCGAGCTCACCGGCACCGAGGTGCGGGCCCTGGACCCGGCGCACCGGCTGGGCTCCGAGGGCCTGGTGGGCGGCCAGCGCCTGGACATCGGCGGCCTGGACCTGCGGGTGGTGGGCACCCCCGGCCACACCTCGGACTCGCTGACCTTCCACCTGCCGGACGACGGCGCGATCCTCACCGGGGACACCGTGCTCGGCCGCGGCACCACGATGGTCGCCCACCCCGACGGCCGGCTCGGGGACTACCTGGACTCGCTGCGCCGGCTGCACACGATGGCCTCCCATCACGGCGTGCGGACCGTGCTGCCCGGCCACGGCCCGGTGCTCGCGGACGCGCTGGGCGCCGTCGACTACTACCTGGCCCACCGGGCCAACCGGCTCGCGCAGGTGGAGACCGCGGTCGAGGCGGGCTGCCGGACCGCTCCCGAGGTGGTGTCGCGGGTCTACGCCGACGTGGACCGGGCGCTGTGGCCGGCCGCGGAGCTGTCCGTCCGGGCCCAGCTGGACTACCTGGAGGAGCACGGGCTGATCGCGGACCTCGACTGACCCGCGACCGGGGCCGACCGGCCGACCGGGGCCGACCGCGAACGCCGAAGGGCCCGTCCGTGCGGACGGGCCCTTCGGCGTGGTGCGGGTGCGGTGCGGGCGCGCGGAGCGTCAGCGCGAGCGGCGGGACAGCCGCTCGACGTCCAGCAGGACCACCGCGCGGGCCTCCAGCTTCAGCCAGCCGCGGCCGGCGAAGTCGGCGAGCGCCTTGTTGACCGTCTCGCGGGAGGCGCCGACCAGCTGGGCCAGCTCCTCCTGAGTGAGGTCGTGGGCGACGTGGATGCCCTCCTCGGACTGCACGCCGAAGCGGCGGGAGAGGTCCAGCAGGGCCTTGGCGACGCGGCCGGGCACGTCGGAGAAGACCAGGTCGGACATCACGTCGTTGGTCCGGCGCAGTCGGCGGGCGATGGCCCGCAGCAGCGCGATGGAGACCTCGGGGCGGGCGTGCAGCCAGGGCTGCAGGTCGCCGTGGCCCAGGCCGAGCAGCTTGACCTCGGTCAGCGCGCTGGCGGTCGCGGTGCGCGGGCCCGGGTCGAACAGCGACAGCTCGCCGATCATCTCGCTGGGGCCGAGGACGGCGAGCATGTTCTCGCGGCCGTCCGGCGAGGCGCGGTGCAGCTTGACCTTGCCCTCCGCGACGACGTACAGCCGGTCGCCCGGGTCGCCCTCGTGGAACAGCGACTCCCCACGGGCGAGGGTGACCTCGGTCATGGAAGCGCGCAGCTCGCCGGCCTGTTCGTCGTCGAGTGCCGCGAAGAGTGCGGCGCGCCGCAGAACGTCGTCCACGTGCTTCCTCCTTCTCGGCCGGGCGGCGGGTGGGCCGTCCGGCGCAAGTTCCGTTCAGTGTTCTGCATCACCAAGCATGGCGCATGTCGCTCCGATCATATGAGGAGGGGGTCTGCCGAGGTGTGCCGTGCGGGGCCATTCGTACCGGCGGGTCATCGGGCGGGACGGACGGGGGCAGTTCCCGGACCGGCCCTAATCGAATGCCTGTCCGTCCTGATCGAACAGGGAATCGCCGACCGCCGTACGGGCGTGCAGGACGGCGTGGCCCGCGCGGTGGGCGCTGGTCAGGCCCGCCGTGCGCAGCGCGGTGAGGTGCTGCGAGACGCCGGCCGCGGAGAGTTCGGTGCGGCGCGCCAGCTCGCTGGTCGAGGCCGGGGAGTCCAGCTCGGCCAGCAGCCGGGCGCGGGAGCGGCCGAGGACGCCGGCCAGCGCGTCGGTGCGGGCCGCCGGGCCCGGGTGGCGCTCCCACAGGGTGGCCGTGCCGCGCGCCGGGTAGACCAGCTGCGGCGGGTCGGGCGGCAGCACCCGGGTGAGCACCCGCGGCCAGGCGAAGGCCGAGGGCAGGAGCAGCAGCCCGGACCCGGCGGTCAGCCGGGTGACCGCGCAGTGCCGCCGCTCCAGCAGCAGCGCCGAGCCGTCCCAGCGGACCGTGTCGTGCAGTTCGCCCAGCATCCGCGCGGTGCCGTGCTCGGCGGCCTGCCGGGAGCGGTGGAAGACGTCCGCCGCGAGCAGGGCCCGGATCCGGGCCCAGTACGGGGCGAGCGCCAGCTCCCAGTACGCCGCGAGGTCGGCGGCCAGCCGGGGCAGCTGCCCGGCCGGGTCGCGGTGCAGCGGCGCCAGGACGGCCGGCAGCCGGCCGTCGGCCTCGGCGGCCAGGATGTCCAGGTCGGCCCGGACCTGCTCGGCGCCGGTGGCGGTGATCGCGGCCAGTTCCTCGGCGAGCGTGGGGGAGAAGCCCACCGGGGCGGGGTTGAGGAAGTCCGGCAGGTGGCCGGTGGGCGGCACCAGGGCGGCCAGCCGTTCCAGGGCCGGCCCGGCGGCGGCCAGCCGCTCGCGGACCTCCCCGGCCCAGCGCCGGTGCAGCGCCGGAACGGGGGAGTGGGCGAGGGCGCGCAGGCTGGTCACCACCTCCTGCATCGGCGAGACGGCGAACCGGGTCAGCGCCAGGTCCTGCGCGGAGAAGTGCAGTTCGGTACGCATGCGGGCCCCCTCCGCGAAGATTCAGTCCCAGCTTAATCACTGGTACCGGCCGGGGAGCCGGGCGCAGGATGCCTGCGTCCCCACCGATCCGTACGAAAGCCGGTGACACCCATGTCCACCACCCCCGAGTCCCGTGAGCGGGCGCTGCGACTGCGCGGACTGGTCGCCGACGGCGTGCTCGTCCTGCCCAACGCCTGGGACGCGGGCAGCGCCGCCGTGATCGCCTCGGCTGGCGCCCAGGCCATCGCCACCACCAGCGGCGGCGTCTCCTGGTCGCTCGGGCACGGCGACGGCGAGCGGCTCGACCGGGCGGCGGCGGTCGAGGCGGCCCGTCGGATCGTCGCGGCGGTGGACCTGCCGGTCACCATCGACGCCGAGGGCGGGTACGGGCCGCTGCCCGCCGATGTCGCCGAGACCGTGACCGCCCTGGTCGACGTGGGCGCGGTCGGCGTCAACCTGGAGGACTCGACGGCCGTCGGCGGCCCGCTCTTCCCGGTGGCCGAGCAGGCCGAGCGGCTGCGCGCGGCCCGTACGGCGGCGGCCGCGGCCGGGCTGCCCGAGCTGGTGGTCAACGCCCGTACCGACGTCTTCCTGTTCGGGCTCGGCGGGCTCGACGACGTGCTGGTCCGGGCCGAGGCCTACGCGGAGGCGGGCGCCGACGGCCTGTTCGTCCCCGGGCTGCTCGACCTCGACGCCCTCACCGAGCTGGTCAAGCGCGCGCCGCTGCCGGTGAACGCGATGGCCGTCCCCGGCGGGCCGGCCGTCGCCGAACTCGCCGCTACCGGGGTGCGGCGAATCAGCCTCGGTACCGGCCTCGCCCAGCTCGCGTACACCGCGGCCCGCCGCGCCGCCGTCGAACTGCTCGGCGCCGGGACACTGACGCAGCTCGACGGGGCGCTCGGCTTCGGGGAACTGAACGGGCTGTACCAGGGCTGATCCGGGCCGGGTTTCCAGGATTGCCGCAGCCGGGCTCGGCTTGCGGGGCTGACTGCCGCGGCCGGGCTCAGCCCTGGAAACCCAGCCCGGCGAGGGCCCGCTCGATCCGGTCGCGGTGCTCCGCCGCCCACTCGTCCAGGGTCTCGGCGGCCTCCTTGGCCAGCTTCGCCCGGGCCGCGTCCAGGACCCGGTTCCGCTCGGTGGCGGGCACCACCACGACACCCTCCTCGTCGGCCACCACGATGTCGCCGGCCGCCACCAGCACGCCGCCGCAGCGCACCGGCGTGCCGTGCGCACCCAGCGCCTTCTTCGCCCCGGGGATCGGGATCACCCCGCGGGCGAACACCGGGAAGCCGAGCTCCCGCACCTCACCGAGGTCCCGGATCAGCCCGTCGGCCACGAAGGCCACCACGCCCCGCCGCTGCGCCACGGCACACACGTTGCCGCCCGCCAGCGCGTAGTCCAGGTCCCCCGACTCGACCACGATCACCGAGCCGGGCTCGGCCCGGTGGATCGCGGCGTGCAGCATCAGGTTGTCCCCGGGCGGGCACCGCACGGTGAACGCCGGGCCCGCCACCCGGGGCATCCCGTCCCAGAGCGGGCGCAGGCCGATGTCCATGACCCGGGCGCGGCCCAGGACGTCGGCCAGGGTCGTGGTGGGGATGTCCTTGAAATCCGCGTCCATGCTTCCTCTTCCTCTGCTTCCGCTGCGTTGCGTCGGCTCTGCGTTCCTCCGGCCGTCAGGCCACCGGAAGACTAGGACGCGGACGTGGACGGGTGCTCACGGACTCCGGGGTCCATCCCGGGCTCAGGCGAAGTACTTCACCAGCTCCGGCACCAGCACCTCGGCCGCCACGTCGTGCGTCTGCTCGGCCAGCGTCCGGTACTCGGCGCCGGGCACGGCCGCGGCCACCGCCGCAGACGGGGCCCGCAGCAGCTCCGGGCTGGCGCCGCCGTCCAGCACCAGGGTCGGCACGGTGATCCGGGCCAGGACGTCGACCGGGACGGTCGCGCCGGTCCGCGCGCCGAGCGCCGCCGCGTCGTACGCCAGGGTCGGCGCGATCGCCTCGAACAGCGGCCACACGGGGGCGGCGCGCATCCCGTCCACCATCTCCGCGGGCATCCCGACGAAGGTCATGAAGGCCGCGACGGCGTCCCCGCGCCGCCCCTCGGCGAGCGCCGCCTCCAACTCGTCGACGTACCCGACGAAGCGGGCGCTCTGCCCCTGCTCGGTGCTGAACGGCGGCTCGTAGACCGCGAGCCGGGACATGCCGACGCCGGCGGCGGCGGCCCGCAGCGCGAGCGCGGCGCCCGAGGAGATACCGAAGACACCGGCCGAGCCGCCGGCCGCCGCGATCACGGCGGCCAGGTCCTCGATCTCACGCTCCACCGCGAACGGCGCGGTGTCCCCGCTCCCGCCACGGCCACGCCGGTCGTACACCCACACGGTGTGGTGCGCCGAGAGTTGCTCGGCAACCGCGGCACCCGGATCGAACGCCCGGTGGGTGGTCGCCCCGTCCACCAGGACGACCGCCGGGCCGGAGCCGGTGACGGTGCAGGCGATGGTGGTGCCATCAGCGGAGATCACGGTGCTCATGAGCTGTTCCTTCTGTCGTCGTACGAGCCGGTCACGGAGATAGACCGGAGCACGTCCCGGAACTCATCGCTCCCACCGAAGATTTTTCCGGGTGGTCCGACTTCGTGCCGAGGAGTCGGACAACACGCCCTGGCCGGGCCCGGCTTCCGTGCTTGATCGCCCACAAGCGGTGGTTCGGTCGGCGTAGCCTTCGTGCATGGCAGAGAGCAAGGTCCGGAACGTGGCGGCGCCGAAGGCCGAGCCGGCGGTGAAGTCGGCGGTGGCGAAGGCGGCGAAGAGGCCCGCCGTGAAGCCGAGGAAGCCCGAGTCGCATCTGGCGATGGTGCGGCGGGCCCGGAAGATCAACCGTGAGTTGGCGGAGCTCTACCCGTACGCGCATCCGGAGCTGGACTTCGAGAACCCCTTCCAACTGCTGGTGGCCACCGTGCTGTCGGCGCAGACCACCGACCTGCGGGTGAACCAGACCACTCCGGCACTGTTCGCGAAGTACCCGACGCCGGAGGACATGGCGGCGGCGAACCCCGAGGAGCTGGAGGAGATCATCCGCCCGACCGGGTTCTTCCGGAACAAGGCGAAGTCGCTGATCGGTCTTTCGATCGCGCTGCGCGACGAGTTCGGCGGTGAGGTCCCGGGGCGCCTGGCCGACCTGGTGACTCTGCCGGGTGTCGGCCGCAAGACCGCGAACGTCGTGTTGGGCAATGCTTTCGGAGTGCCGGGGATCACCGTCGACACCCATTTCGGCCGCCTGGCCCGGCGGTTCGGCTGGACGTCCGAGGAGGACCCGGTGAAGGTCGAGGCGGCCGTCGCCGAGATCTTCCCGAAGTCGGAGTGGACGATGCTCTCGCACCGGGTGGTCTTCCACGGCCGCCGGATCTGCCACTCCCAGAAGCCCGCCTGCGGCGCCTGCCCGATCGCGCCGCTCTGCCCCGCGTACGGCGAGGGCGTGACCGACCCGGAGAAGGCACGGAAGTTGCTGAAGTACGAGATGGGCGGCCAACCCGGGCAGCGGCTGAGGCCCCCGGCGGACTTCCCCGGTGAGGCGGCCGCCCGTGCGGACGCCGCCGCCCACCAGGGGCAGGTCGCGGACCTGGCGGTGGGCGCATGATCGCGCGGGGGATCGAGCGGGAGGACCTGCCGACCTGGCTGGAGCCGGTCCGGGAGGCGGCCGAGCGGGTGCTGCCGGAGCAGCTGAGCCGCTTCCTGCCGCCGGTCGGGGGCGGCCGGGCGGCAGCCGTGCTGATGCTGTTCGGCGAGGGCCCGGAGGGGCCGGACCTGCTGCTGATCGAGCGGGCCCGGTCGCTGCGTTCGCACGCCGGTCAGCCGTCCTTCCCGGGCGGCGCGCTGGACCCGGAGGACGGCGACCCGGACGGCCCGGGGCCGATCGCCGCGGCGCTGCGGGAGGCCTGGGAGGAGACCGGCCTGGACCCGGACGGGGTGCAGGTGTTCGCGGCGCTGCCGCGGCTGTACATCCCGGTGAGCCGTTTCGTGGTGACCCCGGTACTCGGCTGGTGGCGCGAGGAGTCGCCGGTGCGTCCGGTGGACCAGGGCGAGACCGGCGCGGTGTTCCGGGTGTCGATCGCCGACCTGGCCGATCCGGCGAACCGGGTGCGGCTGCGCCACCCCTCGGGGCACATCGGTCCGGCCTTCGCGGTCGCCGGACGGCTGGTCTGGGGCTTCACCGCCGGGGTGATCGACCGGGTGCTGCACCACAGCGGGCTGGAGCTGCCCTGGGATCCGTCCCGGGTCGTCAACCTCTCGGACGACGCGCTGGCCCTGGTCCAGGGTGACCTCGAGCATTCCCGCGCGCTGCCGGGCGGCGACGCCGGAGGATCGTGACCGGCTGTCGGCCGGTCCGGCCTGCGGACCGTGGGAGGGTGTCGGAGTGAACGTCCTGGATGTGCTGCTGATCGCCGCTGCCGTGGGATTCGCCGTGTCGGGCTACCGGCAGGGCTTCGTGGTCGGTGTCCTGTCGCTGGTCGGTTTCCTCGGCGGCGGTCTGCTGGCCGTCGAGCTGCTGCCGCTGCTGCTGGACCACCTGAGCCCCGGCACCACGGCCTCGGTGGTGGCCGTCGTGGTGGTGATCGTCTTCGCCGCGATCGGCCAGGCGGTCACCGCGCACTTCGGCTGGAAGCTGCGCGGCCACATCGGCCGCCGCCCGGCCCGGGTCCTGGACGCGGCCGGTGGCGCGGTGGTGAACGTGGTCTCGATGCTGCTGGTGGCCTGGCTGATCGGTTCGGCGCTGGCCGGGGCCTCGCTGCCGACGGTCTCCAAGCAGGTCCGTTCCTCGGCGATCCTCGGCGGGGTGCAGAACGCGCTGCCCTCCGACGCGCCGAACTGGTTCTCGGACTTCTCCAAGGTGCTCGCCCGCAACGGCTTCCCGCAGGTCTTCAACCCCTTCGAGCACGAGCCGATCACCCAGGTCGACACCCCGGACCCGGCGTTGGCCGCCAGCCCGGCGGTGGCGCGGGCCAAGCAGAGCCTGGTCAAGGTGGTCGGCACGGCGACCTCCTGCGGCAAGACCCTGGAGGGCAGCGGCTTCGTCTTCGCCCCGCACCGGGTGATGACCAACGCCCACGTGGTCGGCGGGGTCAACGAGCCGACGGTGCAGATCGGCGGCCTCGGCCAGCTGTACGACGCGACGGTGGTCCGCTACGACTGGCAGCGCGACATCGCGGTCCTGGACGTGCCGAAGCTGAACGCGCCCGCGCTGACCTTCGCGGGCGAGGCGAAGACCAACGACAGCGCGATCGTGGCCGGCTTCCCGGAGAACGGCGCCTTCAACGTCCAGCCGGCCCGCATCCGCGGCCGGATCCAGGCCAACGGCCCGGACATCTACCACCGCGGCCAGGTGGTGCGCGACGTCTACTCGGTGCGTTCGGTGGTCCGCCAGGGCAACAGCGGCGGCCCGCTGCTCACCCCGGACGGCCAGGTGTACGGCGTGGTGTTCGCCAAGTCCCTGGACAGCGCCGACACCGGGTACGTGCTGACCGCGGCGGAGGTCCGCGAGGACGTCCAGCAGGGCAGTGCCGCGACCGCCCGGGTGGAGACCCAGGGCTGCGCGCTCTGACGTCGGGCGCCCCGGTCCGGGCCCGGGCGGCCCGGAAGCCCCGGTCCGGGTGGCCCGGAAGCCCCGGTCCGGGCCTCTTGTGGGCGGGGCACGCCGGGGGCCGGGCCGTCCGATATCCGTCGCACCGTCAGTCCGCCCTGGTAGCCTCGGCCGCGCTCACCCGTTCGGCTCAATCTGGCGTCGTCCCGGAGTGGGCCCGACGGGAGGTCGTGGCAGTCCGATGATGGGTCATTCGCACGCGGTGAGCGGGGCGATGCTGTACGCGGCATCGGCCCCCTTCCTGCCCCCGCTGCTGCTGCACACCACGCTGCAGCCGGCGGACATACTGATGGGCACGGTGCTGTGCGCGGGTGCGGCCCTGCTGCCGGACCTCGACCACCACGACGGCTCGATCGCCAACTTCCTCGGTCCGATCTCCAAGGCGCTCTGCCGCTTCGTGGCGTGGGCCTCCGGCGGCCACCGGCACGCCACCCACTCGCTGCTGTTCGTCGGGCTGATGGGCGCCGGCACCTGGGCCGGCGTCACCTTCCTGGGCCGCAACTTCACGCTCGTGCTGACGTTCTTCCTGCTGGCGCTCGCGATCCGGGCGCTGCGGCTCTGCCCGCCGGGTGACGGTCCGCAGAGCTGGATCACCATCATCGGGCTGTCCGCGCTGGGCACCTTCGGGATGAACACCTGGATGCCCAACGCGCCCGGCTGGCTGCCGTACGCGGTGGCGCTGGGCACGCTGGCGCACCTGCTGGGCGACTGCCTGACCAAGAAGGGCGCGCCGCTGCTCTGGCCGCACAAGGAGCGCTACGAGATCGTGCTGATCAAGCGCAGCGGCAACGACGTCGAGACCAAGGTGCTGGTGCCGATCATGTCGGTGGCGACCTTCGTCCTGCTCTGGTTCACCGCGCTGTCGCCGATCACGAACTGAGCGGTGCGCGCCGGGCGGCCGTCGACCGGCCGCCCGTCACCACGGGCGGCCCGTCACCACCGGCCGTCCGTCACCACGGGCCGTCCGTCACCACCGGCCGTCCGTCACCGTCGGACTCACGCGGCGCGAGGCCTCAGGTCTCGCGCCGCAGTCGTGCGCCCACCCAGCGGGCGCGCCGACCGAGGATGTGTGGGATGCCGAGTTGCCGCCGTTCGGCGCGCTGACGGGGGTCGAGGCCGTCGAAGCCGAGGTCGTCCGCCCGGTCGGGGCGGTGGGCGGAACGCTGGGGGCTGTTCTGGCGTCGGCCGCGCGGGGCGGCGCCGCGATCGGGCATCCAACTCATACCGGTATGGATGCCCCTGGGCCGGTCGAGGTAACCGCCGGGGTCGTGTCGAGATTGGCCTATGTGCTTGTCATATGAACACAGCATCAAGGGAGTTGCACTCGAGTCACTGGGCCAGGCGCCTTCCCCTGCCGCCTGGCCGCCTGGCCGCCTCGCCGCCCGGCCTCCCCGGCCTCCCCGACCGTCTCCGGCCGTCTCCGGCGCGGGTCACTCCTTGTGACGCCCGACCCAGTCCAGCAGCTCGGCGGTGAACTCCTCCGGCGCCTCCTCGTGCGGGAAGTGCCCGACCCCCGGCAGCAGCCGCCAGCGGTAGGGCGCCGCCACGTACTCGCCCCCGCCGAGCGCGGTGTGCGACAGCAGCACCGGGTCCGCCGCGCCCTGGACGTGCAGGGTCGGCGCGGTGATCGGCTTCTTCATCCGCCGGGCGAACTGGATGCCGTCCGGCCGGGCCATCGACCGCATCAGCCAGCGGTACGGCTCGATCGAGCAGTGCGCGGTGCTGGGGATCTGGATCGCCTGCCGGTACGCGTGCACCTCGGCCTCGTCCAGGCCGTTCGGGCCGGTCCAGGAGGTCAGGTAGCGGCCGACCAGCTCGGCGTCGTCGGCCACCAGGCGGCGTTCCGGTATCCACGGCCGCTGGAAGCCCAGCACGTGCTCGAACGCGGCGAACTGGCGGCGGTCGGTCAGCAGGGCCCGGCGCAGGTCCCTCGGGTGCGCGGCCGAGACCACGGTCAGGCTCTGGATGACGGACGGGCGCATCACGGCCGCCACCCAGGCGAGGGTGCCGCCGGAGGCATGTCCGACCAGGTGCGCCCGGCGCTCGCCGAGCGAGCGGATCACCCCGGTGATGTCCAGGGCGAGGTTGCCGGGGTCGTACCCGCGCGGGGTGCGGTCGCTGCCGCCGACGCCCCGCAGGTCGAGCGCCACCGCCCGGTAGCCGGCCTCGGCGAGCGCGGTCAGCTGGTGGCGCCAGGCCCACCAGTACTCGGGCCAGCCGTGCACCAGCAGCACGAGCGGGCCCGAGCCCAGCTCGGCGATGTGGAAGCGGGCGCCGTTGGCCGCGAGGTCGCGGTGCGTCCACGGGCCGGCCTGCCGGATGCTCCACGCCTCGGCCTGCGCCGCCGCAGCGGCCCCGGCGGGCGCCTTGACATCCGCCTCGACGGGCTCCCGTTCGGGGGCCGGGCCGGGGCCCTCGGGGACGAGGCCGGGGCCGGAGTCGGCGGACGGCTGCGCGGGCACGGGCTTCTGGTCAAGCGGCATACCGAGAGCGTGTCACATCCGCGCGTCGGACACGTGCCCGGCACTCACTGTCGGCCCCTCCGGCAAGGGACCGTCGGCGGGGCAGTTGACGGGACGGTTGACGGCACCACGTGACGGCACCACGTGACGGGACCGTCTGACGGGACGGTTGACGGAACCGCCCGACAGGACCGCTTTACGGGATGCGGCCCAGGGCGCGGTCGATCTCCTCCTTGGTGGCCGGGCGCGGCCGGGCGTTCTTCAGCACGTCGGCGGTCTTCTGGGCGCCCTCGATGGTGCGGCGCGGCGGCTCGATCTTCTTGAACGAGCGGTACGCCAGCGCCCCGAGCAGCAACGCGAGCAGCAGGTAGGCGCCGGCCACGATGAGGAAGGACCAGCCCAGCGAAATGCCCAGCGCGTGGATGCCGAAGGCCGCGGCGGCGCTCAGCATCGGGATCGAGAACAGCGCCACCACGCCGGCAACCGTCAGCGAGACGCCGCCGGAGACGCCGCGCTTGACGTCCGCCCGGATCTCGGCCTTGGCGAGCGCGATCTCGTCGTGGACCAGCGCGGACAGGTCGGCGGTGGCCGCCGCGAACAGCTGCCCCACCGAACGCTCGCCCTCGTAGGGCGCCCGGCCGTTGCTGGACGGGTCTGCGGCTCCTGCGGGCATCAGCGGTTCTCCTCTGCGGCTGTGCGGCGTGACGCCGCCGCGGGTCTGCGGTTCCGGGGCCGCTGGGGGGTCCGGAGGCGTCAGTGGATTGTCGACAGCTCAGAATCATGCCCCTACCGGTCAGTCGGACACCACTCCGGGCCCCCGCCGGAGGGACGTGTCTCCGTTGCGGACGGCCTCCAGGGGCTCCCGGACGGGGTTCCCGGGAGGCTCCGGGGTCCGTGCGCGGAGCCTCCCGGAGGGACCGTCAGCGGCCCGTTCCAGCGGCCCCGGAGTTGCCGGAGTTGCCGGAGTTGCCGGAGTTGCCGGCGTTCCCGGAGTTGTCGGCGTTCCCGGCATTCCCGGAGTCGGCGGAGCCCCCGGAGACCCGGGCCCGCCAGGCCGGGTCGTCCTCCTGGTAGACGTCCGGGATGCCGTCCCCGTCCGTGTCCCGGTCCTCCTCCTCGCACAGCGCGCGGTAGTGCCGGTTGCGCAGCTTCAGCAGCACGGTGGCGACCATCGCGCAGAGCAGCGAGCCGACCAGGACGGCCGTCTTGGCCAGGGCGGCGAGCGCCGGGTCGTCCGGGAAGGCCAGCTCGCTGATGAGCAGCGAGACGGTGAAGCCGATGCCCGCGAGCACCGAGACGGCGACCATGTCGGCCCACTTGAGCTGCGGGTTCAGCTCGGCCCTGGTGAACCGGGCGGCAAGCCAGGTGCCGCCGAAGATGCCCACCGACTTGCCGACCAGCAGGCCGACCACGATGCCGAGCGGGACGGCCTGGGTGAACACCTCGCGCAGCGCCGGGCCGGAGATCGTCACCCCGGCCGAGAACAGCGCGAACACCGGGACGGCAAAACCGGCCGAGAGGGGGCGGACCAGGTGCTCGATGTGCTCGCCGGGGGAGTGCTGCTCGTCGCCCTCCCGGTGGCAGCGCAGCATCAGGCCCATCGCGACGCCCGCCACCGTGGCGTGGATGCCGCTCTCGTGCATCAGCGCCCAGGTCACCAGGGCCAGCGGCACGAACAGGTACCAGCCGTGCACCCCGCGCCGGTGCAGGAACCAGAACAGCACCAGCCCGGCGAGGGCCAGTCCGAGCGCCCAGAACTTGATGCCGGAGCTGTAGAAGATCGCGATGATCAGGATCGCGATCAGGTCGTCGACGACGGCCAGGGTGAGCAGGAAGGCTCGCAGCGCCGAGGGCAGGTGGCTGCCGACCACGGCCAGAACGCCGAGGGCGAAGGCGATGTCGGTGGCGGTCGGGATCGCCCAGCCGCCGGGGTGTCCGCCACTGCCGGAGTTCACCAGGGCGAACAGGATCGCGGGCATCGCCACGCCGCAGACGGCGGCGATGACGGGCAGCACCGCGGCACTGGGCGTGCGCAGCTCGCCCGCGACGAACTCGCGCTTGAGCTCGACTCCGGCGACGAAGAAGAAGATCGTCAGCAGTCCGTCCTTGGCCCAGGTGGCCAGGGAGAGGTCGAGGTGCAGCGGGGCGGAGGGGCCGACGGTGTAGTCGAGCATGCTCTGGTACGCCTGCGGCCAGACGTTGGCCCAGATCAGTGCGATGACGGCGGCGCCCAGCAGCAACATGCCGCCGACCGTCTCGGTCCGCAGGGCGTCGGTGATGAAGGTGCGCTCGGGCAGTGACAGCCGGCCGAGGAACTGCCGGCGGCGGGTCGTCGGCTCGAGGACGGGCGGCTGGTCGGTCACGCGGGACCTCCTGGGGCTGGGAGCGGCAACGGATGCACGGGTGGTGCAGTTGCCGACCAGACTTCCCGGCGCGCCCTGTGACGCCCGGATCCCGCCGGGGGGATCTTGATGCGTCGTTAACAGTCTAACGGGATGTTCGGGTGACGTCCGGATTGTCCTATTCAAGGACTTAAGCCCTACGGATGGGTTCCGCACCCGGAGGAACGGGGGCGGCCCGGAGGAACGGCTGTGCCCCGGGCGATGACCACCGCCCGGGGCACAGTCGCTGTCTCAGTCGGCTCAGCCGTTGCCGTTGCCCATGGGCGGCAGCTGGGCCTGGATCTGGCTCATCACCGAGCTGTCGGCGAGGGTGGTGGTGTCGCCGACCTCGCGGCCCTCGGCGATGTCGCGCAGCAGACGGCGCATGATCTTGCCGGAGCGGGTCTTCGGCAGCTCGCCGACCACCTTGATCTGCTTCGGCTTGGCGATGGGGCCCAGCGTGCGGCCGACGTGCGCCCGCAGCTCGTCGACCAGCTCCGGGCTCTCGGTCACGCCGCCACGCAGGATCACGAAGGCGACGATGGCCTGCCCGGTGGTGGCGTCGGCGGCGCCGACCACCGCGGACTCGGCGACGGACGGGTGGCCGACCAGGGCCGACTCGACCTCGGTGGTGGAGATGTTGTGGCCCGAGACGAGCATGACGTCGTCCACCCGGCCGAGCAGCCAGATGTCGCCGTCCTCGTCCTTCTTGGCGCCGTCACCGGCGAAGTAGCGGCCCTGGAAGCGCGACCAGTAGGTGTCGATGTAGCGCTGGTCGTCGCCCCAGATGGTGCGGAGCATGGACGGCCACGGCTCGGTGAGCACCAGGTAGCCGCCGGAGCCGTTGGGCACCTCGTTGGCCTCGTCGTCCACCACGGTGGCCGCGATGCCCGGCAGGGCGCGCTGGGCCGAGCCCGGCTTGGTCTCGGTGACGCCCGGCAGCGGGCTGATCATCATGGCGCCGGTCTCGGTCTGCCACCAGGTGTCCACGATCGGGGTCTTGCCGGCACCGATGTGCTCGCGGTACCAGATCCACGCCTCGGGGTTGATCGGCTCGCCGACACTGCCCAGCACCCGCAGCGAGGACAGGTCGAACTTCGCGGGGATGTCGTCGCCCCACTTCATGAAGGTGCGGATCGCGGTCGGCGCGGTGTAGAGGATGGTCACGCCGTACTTCTGGACGATCTCCCAGAACCGGCCCTGGTGCGGGGTGTCCGGGGTGCCCTCGTAGATGACCTGGGTGGCGCCGTTGGAGAGCGGGCCGTAGACGATGTACGAGTGGCCGGTGACCCAGCCGATGTCGGCGGTGCACCAGTAGACGTCGGTCTCCGGCTTGAGGTCGAAGACCGCGTGGTGGGTGTAGCTGGCCTGGGTGAGGTAGCCGCCCGAGGTGTGCAGGATGCCCTTGGGCTTACCGGTGGTGCCCGAGGTGTAGAGGATGAAGAGCGGGTGCTCGGCGTCGTGCGCCTCGGGGATGTGCTCGGTGGACTGGCGCGCGGTGATCTCGTGCCACCAGACGTCGCGGCCCTCGGTCCAGGCAACGTCCTGCTCGGTGCGGCGGATCACCAGGACGTGCTCGACGCCGTCGACCTTGGTGAGCGCCTCGTCGATGGCCGGCTTGAGCGCGGACGCCTTGCCGCGCCGGTAGCCGCCGTCGGCGGTGATGACGAGCTTGGCCTGGGCGTCCTGGATGCGGGAGGCCACGGCGTCGGCGGAGAAGCCGCCGAAGACCACCGAGTGGGTGGCGCCGATCCGGGCGCAGGCGAGGATCGCGACGACCGCCTCGGCGATCATCGGCAGGTAGACCGCGACCCGGTCGCCCTTGCGGACACCGAGCTCCAGCAGCGCGTTGGCGGCCTGCGAGACCTCGTCCTTGAGCTGGGCGTAGGTGATCGAGCGGCTGTCGCCGGGCTCGCCCTCGAAGTGGATGGCGACCCGGTCGCCCAGGCCGTTCTCGACGTGGCGGTCGACGCAGTTGTACGCGACGTTGAGCTTGCCGTCGGCGAACCACTTGGCGAACGGCGGGTTGGACCAGTCGAGGGTCTCGGTCGGCTCGACGGCCCAGCTGAGGCGACGGGCCTGCTCGGCCCAGAAGCCCAGACGGTCCTCGGAGGCCTGCGCGTACGCGGCCGCGGTGACGTTGGCGGCTGCGGCGAGCTCTGCGGGCGGAGCGAAGCGCCGCTCCTCCTTGAGCAGGTTGGCCAGGCTCTCGTTGCTCACACGCACTCCTCATCGAGTCATGATCAGAGACGATCCCGTGCGTGGGGATTGTCCCGTGTGTCCCAGCGCACAGCTCACCAGGAGAACGGGGCAGTTGACAAGAGGCTGCTGATAATTGGTGTAGACCTTTGACCGAATATCGGGCCACGACCGGTACGGTCCGCCGCGCGGGAGCGGAGGACCGTGCCGGGGCTGGTGGGCCCGTGCCCCGGCCCGCCCGGCGGGGACACGGGCCCGGCTCTCAGGCGGCCAGCCGGGGGCCTTCCTCGCCGCCGCCGGACGGCACCCGGCCGTCCTCATTCACCCGTTCGGCCGATGCCACGCCGGGCCGAGCCCCGGCGTGGGCCGCGGCGTCGGCTGCGGTACGGGCCTCGACCGCGCTGAACGTCCCGGCGGCGCGGTCCAGGACGTAGGCCTGGGCGGTCGCGAAGTCGAAGTACATCCCGACCAGCCGCAGGGTGCCCTCCTCGACCCGGCGCTCCACCGCCGGGTTCGCCATCAGCTGGTCCAACTGCTGGACCACGTTGGTGAGGCAGAGCTGCTCCACCGGGTCCACCACCGGCCGGGTGGCGAACTCGGCGGGCGCCCGCCGGAGCCGGTCCAGCGAGCCGCGGCCGTTGCGCAGCCAGCGGGCCAGGGGGGTGGGCGGACCGGGGTGCTCGTGCACACCGTCCAGCAGGGCCTTCATCGCGCCGCAGCCGGAGTGGCCGCAGACCGTGATCGAGCGCACTTCCAGCACCTCGACGGCGTACTGCACCGCGGCGGCCACCGAGTCGTCGGCCGCGCCGGGCTCGAACGGGGCCGGCACCAGGTTGCCCACATTGCGGACGGTGAAGAGGTCGCCCGGGCCGCTGTTGGTGATCATGCTGGTGACCATCCGAGAGTCCGCGCAGGTCAGGAAGAGCTGGGAGGGCGTCTGCCCCTCCCGCGCCAGCCGGGCGAGTTCGGGCCTGATCAGTGGGGCGGTGTGCAGCTGGAACACCCGGACCCCGTCCAGCAGCCGGCCGTGCGGGTCCTCCTGCTGCTCGATGCAGTGGTGGCCGACCCAGGGCGTCCAGGCCCGGCAGCGGTGCGGCCCCGGTGAACTGCCGGCGCGCACCGCGCCGTCGGGGTCGAGCACCTCGTCGTCCTGGCGCCTCGTCACCATCGAGACCCGGCCGCCCGCGTCCTGGTGCCCGGCGCGCCAGCTGTGCAGCGTCTCGTAAGCGGCGTGGTCCAGGAAGGAGCCGTCGTGGACCACGGTGACCTCGGCCCGGGCCGGGATGTCGGACAGTGCCCGGCTGAGCCGGGGCACGGCGGTGAAGGTGAGCGGGCCGTGCGTCTGGACGGTGACCGAGCCGTCCGGCCCGGTCCTGACGTCCACATGGGCGCGGGTCAGCCGGTAGAGCGCGAGTAGGACGGCGGTGCCGGCCCCGATCGCGACGCCCCACAGCACCCCGGCCGCCACCACGGCGACCACGGTGGTGAGGTAGACGGGGAACTCGCGGTGCCGGTGCACATTGCGGATGTGCGCGAAGCTCACCATCTGCAGCCCGACCACCAGGACCAGCGCGGCGAGCGCGGCCAGCGGGATCCGGCGCAGCCCGCCGGTCAGCGCCAGCGCGGCGGTCAGCACCCAGGCGCCGTGCAGCACCGAGGCCCACCTGGACCGCGCGCCGGCCTGGACGTTGGCGGTGCTGCGCACCGCGCCGCCGGCGATCGGCAGCCCGCCGATCAGGCCGCTCACCAGGTTGGCGAGGCCCTGGCCGCGCAGCTCGCGGTCGAGGTCGCCGGTGCGGCGGGACATCCGGTCGATCGCGACGGCGGACAGCAGTGACTCCACGCTGGCGACGGCGGTGACGGTCAGGACGGCGGCGATCAGGCCGAGCACCGGACCGTGCGGCAGGGCGGGCGCGAAGGCGTGCGGCTGCCAGGCGGGCAGCTCGATGTGGGCGAGTCGCAGGTCCAGGGCGAGCGCGAGGGCGGTGGCCAGGGCGATGGCGGCCAGCGGGCCCGGCACCTTGGCCAGCCGGGCGCCCAACCGGCCCGCGCGGCCGGGGAGTCGGCCGAGCCGGGGCCAGCCGAGCAGGACGGCCACGGTCACCGCGCCGGCCAGTAGTGCGGGCGGGTGCGGGCCGGCCAACTGCCCCGGGAGCGCGAGGATGTTGGCGATCGCGGAGCTCTGCGGCGAGCCGCCGAGCACGACGTGCAGCTGCGCGATGGCGATGGTGAGCCCGACCCCGGCCAGCATGCCGTGCACGATCGCGGGCGAGACGGCGAGCGCCGTCCGGGCCACCCGGCGTGCGCCGAGCAGGAGTTGGAGCAGACCGGCGGCGAGGGTGATGGCGCAGGTGGCCTGCCAGCCGTACTGGGCGATCAGCCCGGCGGTGATCACGGTCAGCGCGGCCGAGGGGCCGCTGACCATGAGTGTGGTGCCGCCGAACAGCCCGACCACGATGCCGCCCACGGCCGCGGCGGCCAGGCCGGCGGTGAGCGGGGCGCCGGTGGCCAGCGCGATGCCGAGGGAGAACGGCACGGCGATCAGGAAGACCACGAGCGAGGCGGACAGGTCCTGCGCCCAGCGGATCCGGGCGCCGGGGCCCGGCGGTGCGTGGTCGGTGGTGTCGGAGGCGATGGGGGCGCTGGAGATGTCGAGGGTCATTGTCTTCCCGTCTGTCCGGGGGAACGAACGCAGTCAGGTCCGGCGGTGAGTCCGGGGTGGGGCTCCGGGCGGATCGGCTGTCGTGGGTCGCGACGGTGTGGCGGGATGGCGTGGGCGCGGCGGGGAGTGCGGGTGTCACCGGCCGGCGTCGACCATCGGGCCCGCCAGGAGCCCGGGCGAGGAGCGGGAGGTCTCGCCGAGGGCCGTCGGGACGGACCATCAAGACTCGGTAAACCGAGAGTAATGAAAGCTTTGCACAGCGTTGTTGCGGGAGGGAAGCGGAAAACCCCCTGATTCACCCCAATGGGTGGTGTTCGAACGGTCGGGGGCCTGGTGGCGGTGGCGCGAGTGGCGGGGCGAGCGGTGGGGCCGGACACGGCGAACGGGCCGCGGCTTCCCGGGGTGGCGGGAGGCCGCGGCCCGTCCGGGCGCGCTGGGGCGGATGTCAGGCGTGGGCGCCCGCCGGAGCCGGACGCTCGCCGCCGTCCGCGAACTCGCCCGGGACGAAGCCCTCGTCCACCTGGGTCGCCAGGTCGATGCCGACCTTGGCGTTGGCCCAACTCTCCGCGTTGCGGCGGTGGAAGAGCACGGCCTGTTCGGTGTAGCGGTGCGCGTCCCGCCGTCCGTACGCTGCGTCGGCCTCGGCCCGCAGCTGCTCCAGCACGGCCCGGTTGGCCGGCTCCAGGGACTTCAACGGCGGCTCGGCGCCCTGCTCCAAGCGGCGCACCCAGTCCGACTGCCCGAAGGTGGTGAGCAGGTCGTCGCCGACCTCGCGGCGCAGGAACGCCAGGTCGTCCGGGCCCTGCACCTTGTTGCCGACCACCCGCAGCTGCACGCCGAAGTCGCGGGCGTAGTCCCGGTACTGGCGGTAGACGGAGACGCCCTTGCGGGTCGGCTCGGCCACCAGGAAGGTCAGGTCGAAGCGGGTGAACAGGCCGGAGGCGAAGGAGTCCGAGCCCGCCGTCATGTCGGTGACCATGTACTCGTCGGAGCCGTCCAGCAGGTGGTTGAGCAGCAGCTCCACCGCGCCGACCTTGGAGTGGTAGCAGGCCACCCCGAGGTCCTCCTCGGTGAACGCGCCGGTCGCCAGCAGCCGGACCGAGCCCTCGTCCAGCGCGATCGGGCGGGCGCAGGCGGCGTAGACCGGGTTCTCCTCGACGATCCGCAGCAGCCGCGAACCGCGGCCGGGCGGCGTGGTCTTGATCATCTCCTCGGCCGAGCGGATCAGCGGGTTGCTGCCGCGCAGGTACTCCTTGATCTCCGGCAGGTGTGCGCCGAGCGAGGGCAGGCCGGCCGCCTGGGCATCCGTCAGTCCCAGGGCGGGGCCCAGGTGCTGGTTGATGTCGGCGTCCACGGCGATGACCGGCCGACCGGCGGCGGCCAGGTGGCGGATGAACAGTGCGGACAGCGTGGTCTTCCCGCTGCCGCCCTTGCCGACGAAGGCGATCTTCATCTGGGGACTCCGGCTCTCGCTCAGGGCCCTCGCTCGGGGCCGCCTGCCCAGGGGGCGCGTGCGACGGGGGCGCCCTCTAGTTGGAAATCGTTATCGTCTCCGATAGTGGTCATGCTAGCCGGGGTTTGGACCTCGCCGGGGGAGGGAAGTGAGGATTGCCTCTAACGGGTGATGCGGGGTTGCTGTTCCGGGAGGGGCGGCCCGTTCATTACTCTCGGGTAGGTGAGCACTGGAACAGATCCCCTCGCCCCGCTGGCCCAGCTCCCCGGGGTGCCCGACGCGGTCGCCGAGGTCCGCAAGGCCGTCGACCGGCTCTACGGCCACCGGGTGATGCGCCGCCGCGCGGCCGAGGTCACCTCCGAGTCCGCGCTGCGCGGCGCCCGCGCGTCAGCGGCCCTGGCCGGGGCCGACTGGCCGCTGGAGGAGGTCCGCCGCCGCACCGACTTCGGCGCGGACACCGAGGCCCGCACGGTCGGCGCCGCCCTGCGGATCGCCGCCGAGGCCGGCCAGCTGCTCAGCATCTGGCGGCACTCGCCGCTCCAGGTGCTGGCCCGGCTGCACCTGCTCGCGGTCGGCGACGGAGACCCGGTCGCCGGGCGCCCGCGCCGGGCGGGGGAGGGCGCCGAGCCGCTGTTCCCGCTGGAGCTGCAGCGGGTGGAGAGCGTCGAGGCCGACACCGCGGACGGGCCGCTGCCCGAGCTGCCGCCCGCCCCGGGCGCGGAGGAGGTCGCGGCCCGGCTCGACCAGCTCTCCCGGCTGCTGGTCGCGCGCGCGGAGGGGCAGGGTGTGGGCACGCCGGCCCTCGTCGTGGCCTCGGTGGTGCACGGTGAACTGCTCGCGCTGCGGCCGTTCGGCGCCTACAACGGGGTGATCGCGCGGGCCGCCCAGCGGATCGTGCTGATCGCCGAGGGGCTCGACCCGAAGTCGATCTGCCCGGCCGAGGTCGGCCTGGCGGAACTCGGCACCGCCGCCTACCGCCGGGCCCTCGCGGGCTACCTGGCGGGCACGCCCGAGGGGATGGGAGCCTGGATCGCGCACTGCGGCGCGGCGCTGCGGCTCGGCGTGCGGGAGAGCACGGCGGTCTGCGAGGCGATGCAGCGCGGCATGGCCTGAGCGGCCGGGCCGGACGGGGACGGGCGGAAGGGCCCCGCGAAGGGGCCCGTACACACGGAGATGCGGCGGCACCTGATCCTGCTGGGTGCCGCCGCTGGTGCAGATGCCAGGTGACCATGCATGCACCGGAAGTGCCGATCAGACGGGGATCCTGCCCGTTCGTCTGGTCCGGCGGCCCGACAGCGGGTCGGCTGCATGTGGGTGCTCGGCTATCTGTACACGCGGTCCGTGGGGCCTGAACTGCGTTGTCGGTTTGACCTCTTAGGTCCTGACCGGGTCTCGCGGGCCGTGCTTCATTTGTATCGCGTTTCGGGCGAAAGGGGAACCCGAAACGAGAAGTCTGTGTCGATTGCCCGTTTTATCCAGGGCGGGCCGGGCGGGCCGGTTCGGCCGGATGCGGGGCCTCAGGCGAGGGGACGCCGCCGACGGGCCAGGTACCAGATCACTCCGGCGGTCACGACGGCCGTCCCGACCGCCACCGCGGTCAGCACCGAACCGCTCGGAGCGGAGAACTCGGGCAGCCGTCGCCGCAGTTCCACCGGCTTGTCGAAGACCAGCACCGGCCACTCCCGGGCCTGCGCCTCCTTGCGCAGCGCCCGATCCGGGTTGACGGCCGACGGATGGCCGACCGCCGCCAGCAGCGGCAGGTCGGTGGAGGAGTCGCTGTAGGCGTAGGACGCGGCCAGGTCGTAGCCCTCGACCGCGGCCAACTCCCGGATGGCGGCGGCCTTGTTCTCCGCGTAGGCGTAGTACTCGATCTCGCCGGTGTAGCAGCCGTCCTCGACCTTGAGCCGGGTGGCGATCACGTGGTCCGCGCCGAGCAGCGCGCCGATCGGCTCGACCACCTCGGAGCCGGAGCTGCTGACGATCACCACGTCCCGGCCGGCTGCGTGGTGCTGCTCGATCAGCGAGGCGGCCTCGTCGTAGATGATCGGGTCGATCAGGTTGTGCAGGGTCTCGGCGACGATCTCGCGGACCTGCTGGACGTTCCAGCCCCGGGTCAGCGCGGAGAGGTACTCACGCATCTTCTCCATCTGGTCGTGGTCCGCGCCGCCGACCAGGAAGACGAACTGGGCGTACGCGCTGCGCAGTACGGCCCGACGGTTGATCAGGCCGCCCTGGTAGAAGGGGCGGCTGAAGGCCAGCGCGCTCGATTTGGCGATGATGGTCTTGTCGAGGTCGAAGAAGGCCGCCGTGCGCAGCCCGCCCGACCGGGGGCGGTCGGGTGCGGGGAGCTCTTCGGGCCCGGTGGGGTCGCCCGGGGACTCGTCGGCGTGGTCGTCGGCGTTCTCGGTGGTGTCCACGGGAACCGAGGATAGAGGGCGCCACAAAACACCCCGCCATTCGGCGTACTCGCGGGCGGGTGGGTTTGTGTTTCTGGCCGCTCGGGTACACCATGGAAGTCACGGATCGTTCGCGACCGTGCTAACCCGGTCCGGCTCCTCCCCCCCGAGTCGGGCTGTGGATAGACGACCCCCGCTCTCCCCCCCGGCGGGGGTCGTCGCACGTCCGGGGCCATTTTCAGGGCTTGAAGGTCCGCTGCCGCGCATTCCGCGCGTGCCCCGCCGACGGTGTACAGGGGGTGTCGGCGCCTGGGTCCATCGACCACCTTTCGTCACTCTGCGTCGCTGTTTGCTCATCGCTGCCAAGAAACGAACGGCTGGTTCCGATCGGCGGCGCAGGCCGTTCCGAGGGATGCCGGAAGGCGGTCGGGAGACCGCCCGGAGATCGGCCGGGAGATCGTCCGATCGCGCCGCGACAGACCGCCGGTTCATCTCGGTGACCCCCTTTCGTCAATTCTTCGCCGATTAGCCCCCCGCCCGGGTGAACGTTTTCCTCCACAGCCCACGAGTTATCCACAGGCAATCGGAACGTGGATGACGGAATCCGGATCTCTCCCCCACCGTGATGGTCGGCGGCGGTCGCCGGGCAGGGCCTCATCCCCTTCCTCTCTCAGAGGTCTGCCTGGCGGCCGTCCGCCGGAACCGTCCGACGTGCGTCGCTGGCCGCCCCCGGTGGCCGACGGCGCGGAGGGGAGACCACCATGTCGACGCCGATCGCCGACCACGTCACCGCCGAGGGCCCCGGCCCCGTCGGGCCGCTCGTCGTCACCGAGGACGAGGGCCTGGCCGAGCACCTGCTGCGACTCTGCGCGGCGGCGGGCACCGAGCCGAGGCTGATCCGGGGCGCGCCGCCGACGCGGGAGCTCTGGGAAGGTGCCTCGCTGGTCCTGGTCGGGGACGACCAGGCCGTCCACTGCTCCGAGTTGGGCCGGCGCGGCGGGGTGCTGCTGCTCGGACTCGACCTGGACGACCCCGGCGTGTGGGTCCGGGCCGTCCGACTCGGCGCCGAGCACGTGCTGTTCCTGCCCGATGCGGAGGCCTGGCTGCTCGACCGGATCGCCGACGCGGCCGAGGGCGGCGGGCCCCCGGCGGTCACCGTCGCGGTGCTCGGCGGCCGGGGCGGCGCCGGGGCCTCGACGCTGGCCTGCGCCCTGGCGGTCACGTCCGCACGGGCCGGCCGACGGACGATGCTCATCGACGGCGACCCGCTGGGCGGCGGCCTCGACATCCTGCTCGGCGGCGAGATGGCCCGCGGGCTGCGCTGGCCCGATCTGGCCGGCTCGCGCGGGCGGGTCAGCGGGGCCGAGCTGGCCCGGGCGCTGCCGGCGCTCAACCGGCTCTCCGAGCTGGCCTGCCTGTCCTGGGACCGCGGCGACACCCTGACGGTGCCGCCGGAGGCCATGCGCAGCGTGCTGGCCGCCTCCCGGCGGCGCGGCGGGCTGGTGGTGGTCGACGTGCCCCGCCACCTCGACGCGGCCGCCGGGCAGGCGTTGGAGCAGTCCGACCTGGCGCTGCTGGTGGTGCCGGCCGAGCTGCGCGCGGTGGCCGCCGCCGACCGCGTCGCGGCGGCCGCCCGGATGCGGCTCGGCGACGTCCGGGCCGTGGTGCGATCGGTCCGGGCCGGCGGGCTGCCGGCCCACCGCATCGCCCGCGGCCTGCGGCTGCCGCTGGCAGGGGAGTTGGAACCGGAGCCCGGCCTGGCCCAGGACGTCGAGAAGGGCATCCCGCCCGGGACGAGGGAGAGCGGTCCGCTCGCGCGCTTCTGCGCGACCTTCCTGAACGAGGTGCTGCCGCCGGTGCCGGCGGTCGGAGGAGGTGTGTACTGATGGTCCGTCTGCGCAGAACAGGCCTTCGGGGCGGTGCGCCCGGCCCGGGCACCGGTGGGCGGGAGCACCGGCCGCTCCGGAGCGTGCCGCCGCCCGGCGGGCCGCCGGAGGCCGAGCACGGGCCCTGCCCGTACGGCCGGACGGCCCGCGAGCAGCGGGCGGCGGCCCTGGTGGACGCGGTGCGGCTGCGGCTGGCCGAGTCGGGGGCCGCCCCGACGGCGGGCTCGGTCGCGGCCGCGCTGCGGGCCACCCGCCCGCCGCTCGGCGGGGACGAGGTCCTGGACACCGTGCGCTCGCTGCGCGCCGAACTGGTGGGTGCGGGCCCGCTGGACCGGCTGCTGGCGGCGCCCGACGTCACGGACGTCCTGGTGAACGGTCCGGAGGAGGTGTGGGTCGACCGTGGCGGCGGCCTGCACCGGGCCACCGGAGTCCGGTTCACCGACGCCGACGCGGTGCGACGGCTGGCCCACCGGCTGGCCACCGCGGCCGGGCGGCGGTTGGACGACGCCCGGCCATGGGTGGACGCCCGGCTGCCGGACGGCACCCGGCTGCACGCCGTGCTGCCCCCGATCGCGGCGGGCTGCACGCACATCTCGTTGCGGGTCTGCCGACCCCGGCCGTTCACGCTCGACGAGCTGGTGGCGGGCGGAGCACTGCCGCCGGAGGGCGCCGACCTGCTGGCCGGCATCGTGCGGGCGCGGCTGTCACTGCTCGTCTCCGGCGGGACGGGCTCGGGCAAGACCACGCTGCTCGCGGCGTTGCTCGGACTGGTCGGGCCGGACGAGCGGATCGTGGTCGCCGAGGACTCGGCGGAGCTGCAGCCGGCCCATCCGCACGTGGTCCGGCTGCAGAGCCGGCCGCCCAACCAGGAAGGGCTCGGCGAGTTCACGCTCCGGGACCTCGTCCGCCAGGCGCTGCGGATGCGTCCGGACCGGCTGGTGATCGGCGAGGTGCGCGGGGCCGAGGTGTCGGACCTGCTGGCCGCGCTGAACACCGGACACGAAGGCGGTTTCGGCACGGTCCACGCCAACACGGCGGCGGACGTGCCGGTCCGGCTGGAGGCCCTGGGCTCGCTCGCCGGGCTCGACCGGCCGGCGCTGCACAGCCAACTGCGGGCCGCGCTCGAGGTGGTGGTGCACCTGGTCCGGGATCCGGGCTCGGGGCGGCACCGGGTGGCGGAGATCCACACCCTGGCCGGGGATCGCGCCGGGCTGGCCGTGACCACCCCCGCGGTGGCCTTCCCGGCGGCGGGCGGCCTGGTGCCCGGGGCGGGCTGGGAGCGGCTGGTCGGGCTGCTGGCAGCGCGTGGGGTGGTGCTCGGGGCGGGGGCCGAACCCGGCCCCGGAGGGCCGTCGTGACGGCGGGCGCGGGGGTGCGGGCGGTGGAACTCGCCTTCGTCCTGCTGCTCGGCGGGTGCGCCACGGGTGCCCTGGCGCTGCTCGGGGCCTGGAAGAGAAAGGGCTGATGACGATGGCAACGGGGGTCAATGGCGCGATGCAAAGTCAACTTCCGCTCTGTTGGGTGGTGGTGCTGTGTCTGGCGGCTGTCGCCGGGTGGCGAGCGCTGCAGGAGCAGTTGCCGGGCGGGCGACGCTCCAGGCTCGTGCTCGCGGGCAGCGGGCCTCCCGTACGGGGGCCGGGCCCGGGGCTGGAGGCGGCGCGGCCCGGCCGGCTCCGGCTTTCGGAGGTCCTCACGCCCGAACTCCTGGCCCTGCCGGTGGGATTGGCCGCCGGGCAGGCCACCGCCTCGCCGGTGCCGGTGCTCGCGGCGGCCCTGGCCGTCCTGCCGCTGCGCCGGTGGCGCTTGCACCGGCGCCTGGCGGCGGAGGCCCGGCAGCGGGCGGCCGCGGTGGTGGAGCTCTGCGCCGGGCTGGCCAGGGAGTTGCGCGGCGGGGCGACGCCGGAACGGGCGCTGCACCTGGTCACCGCGCGGCTCGCCACCGACCCGGACGGACGGCGCAGGCTCGGCGAGGAGCCGGTGGCCCGGCTCGCGGCCGGCCGCTACGGCGCGGACGTGCCCGCCGCGTTCCACCTGCTGGCCGAACTGCCGGGCGGGAGCGGGGCGGCGGCGATCGCGGCCTGCTGGCGGGTCGCCGCCGACAGCGGGGCGGGGCTGGCCGCCGCGCTGGACCGGGTCGCGGAGGCGCTGCGCGGCGAGCGGGCGCTGGCGGAGGAGATCGCCGGGGAACTGGCCGGGCCACGGGCGACGATCGCCGTCCTGGCCGCGCTGCCGGCCGCCGGGCTGCTCCTCGGCGCAGCCCTCGGGGCCCGCCCGCTGGCCGTGCTGCTGCACACGACCGCCGGGTTGGGCTGCCTGGCGGCGGGGGCCCTCCTGGAGGGGCTGGGGGTGTTCTGGACGGCACGCATCGTCCGGTCGGCGGCCCGGGGCGCCCTGGAGGCCCCCCGGGGGCGTGGCGAGCCCCGTCGGACGCCTGACGGTGCGCTGCCCGCGCTCCGAGCGAGCGAACGGGGCGGCGGGCTGTCGCGGCTGCGGGCCCGGGCCCTCGGCGCGGGAGCGGGGGTCGGGTGATGCGGGGCGTCGAGTGGGCGGTGGCCGGACTTCCGGCCGTGGCGGCCGCCCTACTGCGGGTGCGGGTGCTGGCGCGTGGCCGGATGAGGCGGCGGCGGGCGTTCGCCGGGGCCCGTGAGCGGGAGGAGGGACGGAGGTCGACCGGGCCGACCGGGCCGACCGGGTCGGGCGTCGGGCATCGACGGCGGGTTGTCACGGCTGCCGTAGCCGGGCTCGCGGTGGCACTGCTGCTCGGTGGCGGCACCGGGCTGGTCGTCGGAGCGCTGGCGGCGGTTGGCACCCACCGGTGGTCGACCCGAGCGCGATCGCCGGCGGATCGTCGGGCGGCCCTGGAGGAGGAGCTGCTGGCCAGGCAACTCCCACTGAGCGCCGAACTGTTGGCGGCCTGCCTCGGCTCGGCGGCGCTGCCCTCCGAGGCCGTGTCGGCGGTCGGCCGGAGCGTGGGCGCGCCGATGGGTCCCCGGCTGGTGGCGATCGGGGCCGAACTGGCCCTCGGCGCACCACCGGAGCTGTGCTGGAACCGACTGGGCGAGCAGCACCCGCCGCTGGCGCCGCTGGCGCGCTGCCTGGTGCGGACGAGCCTCGGCGGAACTCCCGCCGCCGAGCCACTGATCGGGCTGGCCCAGGGGCTGCGGACGGCGGCCGCCCGCGCGGCCCACGCCCGGGTCCGCCGGGCCGCGGTGCTCGCCACCGCGCCACTCGGGCTTTGCTTCCTGCCGGCCTTCGTGCTGATCGGGGTGGTGCCGGTGGTCGTCGGCCTCACCAGCCTCTTCGCGCAGGCGATGTGACCGGGAGCCGAACATGCGGCCGGCAAGAGCGGCAAGAGCGGCAAGAGCAACGAGAACGACGAGAACGACGAGAGACAGGAGAGATCCATGACTGCGGTGATCGCGATCAGGCCCGCCGGCGGGCGCCCGCTCCGGCGGCTGCTTGGGGCGTGGCGGCGCAAGAGCCGCTGGGCGGCCTGCCGGGTGAGCCGGGTGGCTCGGCGCCGGGGCCGGTCGGACGCCGGGATGACCACGGCCGAGTACGCGGTCGGGACCTTGGGCGCGTGCGCCCTCGCGGCCGGGCTCTACAAGGTGGTGACCAGCGAGGCCATCACCGGCGCGCTGACCGACATGCTCCAACGGGCGCTCCATGCGGCCTAGGACGAGCCAGGGAGGCGGTGACGGCGGTGACGGCGGTGCGGCCGGTACCGAGGTGGCCGCCGGAGACCCGGGCGCCGTCGGTGCGTGTCGGCGGCGCGGTGCGCGCACCGGGCCGGTGGCCGCGACGGGCAGGGCAGCAGCCGGTCGTCCGGGTCGGCGTGGTGACGGCGGCTACGTCACGGCGGAGACGGCGGTGGCCCTGCCGGCGCTCGTCCTGCTCGCGGCGATGCTGATCTGGGGCGTGCTCGCGGCGGCCGCGCAGATCCGCTGCGTGGACGCGGCCCGGGTCGGTGCCAGGGCGGCCGCACGCGGGGAGACGGACGCCGTCGAACTCGCCCGTGCGGCGGCTCCGGAGGGCGCACGGGTCCGGGTGACGCCGACGGCCGACACGGTACGGGTCGACGTGGACGCACCGTGTGCGGCGCCGGGCAGGCTCGGCGGACTGCTCGCGGTGCGGGTCGGCGCGGCGGCCGTGGCGGCGCGGGAGGACGTCCTGGTGGGAGTCACGGAGGGAGGTGGCGGCCCATGGCCGTCCTGACCGGGCCGGCCGTCCTGACCGCGCAGGCCGGCCCGTTCGGGCTGCGGACGGCGGTGGGGCGGTTAGCCCGGGCCCGTACCGGACGGGCGGTGGCGGGTGGGCGCGGGCCGGACACCGGCTCCGCGACGGTCTGGCTGCTCGCCCTGGCGATGTTGGGCACGGCGGTGTTCGCCGCGACGATCGCGGTCGGCTCGGTGGTCGCCGCCCGGCACCGGGCCGAGTCGGCCGCCGACCTCGCGGCCCTGGCGGCGGCGGACCGGCTGCTGCTGGACCCGGACGGTGGCTGCGCCCGGGCCGCCGGGATCGCCGCCGCCCAGGGTGCGGGCCTGGTGTCCTGCGTGGTGGACCGGTCGGCGGACGTCGTCGAGGTGGTGGCCGAGGTGAGGGTCGGCTGGCTCCCGGTCCGTCTGCCGGTCGGACCGGCGCGGGCGAGGGCCCGGGCCGGTCCGGTACGGGCCGCGGTCACCGCCGCCGAGGACGGCCTCGACAGCACCCCGAGCGGTGCGTCGGCGGCCTCATGACGAGGCCGGCGCCCCACCGTCCGGGCCCGCCCCGGCCTCGTCCGCCTCTGCTGCGTCCGTCTTCGCCTCTGCCGTTCCCGCCGTCGTCCGGGCCCCCGCCTCCGCGGTCCCCGGAGCCCCGGCCAGCAGCACGTCCAGGAGCCGGACGGCGGCCGCCTTGTCCAGCGGGTCGTTCCCGTTGCCGCACTTGGGTGACTGGACGCAGGACGGGCAGCCGCGCTCGCATTCGCAGGAGGCGATCGCCGAGCGGGTGGCCGTCAGCCACTCGACCGCCCGCTGGAAGGCGCGTTCGGCGAAGCCGGCCCCGCCCGGGTGGCCGTCGTAGACGAACACGGTCGGCAGCCCGGTGTCCGGGTGCAGCGGGACGGAGACGCCGCCGATGTCCCACCGGTCGCAGGTGGCGAACAGCGGCAGCAGGCCGATCGAGGCGTGCTCGGCGGCGTGGGCGGCGCCGGGCAGCTGGTCGGGCGGGATGTCCGCGTCGAGCAGCTGGTCCTCGGTGACGGTCCACCAGACCGCGCGGGTGCGCAGCGTGCGGGGCGGCAGGTCGAGCTTGGTCTCGCCCATGATCTCTCCGGTGGAGATCCGCTTCCGGAGGTAGCCGACCACCTGGTTGACCACCTCCACCGAGCCGAAGCTGAGCCGCCCCTCGCCCCACTCGACGGTGGTGTCGGTGCCGAGGACGGAGATGGAGGTGATGTCGCGGGCGGCCGTGGTGTACGGCGGATCGGCCGGTTCGACCAGGGCGGCCGAGTTCTCCAGGTCGAGCTCCCGGACCAGGTAGGTGCGGCCCTGGTGGAGGTGGACGGCCCCGGTGTGGACGGTGGTGTGCGCGGCCGCGGCGTCCACGGTGCCGAGCAGCCTGCCGGTGTCGGCCTCGACGATCTGGACCGGGCTGCCGCCGCTGCCGCGCAGGTCCACGGCGTCGGCGGCGCGCTCGCGGCGCGTCCAGTACCAGCCGTCGCCGCGCCGACGCAGCAGGCCGCGCCGTTCCAGGACGGGCAGCAGCGGTGCGGTGGACGGGCCGAACAGCTCCAGGTCGGCGTCGGTGAGCGGCAGTTCCGCGGCGGCCGCGCACAGGTGCGGGGCGAGCACGTGCGGGTTGTCGGGGTCGAGCACGGTGGCTTCGACGGGTGCCGCGAACAGCGCCTCCGGGTGGTGCACCAGGTAGGTGTCCAGCGGGTCGTCCCGGGCGATCAGGACGGCCAGCGCGCCTTGGGCCTCGCGGCCCGCCCGGCCCGCCTGCTGCCAGAGCGAGGCCCGGGTGCCCGGGTACCCGGCCATCAGAACGGCGTCGAGGCCGGAGATGTCGACGCCGAGTTCGAGAGCGGAGGTGGAGGCGAGGCCGAGCAGCCGGCCGCTGTGCAGGGCGCGTTCCAGGGCCCGGCGTTCGTCGGCCAGGTAGCCGCCGCGGTAGGCGGCCACCCGGTCGGCGAGCGGTCGGCCGAGCTGGTCCTGGGTCTGGAGGGCGACGACCTCGGCCGCGCGGCGGGAGCGGACGAAGACGACGGTGCGGGTCTCCCGCTCGACCAGGTCGGTGAGCAGGTGCGCCGCCTCGGCGGTGGCGGTGCGGCGCACGGGCGCGCCGTGCTCGCCGACGTTCTCGGTCAGGGGCGGTTCCCAGAGGCCGAAGACCATCGGCCCGCGCGGCGAGGCGTCCTCAGTGACGGCGACGGAGGGCAGACCGGTGAGGCGTTCGGCGGTCGCGGCCGGCTCGGCGGTGGTGGCGGAGGCCAGCAGGAAGGTCGGTGACGAACCGTAACGGGCGCACACGCGGCGCAGTCGGCGCAGCACCTGGGCGACGTGCGAGCCGAACACGCCCCGGTAGCTGTGGCACTCGTCGACGACCACGTAGCGGAGCGCCTTGAGGAAGGAGGACCAGCGGGCGTGGCCGGGCAGGATGCCGCGGTGCAGCATGTCCGGGTTGGTGAGCACGTAGGACGCGTACTGGCGGACCCACTCGCGCTCCTCGGGCGGGGTGTCGCCGTCGTACAGCGCGGCGCGGACCCTCGGCGGGGCGAGTTCGGCGGCCCGGCGGCGCTGGTCGGCGGCGAGGGCCTTGGTCGGTGCCAGGTAGAGCGCGGTGGCGCCGCGGCCGTTGCGGGCCTCGGTGCCGTCCAGCAGATCGCTGAGCACCGGGGCCAGGTAGCCCAGCGACTTGCCCGAGGCGGTGCCTGTGGCGATCACCACAGTTTGGCCGCTTTTGGCCAGATTCATCGCTTCTGCCTGGTGCGCCCAGGGCCGTTCGACCCCGACCGCGAGTGCCGAGGCCACGATCTCCGGCCGGATCGACCCGGGCCACGGTGAATAACGCGCAGGTCGGGCGGGAAGGTGCTCCGTATGGGTGAGCCGGTCGGACCGCCCCCGGCTGGTGATCAGGCTCGTGAGCAGTGCCTCGGGCGGGCTGTGTCGGGGCGGCATGAGGACCCAGTGTGTCACCGGCGTGACGGAGAATCGTCGTAAGCCATCGTGCGGGCATGGTCGCAGGTGGTTGAATGTGGCCGTGACGGCCGTACGGCCGTGGGTCGCAGCGCTGAGGCTTGCCACGTGCTGGTTGGGGCGCGCCCGGGCTCGCGACCATGCGGTGGCGGCCGTCCGGCCGAGGATCGCACATGACGTAGCAAGGCAAGGTGCTGGAGGTTCCGTGGACCTGTCCCTGTCGACCCGTACAGTCGGCGATCGCACGGTCGTCGAGGTTGGCGGCGAGATCGATGTGTACACCGCCCCGAAGCTGCGGGAGCAGCTGGTCGAGCTCGTCAACGACGGCAAGTACCACCTCGTCGTCGACATGGAAGGCGTCGACTTCCTCGACTCGACCGGCCTGGGTGTGCTGGTGGGCGGCCTGAAGCGGGTGCGCGCCCACGAGGGCTCGCTGCGCCTCGTCTGCAACCAGGAGCGCATCCTGAAGATCTTCCGTATCACCGGCTTGACCAAGGTCTTCCCGATCCACACCTCGGTGGACGACGCGGTCAACGCGACCGACTGACGCGGCCGGGCCGGTCCTCGTGGCCGGCCCGCCCGTTTCCACGCGTCCGGGGTGCCTGGGCCGGTGCGGCCCGGCGCGTCCCGGCCGCCTCTGGGCCGGTCCAGCCGGCCCGTAGGGGCCGTACTTCCGGCCCCGGTCGGAGCACCCCGAGGGGGAGAGATGGCAACCGTCGAACTTCGATTCAGCGCGCTTCCCGAGCACGTGCGGACGGCCCGACTGGTCGCCGCGGCCGTCGCCAGACGGGCCGGGGTCGACGAGTCGGTGCTCGACGAGGTACGGCTCGCGGTCGGCGAGGCGTGCTCCCGCGCGGTCGGCCTGCACCAGCGGGGCGGCATCGGCGGCACGGTCAGGGTCGCGCTGACCGACCAGGAGAAGCGTTTCCTCATCGAGGTCGAGGACGAGGCCGGCCCCCCCGCCGTCCCGGCCTCCGGCGCTGCCGAGGGCGGCGAGCCGGCCGAGGACACCCTCGGCCTCGCCGTGATCACCGGCCTGGTCGAAGACCTGGAGGTCACCAACGGCACGGACGGTGGCCTGATTCGGATGAGCTGGCCGGTTTCGGTCGCTTCCGTCGCGGTCTGAGGCCCCACTTCCGCGGTGGTCGCGTCCTTCGCGTCCTTCGTGTCCTTCGTCTTTCACGTCCTTCGTGTTTCTCGCGCGTCTTCGCGTTTCTCGCGCGCGACCGGGGTCCAGTCCCCGGGCGTGCGTTGACAAAATGTTGAGTGTGGCGGTTCGCTGCTTCCGGCACGACCGGGTCCGATCCCTGATCGGACCTCGTCGCGGAAGAGGAAGTCCATGCAGATTCGCATTCTGTGGCCGGCCGGGCAGGCCACCGCCACGCTGACGGTCACCCCCACCGCCGAGGCGCTCTGGGCCGAGCTGCCGATCGGTTCCTCGGCGAGCACCTGGGGCGAGGAGGTCTACTTCGGCACGCCCGTCAGCGTGCCGCGCGAGGCCGGCGCTCGGCAGGTCGTGGAACCCGGCACGGTCGCCTTGTGGACCGACGGCGACAGCCTCGCCCTGCCGTACGGGCCGACGCCGATCTCACGCGACGGTGAGTGCCGGCTGGCCAGTCCCTGCAACGTCCTGGGCGCGCTGGACGGGGACGCCGCAGTGCTGCGCACCGTCCGCCCGGGCGATCCGATCAGGGTCGAGCGGGCCTGAGTCGCGGCCGGGGGCGGGGCACCGGGACGGGCCGGGCACGGGCCGCAAACGGCCCGCGGGCGGTCCCGGGGAGGCCCGGGGCGGGACGTCGCAGGCGGGAACCGGGAACCGGGGGCGGGAACCGGCCGTGTAGGTTCGACGACCGATGACGACCGAAACCGAAAGGCTTCTCCCGGTGAACAAGCGACTGCTGGCCGTACCCGTCCTCGGCGTGCTGCTGGCGTTCGGCGCCGTCGGCTGCGGCGGCGACGACAACAGCAAGCAGCTGGAGTCCTGGGCGTCGAGCGTCTGCGGCGCGGCCAAGGACCCGATCGCCCAAGCCCAGACCGCGCTCGCCGACACCGGCCAGGTGAAGACCGGCGAGGCCCCGGCCGACCTGCAGAAGCGGCTCTCCACGGACATCGGGCGGCTGGCCAAGACCAACCAGGACATCGCGGCCGCCATCGACGGGGCCGGTGCGCCCAAGGTGCAGGACGGCGCGACCCTGCAGAAGGACACCGTCGACGAGCTGAAGAAGGCGGCCGACGGCTACCAGGAGGTCCAGAAGAAGCTGGACGCGCTACCCAACAACGACCAGGCGAAGTTCGCCGACGGGCTGCGCAGCGTCGCCGACCAGATCCAGCAGCTGGCCTCGCTCTCCACCCAGGCGCAGAGCAAGCTGCAGCGCGGCGACCTCGGTGCGGCGATGGCCAAGCAGGAGGGCTGCAAGCCGTCCCCGACCACCGCCCCGACCGCCCCGACCGGTGGCGCGGGCACCGGCGCCAGCGGCACCCCGGCACCCGCCGGCGCGGGCGCGACCCCCGGCGCGACCGCCACCCCGAGCGCCCCTGCCACCACCCCCGCGCCCGGCGCGACCGACACCGCGAGCCCCGCCGCCGGTGCCACCACCCCGGCCGCCCCGGCCACCACCCCGGCTCCCGCCGCGAGTTGACCGGGGGCCGAGGGCCGATCCCGCCTTCACGGCGTCGGCGGCAGCGTGAAGACCGCCTGAAGGCCGCCTGAAGGCCTGAAGGCGTGAAGAGGGACGGACAGCAGTAGCAGCCGGTGCCGCTCGCAGGAGCGGCACCGGCTGCTGCGCGTCGCAGGCGGGGTGTCGCGCGGCCCGGGTGTACCGGGCGACCGGCCGAGGCGTCCGCACGGTACGGGTGAGGACGAGAGCGAGCACCGCCGAGCGGGGAGCCGCAGAGCCTGAGCTCCGGGGCGTACGACCGGGCGTGTGGAAGCCCGGTGGGGGCGCGCGGTGCGGCTCGGGCTCCCGTTGGGACGCTCCCGGCGGGCGGGCCCGGACGGGGGCGGCGATGTACGGGCCGGTCGGGCCCGGAGGCGGGCGGTGGGGAACCGGCGGGGGACAATGGCGGGGTGACCAGTAGCCCCGTTCTCGACCCGACCCGCCTCGCCAAGCTGCGTGAGGCGCTGCTCGCCGCCTCGTTCACCGCCGACGGTTGCCTGGACCTGCTCGGGCCCACCGGCTATGCCGCGCTGGCCCGCAGCGAGGCCGTTCCGGCGCTGCGCGCGACGCGCGGTGGCAGCCCGCTGGAGACGCTGGTGCGGCTGTTCCTGCTGCAGCAGCCGGTGCCGTACCGGGCGGCCGCCGCGGCGCTGCCGGTGGAGGACTGCCTGGCGGACGGCTGGCTGCGCCCCGACGGGGACCTGGTGCGGGCCACCGTCGACGTCCGGCCGTACGCCAACGAGGTGTCCGGGATGCCCAGTTCGGATGCCTGGGTGGTCTCCGACCTGGGCTGTGCGGTGGGCGGCGCGGGCGGCATCGGCTCCGGCGAGACCGCGCACGGCGTGGCCCGCAAGGACCTGGTGCTGGGCGTCGGCGGTGCCTCCACGACGCTGGCCAACATCACCGTGCGCCGCCCGGTCCGGGCCGCGCTGGACCTCGGCGCGGGCTCCGGTGTGCAGGCCCTGCACGCGGCCCGGCACGCCGGTACGGTCACCGCCACCGACCTCAACCCGCGCGCGCTGCGCTTCACCGAGCTGACCCTGGCGCTGTCCGGATTCGACCACACCGAGGCGCTCGCGGGAAGCCTCTTCGAGCCGGTCGGGGAACGGAAGTTCGACCTGATCGTCTCCAACCCGCCGTTCGTCATCTCGCCCGGCGGCCGGTTCACCTACCGCGACGGCGGGATGGCCGGCGACGACCTGTGCCGCAGCCTGGTCCGCTCGGCCGCCGACCACCTGGAGCCCGGCGGCTACTGCCAGTTGCTCGCCAACTGGCAGCACGTCAAGGGCGAGGACTGGCACGAGCGGCTGGCCGGCTGGGTCGCGGGCACCGGCCTGGACGCCTGGGTCGTCCAGCGCGAGGTCCAGGACGTGGCCCAGTACGCCGAGTTGTGGCTGCGCGACGGCGGCGACCACCGCGGCCCCGGCGGTGACTACCAGGCCCGCTACGGCGAGTGGCTGGACGCCTTCGAGGCCGGCCGGGTGGAGGGCATCGGCATGGGGTGGATCACCCTGCGGGCGAGTGGCGCCGAGCGCCCGACCGTCCGGGTCGAGGAGTGGCCGCACCCGGTGGAGCAGCCGCTCGGCCCGCACATCGAGGCCTGGTTCGACCGGCAGGACTTCCTCCGCTCGCACGACGACGCGGGCCTGCTCGCGGCCCGCTACGTGCTGGCCGACGAGGTGGTCCAGGAGCAGGTCGGCGCACCGGGCGCGGAGGACCCGGAGCACGTGATCCTGCGTCACAACCGGGGCATGCGGCGGGCCACCAAGGTGGACACGGTGGGCGCCGGTTTCGTCGGCGTCTGCGACGGGACGCTGTCGGCGGGCGAGATCGTGGACGCCATCGCGCAGCTGCTCGGCGAGGACCGGGTGGTCCTGCGCGACCGGGTGCCGGAGTCGCTGCGGCTGCTGACCGAGCAGGGGTTCATCGACCCGGTCCGCTGAGCCGACCCGGTCCGCTGGGCCAAGCCATTCGCTGAGCGCACCCCGCCGCCGGACCGGCCCGCAGACAGGGTCGGCCCGCCGACGGACCGGCCCGCCGGGCCCGGTTCACCCGCCCGTCCCCCCTGGTTCGTCCGGCGGTCTTCGAACGGCTGCCCCCCGTTGGCTCTCCGCTGTGAGGCTCTGTCCACAGGCTGTGGACAGAGCTGGGGAGTCGGGGGCCAGGGGTGGACACGACGACGGCGACGGTGGGCGGGCTGGTGCTCGCCCTCTTCGGTGGCGTGCTGCTGCTCTGGTGCGCGGCCGAAGTGCGCCTTCGCCACCGGGTGCGCCGTCGCGGGGTGGCGGCGGTGGCCACGGTGATGGCCGAGGACGACGCGCACGGTCAGCTGGACAGTGCGCCGCTACTCTCCTTCTCGGTGCCGACCTCGGCCGGTGGCTCCGGCGCGTGCCGGATCGCCGGGCTCGTGCTCACCCGGCCGCGCGGGCACACCCCGCTGCGCCGTCCGGACCGCTTCGCGCCCGGCGCCCCGGTGCGGATCTGCTACGACCCGCAGCACCCGAGCCGGGTGGTGCTGGCGGCCGGGGAGATCGGCCGGGCGGTCGTCGCCGACCTGCTGTGGAGCGCCCTGGGGGTGGCCTGTCTGGCAGCGGGCGCCGGGCTCCTGGCGGCGGCTGGCGGCTGAGCGGGCCACCCACGCGCGCGGCCGTCCCCGGCCGCGCCCTCGACGGGACCCCGGCGCCGGTCGGTCCGCCCGCCGGTCCGCCCGCCGACCCGCCCACCGGTCGATCCACCGTCGATTTTCCGTTGACAGATCTTGAAATCCGTCATTCCATCCTCCGGAACCTGCCGAAGGCCGCCCTCCACGGGGCGGGAACCTCCGTCATCGGGTTACCGTTCGAGTGGCGTCGGTGAGCCCGGCAAGTGAAAACGCGGTATCCGTCCGTTTGACAAGGGTGGCCGGGGTACGGTCACACTCCGCTGGTGGGGTGTCGTGCAGCGGCGGCCCCGGGACGGTGGAGGGGTCGGGCGGAGCGCAGCCCGTGCTGCCAGCGCCGACCAGCCACATAAGGACCGGGAGAGAAGAGCGAAGGTGTCCCCGAGCAGCGAGACCGCGCACGGACAGCGACTCGTCATTGTCGAGTCGCCGGCCAAGGCGAAGACGATCAAGGGCTACCTTGGCCCCGGCTACATCGTCGAGGCGAGCGTCGGGCACATCCGCGACCTGCCCAGCACCGCGGCCGAGGTGCCGGACAAGTACACCGGTGAGGTGCGCCGACTCGGAGTGGACGTCGATCACGACTTCGCGCCGATCTACGTGGTCAACGCGGACAAGAAGTCCCAGGTCAGCAAGTTGAAGTCGCTGCTCGCGGAGTCCGACGAGCTCTTCCTCGCCACCGATGAGGACCGCGAGGGCGAGGCCATCGCGTGGCACCTGCAGCAGGTGCTCAAGCCCAAGGTGCCGGTGCACCGGATGGTGTTCCACGAGATCACCAAGTCGGCGATCCAGGAGGCCGTGGCCAACCCGCGCGAGCTCAACCAGCGCCTGGTCGACGCCCAGGAGACCCGTCGCATCCTCGACCGCCTCTACGGCTTCGAGGTCTCGCCGGTGCTGTGGAAGAAGGTCATGCCGAAGCTGTCGGCGGGCCGCGTGCAGTCCGTCGCCACCCGGCTGGTGGTCGAGCGCGAGCGTGAGCGGATTGCCTTCCGCACCGCCTCGTACTGGGACCTGGTCGGGACCTTCGGTACCGGTCGCACCCCGGCCGACTCCGCCAACCCGGAGACCTTCGGCGCCCGGCTCGCCTCGGTCGACGGCAAGCGGATCGCCAGCGGCCGCGACTTCGGCTCGGACGGCCGCCTGAAGGCCGGCAGCGCCAACACCCTGCACCTGGACGAGCAGGCCGCCCGGCAGCTGGCCGCCGCCCTGGAGCAGACCGCGTACAGCGTCCGCAGCGTCGAGTCCAAGCCCTACCGCCGCTCGCCGTACGCGCCGTTCCGCACCACCACGCTCCAGCAGGAGGCCAGCCGCAAGCTGGGCTTCGGGGCCAAGCGGACCATGCAGGTGGCCCAGAAGCTGTACGAGAACGGCTTCATCACCTATATGCGTACCGACTCCACGACGCTGTCGGAGACCGCGATCGGCGCCGCCCGCGCCCAGGTCACCCAGCTGTACGGCGCCGACTACCTGCCGGACGCCCCGCGCACCTACGCCAGCAAGGTCAAGAACGCGCAGGAGGCGCACGAGGCCGTCCGCCCCTCCGGCGACCGCTTCCGCACCCCCGCCGAGACCGGCCTGACCGGTGACGACTTCCGGCTCTACGAGCTGATCTGGATGCGCACCGTCGCCTCCCAGATGAAGGACGCCGTCGGCCAGTCCGTCACCGTCCGGGTCGGCGGCGCCTCCGCCGACGGCCGGGACGTCGAGTTCTCCGCCTCCGGCAAGATCATCACCTTCCACGGCTTCCTCAAGGCCTACGTCGAGGGCGCCGACGACCCGAACGCCGAGCTCGACGACCGCGAGCGCCGGCTGCCGCAGGTCGCCCAGGGCGACCCGCTGGGCGCCGAGCGGATCACCCCGGAGGGCCACGCCACCAAGCCGCCGGCCCGCTACACCGAGGCCTCGCTGGTCAAGGAGCTGGAGGACCGGGAGATCGGCCGCCCCTCCACCTACGCGTCGATCATCGACACGATCATCCAGCGCCGGTACGTGTTCAAGAAGGGGACGGCGCTCGTCCCGTCGTTCCTCTCCTTCGCCGTGGTCAACCTGCTGGAGAAGCACTTCGGCCGACTGGTCGACTACGACTTCACCGCCAAGATGGAGGACGACCTCGACCGGATCGCCGCCGGTGAGGCCAAGTCCGTGCCGTGGCTGAAGCGCTTCTACTTCGGCGAGGGCGAAGGCCACGCCGTGGGCGGCGCCGCCGAGGCCGGCAACGGCGACGGCGACCACCTGGGCGGCCTGAAGGAACTGGTCACCGACCTCGGCGCGATCGACGCCCGGGAGATCAGCTCGTTCCGGATCAGCGACGACATCACCCTGCGGGTCGGCCGCTACGGCCCGTACGTCGAGCGTGCCTCCGCCGTCGAGGGCGAGCCCGGCCAGCGCGCCGACATCCCGGACGAGCTGCCGCCGGACGAGCTCACCGTCGAGCTGGCCGAGGAGCTGCTGGCCAAGCCCAGCGGCGACTTCGAGCTCGGCCCGGATCCGGTCAGCGGCAACATGCTCGTCGCCAAGGACGGCCGCTACGGCCCGTACGTGACCGAGATCCTGCCCGAGGGCACGCCCAAGACCGGCAAGAACGCGGTCAAGCCGCGCACCGCCTCGCTGTTCAAGACGATGTCGCTGGACACCGTCACCCTGGAGGACGCGCTGCGGCTGCTCTCGCTGCCGCGCGTGGTCGGCACCGACGCCGAGGGCGCGGAGATCACCGCGCAGAACGGCCGCTACGGCCCGTACCTCAAGCGCGGCACCGACTCCCGCTCGCTCACCAGCGAGGACCAGCTCTTCACGATCACCCTCGACGAGGCGCTGGCGATCTACGCCCAGCCCAAGCAGCGCGGCCGGGCCGCCGCCGCCCCGCCGCTCAAGGAGCTGGGCAACGACCCGGTCAGCGAGCGCCCGGTGGTGGTCAAGGACGGCCGCTTCGGCCCGTACGTGACCGACGGCGAGACCAACGCGACGCTGCGCAAGGACGACGACGTCGAGACCATCACGCCGGAGCGCGGCTACGAGCTGCTCGCCGAGAAGCGGGCGCGCGGACCGGTGAAGAAGACGGCGAAGAAGGCCCCGGCGAAGAAGACCGCCGCCAAGAAGGCGACCGCGACCAAGACGGCGGCCACGGCCACCAAGACCGCGGCCGCGAAGAAGACCGCCGCCAAGAAGACCACGACCAAGACGGCGGCGGCGAAGAAGACGGCGACCAAGAAGACGGCCGCTGCCAAGACCACGGCGACCGACGAGGACTGATCCCCGATCACCGCCGACGGGCCCGTGCCCCCGATCCCGGGGGTACGGGCCCGTCGGCTGCCGGGGACCGGGCGGGAGGTGGTCGGGGATCTGTGCGGGGCCCGCGTGGGGATCTGTGCGCGGATCTGTGCGGGGAACGTCACAACCCGGTGATGAGCGGGATCCGGAAGCGCGTTCGCCACAATCCGGCCAAGCCCCGCCCGCTACGCTGACCGTATGACGAGCGAGGAGCAGCCCACCCCCAGCGCCGCCCCGGCCGCCAGAGCCGCGACGCCCGACCTGCCGGAGGTCGCGCCCGCCGGGACCCCGGTGGACCGGGCCCGGGCACTGCTGCGGACCCGGGCCTACCGGCGTCTGTGGACCACCCAGCTGATCGGCGGCACCGCCGACCGGCTCGGCCTGCTGGTGCTGCTCGCGCTCACCGTGATCGCAGCCGCCCTGGGCGGCCGGTTCGGCGACCTGCCGCGCAGCCTCGCCTTCGCCCTCGCGGCGGTCCTCGCCGTCCGGGTGGCGGCCACCGGCCTGGTCGGTGTGGCGCTGCTCGGCCCGGTGCACCGGCTGGTCGCAGGCAAGCTCGACCGGCGCTGGACGCTGGTCGGCGCCGACGCGCTGCGCGCCCTGCTGATCGGCCTCGCGCCCTGGTGGACCGTCTGGCTGGGCTCCGGCTCGAAGCCCTCCGGGGCCGCCACCTACGTCCTGCTCGCCACCGTGTTCGTCACCGGTGCCGCCGAGCGGGTCTGGGGGATCGCCAAGGCCGCCGCCGTCCCCGGCCTGCTGCCGCCGGCCAACCCCTACGCCCCGGCCGCCGAGCAGCGGCCCGCGGCCGCGAACCTGGAGACCGTCCGGGGCATCGACCGCTTCACCGGCTGGGTCACCGTGCCGCTGGCCGCCGTCGGCCTGGTCGGCTTCACCCTGCTCAACAACATCGGCGCGGCGGTCGGCTCGGACTGGCTCCGCGCCCACCAGCTCACCTTCGCGGCACTCGGCGCGGCCGGGCTGTTCGCCGCCTCGGCGACCCGCGGCTACCTCCAGCAGCTGCCCGGCGGCCCGGTGGCCGTCGCCCCGGTCTCCCCGCTGCAGGGCCTGCGCGCCCCGACCGACTCGGCACCCGGTCCCGCGCTGGGCAAGGGCCGCACCGGCAGCGCCCCGTACTTCACCTTCGCCGTCGCGGCCGGCTTCGCCTCGATGGCGGGCGTCGCCGCGCTCGCGCTGCTCACCGCCGCCGAACACCGGGCCGGGCCGATCGGCTACGGCCTGCTGGTCCTCGCCGCCACCGCGGCGCCCGCCCTCGGCGCCCGGCTCACCCGGGCCACGCTGCCCTCGCTCTCCCGCCGCCGACTGCTCGCGCTGGCGCTGCTCACCCAGGGCGTCGCGCTGATCCTGGCCGGGCTGGTGCTGGACTTCGTGCTGGTCCTGCTGCTCACCGTGCTGGCCGCGCTGGCCGCCGGGATCGTCGTCTCGGCCGGGCGCACCCTGCTCGCTCAGGAGGTCGAGGAGGCCCGGCTGCCGAGGGTCACCGAGCACCTCGTCGCGGTGCTGCGGACCGTGGTCGCCGCCGCGCTGGTCGTCGTCCCGCTGATCGCCGCCGCCTACGGGGACGTCGAGTACGGCACCGTCGAACCCGGCTCCTTCACCTTCATCCACGGCGGCGCGGCCCTCGCCGTCGCCACCGCGGGGCTGCTCACCCTGGTGCTCGCCGCCGTCGTGCTGCTGCGCACCGACGACCGGCGCGGCACCGTGCCGTTCGGCCGGGACCTGGTGGACGCGGTGCGCGGCGCCGCCGGCCCCGTCCCGCACCGGGGCGCGGGCACCGGCTTCTTCATCGCCCTCGAGGGCGGCGACGGCGCCGGCAAGTCCACCCAGGCTCAGGCACTCGCCGAGTGGATCCGCGGGAAGGGGCACGAGGTCGTGCTCACCCGCGAGCCCGGCGGCAGCCCGGTCGGCCAGCGGCTGCGCGGCCTCGTCCTGGACGTCGGCAACACCGGCCTGTCGCACCGCGCCGAAGCGCTGATCTACGCCGCCGACCGCGCCGAGCACGTCGAGAACGTCATCCGCCCGGCCCTCGCCCGCGGCGCCGTGGTGATCACCGACCGGTACATGGACTCCTCCATCGCCTACCAGGGCGCCGGGCGCGACCTGGCCGCCACCGAGGTCGCCCGGATCTCCCGCTGGGCCACCGGCGGACTGCTGCCCGACCTGACCGTCGTCCTGGACGTCGACCCGACCAGGGCCCGGGAGCGCTTCACCGAGGCGCTGGACCGGCTTGAGTCCGAGCCCACCGAGTTCCACCAGCGGGTCCGGGCCGGCTTCCTCGCCCTCGCGGCCGCCGACCCGGCGCGCTACCTGGTCGTGGACGGCAGCCAGGCCCCCGGCTCCGTCACCACCGCCATCCGGCACCGGCTCGACCGCGAGCTGCCGCTCTCCGAGCAGGAGAAGGCCGCCCGCGCCGAGCAGGAGCGCCTCGCCCGTGAGGAGGCCGAGCGCCGCGCCGCCGAGGAGGCCCGCAAGAAGGCCGAGGAGGAGGCCGCCGAGCGCAAGCGGCAGGAGCTGCTGGCGCAGCTGCGCGCCGAGCAGGCGGAGAAGGAGCGGCTGGCCAAGGAGGAGGCCGAGCGGGCCGCCGCCGAGGCCCGGCGCAAGGCCGAGGAGGAAGCGCGCCGCAGGGCCGAGGAGGAGGCCAAGCGCCGCGCCGAGGAGGAAGCCAGGCTCCGCGCCGTGGAGGAGGCCCGGCTGGCGGCCGAGGCCGCCGAGCGCAAGCGGATCGCCGACGACGCGGCCGCCCAGGCCGAGCTGCAGCGGCAGCGGGAGCTCGCCCGCGAGGAGCAGCGCCGCCGGGCGGAGGAGGCGCTGCAGCGGGCCGAGGAGGCCCGGCTGGCGCAGGCCGCCGCCCTGGCGGCCGCGGCTGCGGCGGCCGAGACGGCGGAGGACCGGGCGACCGGGGGGCCGGGGGCGGCCCCGGGTGCACCGGGCGGGGATGCCGTGACCACGCAGCTGCGGGCGGTCCGGGACACCCCGGACGACGCTGCGGTTCGGGCTGCTGCGGTTCGAGCTGCTGGGGTTCGGGATGCTGCGCAGGGTCCGGCGGACGGGCTCGGGGACGAGGCGACGCGCGAGCTGTCGCCGCGGGACCGGCAGGCCGCGGTCCGGGCGGCCGAGGCCGCCGAGGCGCGCAAGGCGGCGGGAGCCGCCGGGGCGGTCGACGCGACCGCCAAGCTGCCGGTGGTGCCGGCCTCGGCGGTGGACGAGACGGCCGTGCTGCCGACGGTCCCGGCGGAGGCCGACCGGACCGCGGTGCTGCCGCGGGTCGAGCCGGACCGTCCGGTGGACAGCACGCGTGAGCTGCCGGTGGTCGGCGGGGAGCCCGCCACGGAGCCTCGGCGCCAGGCCCAGCCGCCTCGGCAGCAGCCCCCGGCGAAGCCTCAGGCTCAGCAGCCGCAGCCGCAGCCGCAGCCGGTCGCCGAGCGGCCTCGGCCGGAGTGGGCCGAGGAGACGCCGATGGATGACCTGCCGAGCCTCACCGACACCCTGCTCGGCTCGCACGACGAGTGGACGCGTTGGGAGCACGGCGGCAACCCGGGCCAGGGCCAGGGCCAGGGTGGCCCGCAGCGTGCTGCGGATCCGCGCGACGGCGACGACCAGGGCCAGGGCGGCGACGGCAAGGACGGTGACGGCAAGGGCAAGGGCCGGCGCTGGGGCCGCCGGGGCTGACCGGACACGGTGCTGACCGGACACGGTGCTGACCGGACACGGTGTGGGCGGCGCCGTCGGGGTAGGTCCCCGGCGGCGCCGCCTTGCTGTCGGGCGGGCGGCCCCGGGCCGGTGGCGGTCATGCCGTCCGCCCGTCCGCCCGTCCGCCCGTCCGGCCACCGCGCGTCGGCCGTCCGCTGCCCGCCGCTCCGTCCGTCCGCCGTGACCCCAACGGAGCAGTGGCTGTCGGGGCGGAGACGTATGCTCGACGGCGGGGAAGAGGCGCCGTGGGCGCTGCCGTACGGAGCTTGGGAGCAGTAGTGGCCGTCTGGGACGACCTGGTGGGCCAGGAGCGGGTGGTCGAGCAGCTGACCGCCGCAGCCCGGGCAGCCGGGGCGGCGGTCGAGGTCGGCCGCGGGGCCGCCCCCGTCGAGGGTGGGAACGCCTCCCTGATGACGCACGCCTGGCTGTTCACCGGTCCGCCCGGTGCCGGCCAGGTCACCGCCGCGCGCGCCTTCGCCGCCTCCCTCCAGTGCACCAGTCCCGACCTCGCGCTCGGCGGCACGCCCGGCTGCGGGTTCTGCGACGGTTGCCACACCGTGCTGGCCGGCAGCCACGCCGACGTGAAGTACGTCCGGACCGACGGCCTGTCCATCGGTGTCGGCGACATGCGCGCCCTGGTGCTGCGCGCCTCCAGCTACCCGACCGGCGGCCGCTGGTCGGTGATCCTGGTGGACGCCGCCCACCGACTCACCGAGGCCGCCGCGAACGCGCTGCTCAAGGGCGTGGAGGAGCCCTCCCCGCGCACCGTCTGGCTGCTCTGCGCCCCCTCCGTCCAGGACGTGCTGCCGACCATCCGCTCGCGCTGCCGCCTGCTGGTGCTGCGCACCCCCGCCGCCGAGGCGGTCGCCGACACGCTGGTCCGCCGCGACGGCGTCGACCCGGAGACCGCCAGGCTCGCCGCGCTCGCCGGACAGGGCGACATCGAGCGCTCCCGCCGCCTCGCCGTCGACGAGCAGGTCCGCACTCGCCGGACGGACGTGCTGCGGATCCCGCTGGAGGTCGGCGACATCGGCGGCTGCCTGACCGCCGCCCAGCGCCTGGTCGACACCGCCAAGGCCGACGCGGAAGCGCTCGCCGAGACCCAGGACGCCAAGGAGACCGACGACCTCAAGGCCGCCTACGGCGCCGCCGAGGGCAGCAAGGCGCCGCGCGGCATGGCCGGGGCGGTCAAGGAACTGGAGAAGCGGCAGAAGAGCCGCGCCACCCGCACCCGCCGGGAGACCCTCGGCGTCGCCCTGCTCGACCTGCTCGGCTTCTACCGGGACGTGCTCGCGATCCAGTTCGGCTCCACCGGCGCGCTCGCCAACGAGGACCAGCGGCAGGCCCTGAACCGGGTCGCCCAGGCCGGTCCGGCGGAGGGCACGCTACGCCGGATCGAGGCGGTGCTGGCCTGCCGCGAGGCGCTGGACCGCAACGTGGACCCGCTGCTGGCGGTCGAGGCGATGACGGTGGCGCTGCGCGCGGGCTGAGCCGGCCGCAGGGGTGTCGGCCGGGTCGTCCGCCGGTCCGCTCCGCCCAAGCCGTCCGCCCAGCCGTCCGCCGGTCCGCTCCACCAGCCGACGGCCGTACGCCTGCCGGAGCCGGTGCGTTGTCCCACCTTCGAGTGAACGGGCGATACGCGCCGGGCACACGAGCGTGTGACCGTCCGCCGGTTGTGCACGCTGGGGGCCGACTGCGCCCGGTGCCGGGCCGGTCGCCTCCCGTACGCGCCGGGTCCGGTCCGGCGCCGGCCCTCCTCCCGAGGCGGTGCGTCGCATGGTTCGTTCGCTCCTCGTCATTCCCCTACTGGCCGCCGCGCTCGGCGGGATCTGGCTGGCCCGCGGTGCCCTGCAGCGCTGGCGCGACCTGCGCGCCGCCGAGACCTACGAGCTGGCCGGAGACCGGTGGCCGATGCTGGTGCGCGCGGGCGGGGCGATGGTCTGCGGGGTGTGCGTCACCGGGTTGACGCTGCTCACCGGGCTCGGCGCCTTCGGCGCTCTCGGCCGCGGCGACCAGGACCCGGACCGTCCGCAGCCCGTCGTGGACGCGGCGGGGGCGGGCTCGGAGTCGGCGGCCGGGGCGGCCGCCCGGCAGCAGGCGGCGCCGCCCGCGGCCACCGAGCCGGCCGCCGGCGCTGCTGCCGCCGCTGCCACCACGGTCGCCACCACGGCCCCCGCCGTGGTCAGCCGCTTTGACAGCGTCGGCCACCCGGGCGGCGGCGAGCTCCTCCAGTCCGCCGTGCTCGGCCCCGACGGGCGCCCGCGCAACGTCCGGGTCTGGCTGCCGCCGCAGTACGCCAAGGAGCCCAACGCGCGCTTCCCGGTCGTCGTGATGCACGCGGCCGCGCCGCGCAGGACCGCCGACGCCGAGGTCCCGGACGTGTTCGAGGGCATCGGCTCGGCGCTGCAGACCGGCAAGGCCCGCGCGTTCATCCTGGTCGCCCCCGAGGCGCCGAACGGCACCGCGCACCCCTGTGAACTGGTCGCCGCCGCCCCGGCCGCCGTCGCGGACGACGCGACGCTGCGCACCACCATCGCGGCCTCCTTCCGCACCCTGCCGCCCGGCCCGGCTTCCTGGGGCACCCTCGGCGTCGACGGCGGCGCGCCGTGCGCGGCCGCCGCCGGGTTGGCCCGCCCCGACCTGTACGGCGCGGCCGCGGCGGTCTCCGGCCGCTACGACGCCGCCGCGCTCACCCAGACCGGGGCCGAGGCCCCGACCGGCAGCGCGGCCAAGCTGCTGCTGGCCGCCGCCAAGGCCGACTCCGCCGGGCTGGACGCGGCCCGCAAGCTCCAGGCCTCGCTCAAGGCGGGCCCCGGTCCGGCGGCCAAGGCCGAGGTGCGGATCTCGGACAACGTGCAGGACTTCACCCCCGACCGGGAGCGGCTGCGGCTGGTCCGGCAGGCGGCGCAGTTCCTGGCCGAGGCGCTGGCCAAGGCGTCCTGAGCACCCGTCGAGCGGGCGTTACGCTGCCCGGTACCCCGGGGTGGGTACCGGGCAGCGGCGTTTCCTCCGCTTTCCGGGTCATCGCTTCTTCGTCCCTTCCATCCTCTGAGGAGAGCAACCGGATGAGGGCCTTCGGGCGGATTCGGGTACTGGCCGCGACGGCGCGGGTGTCGGCCGCGGCGCTGGCCGTCGGCCTGCTGGCCGGCGGGTGCGGCTCAGGCCCGTACGGGGCGCCGAGGGCGGCCTCGTCCGATTCGGCCGACTCCGGTGTGTCCTCGGCCCCGGCCGCGACGCCGGGCCCCGGCGCGCCCTCGACCCCGGCGGCCGGCGCGCCGGGGGCCACCCCGTTGGAGCCGCTGCCCGCCACCGTCCCGGCCGCGCTCGCGCCGTACTACGCGCAGCGGTTGGCCTGGCAGCCGTGCGACGGCGGGTTCGAGTGCACGACGTTCCGGGTGCCGCTGGACTACGACCGGCCGGGGGACGGCGAGCTCACCCTGGCGGCCGCCCGCGCGGCGGCCGAACCCTCCGCGACCGGCGCGGGTACCGGCGCCGGCTCCCACGACCCGCGGCTCGGCTCGCTGCTGCTCAACCCGGGCGGGCCCGGCGGCTCGGCGGTCGAGTACCTGGAGTCCGCCGCCCGGACGTACGACCTCGGGGTGCGCGCCCGGTACGACCTGGTCGGCCTCGACCCGCGCGGGGTGGGCCGCAGCAGCCCCGTCACCTGCCTGAGCGGCGACCGGATGGACGCCTTCACCGCCGTCGACCTGACCCCCGGCGACCAGCACGGGATCGACGCGCTTGTCGCCGCCGACAAGGAGTTCGCCGAGGGTTGCCGGAAGCAGGCCGGAACGGCGCTCGGCCACCTCAGCACCGTCGAGGCCGCCCGGGACATGGACGTGCTGCGCGCCCTACTGGGCGACGAGCGGCTGAACTTCGTCGGCAAGTCCTACGGAACCTTCCTCGGCGCGACCTACGCGGGGCTCTTCCCGACCCGGGTGGGCCGGCTGCTGCTGGACGGCGCGATGGACCCGGCGCTCGACTCGGTCACCGGCAACCGCACCCAGGCCGGCGGCTTCGAGACCGCCTGGGCCGCCTTCGCCAAGGACTGCGCCAAGCTCGAGGACTGCCCGCTCGGCCGCACCGAGCAGCAGGTCGGCGAGCAGCTCGGAGCCCTGTTCGCGGCCGTCCAGACCGCCTCGCTGCCCACCACGGACAGCGGGCGCCGACTCACCGAGTCCCAGGCGACCACCGGCGTCATCGAGGCCATGTACGCCGACTTCCTCTGGCCCAGGCTGCGCACCGCGCTCGCCGACGCCAAGGCGGGCGACGGCACCGGGCTGCTGATGCTCTCCGACGCCTACTACGGGCGCGAGGCGGACGGCTCGTACCCCAACCTCATGTTCGCCAACACGGCGGTGAACTGCCTCGACCTGCCCGCCCCGTTCCGCGGACCGGAGGAGGTCCAGCGGGCGGTGCCGGACTTCGAGCAGGTCTCGCCGCACTTCGGGCGCGACATGGCCTGGATGGCGCTGACCTGCGCGTACTGGCCGGTCCGGGCCACCGGTACGGCGCACACCATCCGGGCGGCCGGCGCCGCCCCGATCGTCGTCGTCGGCACCACCCGGGACCCGGCCACCCCGTACGCCTGGGCCCAGTCCCTGGCCGGGCAGCTGGAGTCCGGCCGCCTGCTCACCTTCGACGGGGACGGCCACACCGCGTACGGCCGGCACAGCGCCTGCGTGGACGGGGCGGTGAACCGCTTCCTGCTGACCGGGGAGGCCCCCGAGCCGGGCAAGCGCTGCGACCGGTAGGGGGCGGGGGGTTCCGGGCGACCGGTAGGTAGTTCTCGCTTCAATCGATTGCCGGTACGACGTTACGATGAGCGCCCCCCTGCCCTTCCCCCGCACCGGAGCGCAACGTGCTCGGAGTCAACGACCTGGCGACGTACATCCTCGGCGCCCTCGTCATCGTCCTGCTGCCCGGCCCCAACTCCCTGTACGTGCTGTCCGTCGCCGCCCGCAAGGGCGTCCGGACCGGCTACCGGGCCGCGGCCGGCGTCTTCGTCGGCGACCTCACCCTGATCAGCCTCACCTCGATCGGTGCGGCCTCCCTGCTGAAGGCCAACCCCGCCGTCTTCGCGGTGGTCAAGTTCGGCGGCGCCGCCTACCTGCTCTGGCTCGGCTATGGAATGCTCCGCGCCGCCCGCGAGCTCTGGCGCGAACGCCGGGCCGCCACCGACCCCACCGCCGAGCCGGCCCCCGAATCCGCCGAGAACCCCTTCCGCCGCGCCCTGGTGGTCAGCCTCCTCAACCCCAAGGCCATCCTCTTCCTGCTCTCCTTCTTCACCCAGTTCGTCGACCCGTCCTACGGCCGGCCCGCCCTGTCCTTCGCCCTCCTCGGCGGCGTCCTGCAGACCTTCAGCCTGCTCTACCTCTCGCTGCTGATCTTCGCCGGCACCACCCTCGCCACCGCCTTCCGCCGCCGCAAGCGCCTCTCCGCCACCCTCACCAGCGGCGTCGCCGTCCTCTTCGCCGGCTTCGCCGCCAAACTGGCCGTCTCCTCCGCCTGATCCACCCCCCCCGGCATCCGGGTACGGATCACCCGCGAAACCTGTGTAGACTGGCCCGCGTTGCCGCCACACACGGCAACGGTGCCGCCTTAGCTCAGCTGGCCAGAGCAACGCACTCGTAATGCGTAGGTCGCGGGTTCGAATCCCGCAGGCGGCTCTGTAGAAGCCCCAGGACTCACTCGCCGTGACCTGGGGCTTTTGCGCTTTGTGGCGCTCGGCCGGTCGGCTCAGCTTGAAGCCCAGGTCAGATCCTTTCTGACCTGGGCTTTTTCGTGGGGGAACGGGCCGGCCCCGCTGCCTGGGTAGGGGAGCGGGGCCGGGCGGGGGCGGGGGTCAGTGGCGGCCGCTCGCGAGGTCGAGGGGGCGGATGCGCAGTGCCAGCCGGGCCGGGGCCAGGCTGGAGACCAGGGCGAGGACCAGGCAGACTGCGGTGGCTCCGGCGAGGGCGCCCCAGGGCAGGTCGAAGGCCGCGGACTGGGTCGCGTCGAGGATGCGGTTCTCGATCAGCAGGACGGTCGCGTACTGGGTCAGCAGGGTGACGAGCAGTCCGAGGGCCGCCGCGGTGGCGACGACCAGCAGGGTCTCGACGGCGACCACGCGGAGGACCTGGCGGCGGGTGCCGCCGGTCAGGCGCAGGGTGGCGAAGTCCCGCAGGCGGTCGCCGGTGGACATCATCATCGTGTTGACGATCGCGATCAGCGCGTAGAGGAGGGCCGGGCCGAGGATCGCCAGCATCGCGATCCAGCTGTTCTTCGCGGTCCGGTCGTTGTGCGTCCCGATCCAGTCCGCGCCCGTGGTGGCCCGGGCCGCGCTGCCGCCCAGCGCGGCCGTGACCTGCTCGGGGCCCGCGCCGGTGCCCAGGTAGGCGACCGAGACGGCGCTCTCGCCGGGGACGGCCTCGCGGGGGACGACGATCTCGGGCAGCTGCGGCAGCAGGTGGCGGACCTGGGCGACCAGCCGCAGCGGCTCCCGGGTGCCGTCCGCGAGTCGGGCGTTCAGGGTGTCGCCGACGTGCCAGCCGAAAACCCGCGCCATGTCGGTGGAGACCGCGACCGTCCTGCCGTGCAGATCCGCGAGCGAGCCGGCGTCGGCGGTCAGGTTCCAGGCCTCGCGCAGGTCGCCGTCGACGGCGAGGCCGTCCTCCGGGATCGGCAGGTCGGTGGGGCGGCCGGGGGCGGGCTGCTGGTCCGGGAGCGCCAGGCCGTCGAACCGTACGGTCGCCGCGGTGGTCAGCCGGGCGTCCGGCAGGGCGGCGAGGCCCCGGAGGGCGTCGGCGGGCACGGTGTGGCCGTCGGACGGCTCGATCACGTACCCGGCCTTCAGGGCGGCGCGGCCCTGGGCGGCCATCGCGTCGCTGAAGGCCACCGTGCCGCCGACCACCGAGCCGGCCAGGCCGATCACCAGGAAGACCGGCGTCGCGGTGGAGACGGTGCGGCGGATCGCGGCGAGCGCGTTCTGCCGGGCGATCAGCCCGGCCGCGCCGGGCAGCAACGGGACGAGCGAGGTGAACAGCCGCACCAGCGGCGGCACCAGCACCGGGGCGATCAGCACGACGGCGAGCACCGCCATGACGTCGAAGAGCAGCGCCCACTGCGGGGTGGTCTCCGGATCGCGGGACTGCGGGTCGGCCAGCATCGACGCGGGCATCGAGATGAACGTCGACAGGGTGTAGCCGAAGACACCGAGGAAGAGGACCGAGGCCACCCAACGGACCACCGGCATCACCTTCCTGTCGACGGCGACCTCGTTCAGTGCCTCCACCGGCCGCACCCGGCCGGCCCGGCGGGAGGCCGCGTAGGCGCCGAGCAGGGCGACGACGAGCCCGCCCGAGGCGGCGAGCAGCAGCGGCAGCAGGGCCGGCTCGGAGTGGAAGCCACTCGGCGCGGCACCCTGGTCGACCAGCCAGCCGGCGATCGCCGGGGCGACGGCCAGCCCGAGCAGGCAGCCCGAGACCGCGGCGGCCAGCGCCACCACCAGGGCCTCGCCGAGGACCAGCGCCCGGACCTGACGCGGCGTCGCGCCGACCGCGCGCAGCATCGCCGTCTCCTGGCGGCGCTGGGCGACGGCGAAGGCGAAGGTCGAGGAGACCACGAAGACCGAGACGAATCCGGCCATGGCGGCCATGAAGCTCACCAGCTTGTGCAGCGAGGGCGCGCCGGGCAGCGAGTCCTCGCCCATCGTGGTGTTGAGCAGCACCCCGGCGGCGGACATCACCGCGACGCCGAGGGCGAGCGCGACGAAGGAGCCGACGAAGGACGGCCACCGTCGCCGCAGGGAGACGGCGGCGATCGGGAGTAGCAGTCGGAGACCGTTCATCGGGGGTCACCGTGTCCGGGGGTTCCGGCTTCTGCGGCGGCGTTGGCGGCAGGCTTTGCGCGGGCGTCTTCCAGCGCGGTCATCCGGGCGGCGACGGTCTGCGGGTCCGGGTCGGCCAGACGGTCGACGACCTGGCCGTCGGCGAGGAAGAGCACGGTGTCGGCGTAGGAGGCAGCGACCGGGTCGTGGGTGACCATGATGGTGCTCTGGCCCTGCCGATCGACCAGGGAGCGGAGCAGGGTGAGCACCTCGCGGCTGCTGGAGCTGTCCAGGGCGCCGGTGGGTTCGTCCGCGAAGAGTACCTCGGGGGCGGCGATCAGCGCCCGGGCGATCGCCACCCGCTGCTGCTGGCCGCCGGACATCTGTGAGGGCAGGTGACCGATCCGCTCGCCCAGGCCCACCTGGGCGAGGGCGTCCCGGACCTGCGCCGGGTCGGGTCTACGGCCGGCCAGGCGCAGTGGCAGGCCGACGTTCTGCTCGGCGGTCAAGGCTCCCAGGAGGTTGAAGGCCTGGAAGACGAAGCCCAGGCGCTCCCGGCGCAGTTCGGTCAGGGCGGTCTCGTCGAGGCCGCCGAGGTCGACGCCGTCGACGATGACGGTGCCGGAGTCCGGGCGGTCGAGTCCGGCGGCGCACTGGAGCAGGGTGCTCTTGCCGGAGCCGGACGGGCCCATGACGGCGGTGAAGCTGCCGCGGGCGAAGCCGAGGGTGACCCCGGCCAGGGCGGTGACGGTGTTCTGGCCCGCTCCGTAGGTGCGGGTGACCTGGTCCAGTCGTACTACATCGTTGTCGTTCATGATGATCCACTTCCTACCAGGTCGCCGGAGGTGGCGGAATCTCGTCCTGGCAGGGCGGCCCGGGGGTCCGGTCCGGCTCGGGATCCGCTCCCGGGCCGGACCGGGAGGGGCTAGGCAGCGATGGCGAGCACCTGCGGCTGTGCCAGCGTCCGGTAGACGGCGGTGCGCAGTTCGATGGAGCGATCGAGTCTCGCGGCGTTGAAATAGAGATGGCTATGCGCCAACAGGTCGTGGTCGACGAGGAGTTCGAGATCGGGGTGGAACGAGAACGGGATGATCGAGCCGGTCACGCAGCCGCTCAGCCGCTCGGCGGTGGTGCGGTCCGCGAAGCCGACCCGGCTGGACCCGAGGGCCTGGCCGACGGCGTCCAGATCGACCCGGCGGTCGCCCGGCACCACGGCGAGCGCGTACCGGCCGCCGCCGTCCTGTTTGGTGCGCTTGGCCCGGATGACGATGGACTTGGCGGCCTGCTCCAGCGGGTGGCCGCGCAGCTCACTGGCGAGGGCGGTGTTCCCCTCCGGCTCGTGGCAGATCGTCCGGTAGGCGGCGGGATGGGTGGCCAGTAGGCCCAACAGCCTGCTGTAGGTGGAGGGTTCGGTCGCGGGTTCGGTGGAGGTGGAGGTGGAGGTCAAGACTCCGGTGGCTGTGGAGGTGGAGTCGGTGGAGTCGGCGATCCCGGTCGGGCGTCCGCCGGTGGTCGGGCTCGTGGTGGACAAGGCAGGGGTCATGGGTGCGTCCTCACAGACGGGGCATCGGGGCGTGGCGCGGCCCCTCGCCCTGCCTGCGCAGCACGACGGGCCGTCGTTCTGGGCCTTGCCTGGTGCTGTGGTGCGATTGACGATCCCGGGGTGCGCGGCCCTGCCCGACCTCGCTCCGAGAGGATCGCTTCGGCTTCGGCGAGGGGCGGGCCCACGGGGCTCTGATGCGTTCGGCGCCTCCGGGACCGGGCCATCGTACTCCGGGGTTTCGGCCTCGCGCCGGGCCCAATCTGCCGGTTGACCGGCAGCTTTGCGCTTCGTTGCCGTGTCCGCGGGGGCACGACGGGCACCCTGTCCGGCGGCGGTCGGCATGGCCGCCCTCCTCACTCCGGTGCTTCTCCGGTGGGCGCGGATGGATCACCGGTGTACGGCGGTGCGACCCTCGATGACCCAGAGACCGGCGGGGACCGGGGTGCACCTGGTGGCCCGGGCGGGCGCGTCGGGGTGCAGGAAGTCGGCCCCGGCCCAGCCGACCCGGTGCTCGCCGCTCGCGTCCGCGGGATAGAAGGTGAGGCCGGTCTCGGGGTGCCAGCCGGCCCGGCCGGTGGTTGCCGGGCCGTTGACCGGCGTGACGGTGGCGGTGCCGACCGGCCCGGTGACGGTGACCGCACCGCCGGCGTCGGCGGTCAGGCAGTCGATGTCGAACTCGACCCGGGCGGTACCGGTTCCGATGAACTCGTGCTGCACCACGGCGTGTCCACGCGTGCGGCCGTCGACGGTCCGGGCGTCGACCCACGCGGTGAGCCGCTCGCCGGGGTTGGGGCCGGGGCCGTGCTCGTTGAGCACGGTCCAGCTGTGCAGCCGGAGGTGGTCGGCTGCGGGCGCGGGCGCGGAGGCGGGGGCTGCGATGGCGGTGCCCGCCGAGAGGGCGGTGGCTGCGGTGGCGAGGGCGATGGCGGTGATCGGCTTGCGCATGGGTCGGTCCTTCGGTGCGGGGCGGGATTTCGGGCTGTGCGTGCGTTGCCGACAACGCTGCCGGTTCGCCCCCGGGCGTGGCCTCCGTCCTGCGGAGGGACCGGCTCCCCCGGGCGGGGGAACCGGCTCTCGACCCGTCGGCTCAGCGGGTGGCGTGGCGTATCGCGTCGACGGTGAGCGCGCCCAGGGCCAGCGCGGCGGCGAGGCCGGCGACCGCCGCCGGGGCCGGGGCGCGGCCCCCGGAGACGCCGAGGAAGTCCAGCCCGCCGACGTGGTTGACCATCCCGTACCAGAGCAGCGGGTAGAGGGTCTGGAACAGCCGGGGGCCGCGGGTGACGGTGCCGCAGAGCATCGCCAGGGAGGGGATCAGCAGCGCCCCGGCCAGGGCGCCCGCGGCGGCCCGGGACTCCCCGGCGCCGAGCAGCCGGACCACCGGCCCGGCCGCCACCGCCAGCGCCGGGACGATCCCGGCGAGCAGGGCGGCCAGCCCGCGGCGCAGCGGGGACGGGCAGGCACCGAGCAGTTCCTCGATGCTGCCGCCGCCCGCCCGGTGGCCCATCCGGGACCAGAGGAGCATCGGCCAGAGCATCGCGAACGGCAGCATCGCGTGGCTGGGCCCGTCCGGTGCGACGCTCAGCGCCACCGCCGCGATCACCGCGGCCCCGGCCCACCACCACCGCTGCCCCTGCGCCAGGATCCGCAGTTCACCGGCGAGCGCGGCGAGCACCGTGCCGCCCCGGTGGGCCGGGGTCAACCGGGCCGGATCCAGCGCGAAGGCGGCGGGGCCGACCTCCGGAGCCGCGCCTGCCGCGCCGTCCTGTGGGGCGGCCCCACGGCCCCACCCGCCCGGGCGCACCCCCGTCGCGCCCGGGCGGAGCGTCGTCGTACCCGGGCGTGCCTGCGCCCCGTCGAAGCGGCGGAACCAGAGCGCCCCGAGCAGCGCGAGCCCGACGGCCGCCGCCGTCAGCAGCAGCCCCGTCGCGGCCGGCCCGCCCGCCTCGCCCGGCCCCAGACCGGGCCAGTCGAAGGTGCCGAGCACCCGGTCGTCCGCCGTCAGCCCGACGCCGAACTCCACGCCGTCAACCGGCCGTCCGCCCGCCGCGAGCACCTCCCGGATCGACGCGGTGATCCGCCGCATGCCCAGCAGATCCAGCCCGCTGCTCGTCTGCGCGCCCAGGACGAGCATCAGCCAGACCGCGCACCAGACCGCGGCCCCCAGCCCGCCGCGCAGCCCGGGCACGGTGTCGAAGAGCACCGCGCACCCGGCCACCGCCGCCAGCAGCGGCAGCGTGATCAGGACGTACGGCAGCAGCAGCCGCACCACGTCCACGTGGTCCGCGTCGCCCTTGAGCAGCTGCACCCCGAGCGCCGTTCCGGCCAGGGCGAGCAGCATCGACCCGAAGAGCAGCAGGTTGCTGCCGAACTTGCCGGCCAGATAGGCGATCCGGCTCATCGGCGTGGCGGCGAGCAGCCGGCCGACACCGCTCTGCTCGTCCCGGGGGATCGCTCCGCGCACGATGCCGAAGCCCGCCAGCGACAGCCACACCGCGCCGCCGAGCGCCGTCACCGTCCCCACGTAGCCGCTGGTGTAGCGGCCGTGCAGATCGGTCACCTGGAACACCTCCCAGCGGGAGTCGCCGACCGGCGCGGCCAGTAGCCCGAGGGCGAGCGTGCCCAGCAGCACGACCAGGTAGCCGGGCCGCCGTCGGCGCTCCCGGAAGTCGGCCAGGGCCAGCGCCCCGACGCGCGTCACCATGCCGCCACCTCCTTGGCCGCGGCCGGGGCGGCGGTGAGCAGCAGGTACGCGTCGTCCAGCCGGGGCGTGACGGGCTGCGCCTCCGGTGCGGGCCGGGCCCCGGACAGCACCCGCGCCCGGACGCCCTGCCGGGTGCGGGTGGTGCCGCCGAGCAGGAACCGCGAACGCAGCGAGGGGAGTTGCTCGGCCCCGACGGTCAACTCCCAGACGGAGCCCTCGGCGCGGCGGAGCAACTCCTCCGGGGTGCTGTGGTGCAGCAGCCGGCCGTGTCCCATGACGGCGATCCGGTCGGCGGTGGCGGCCACGTCCGGGACGATGTGGGTGGACAGCACGACGATCCGGTCGGCGCCGAGCCCGCTCAGCAGGCTGCCGAAGCGCAGCCGCTCCTCCGGATCCAGCCCGACCGTCGGCTCGTCCACGATCAGCAGGGCCGGGTCGTTGAGCAGTGCCTGGGCGATGCCGACCCGCTGGCGCATCCCGCCGGACATCGCGCCGAGCCGCTGCCCGGCCACGCCCGACAGGTTGACCAGTTCGAGCAGTTCGTCGATCCGGGCCTTCGCGGGGCGCCGCCGCATCCCCTTGGCGGCGGCCAGGTAGCCGAGGAACTCGCGCGCGGTGAGCTGCGGGTAGACGCCGAAGTCCTGCGGGAGGTACCCGACGGCACGGCGCAGCGGCCCGGGGCGGCGGGCGATGTCCTCGCCCTCCCAGAGCACCCGGCCCGAGGTGGGCCGGGTGACCGTGGCCAGGATGCGCATCAGGCTCGACTTGCCGGCGCCGTTGGCACCGAGCAGGCCGAGCACGCCGGGCCGCAGCGTCAGCGTGAAGGAGTCCACCGCGCGCTTGCCGCCGCGGTACTCCTTGGTCAGGTCGAGGATCCGGAGTTCGGTCACGCACGGAATGCTTCCGGGCGGGGGCCGTTCGCACATCTGCCGTTCGGCAGAGATGTGCGGGGTTTCCGGGCGGAAACGGCGGGAGGGGTGGGCCTTTCGGCCCACCCCTCCCGCCGTTCACACGCTTCAGTCCTCGTCGCCCCCGAGGTCGCCCCCGAAGTCCCCGCCGAGGTCGCCGTCCGGGGTGCCGCTGATCGTGTACCCCTGCCGGCGCGCCTCGTAGCAGGCCACCGTCGCGGCCGCCGACACGTTCAGCGAGCCGACCCGGCCCAGCTGCGGCACGAACACCACCTGGTCGCAGAGCTCCAGCGCGTCCGGCGTGATCCCGCGGTCCTCGTGCCCGAGCACGAAGGCCACTGCCGGGGTCAGCTCGGCGGCGAACATCGGCACCGCCTCGTCCGCCAGCTCCAGGCCGACCACCTTGAAGCCGTCCGCCTTCGCCGCCGCCACCGCCTCGGCGATGGTCGGGAAGTGCTCCACCTTCAGGTACTTGTCGGTGCCCATCGCGGCCTTCTGCGCGCCGGACGAGCGCACCGACGGGGTCTCCCCGACCAGGTACAGCTTCTCGGCGCCCATCGCCGCACCGGTCCGGACCACCGAGCCGACGTTGAACGGCGACTGCAGGTTCTCCAGGATCATCGCGAGCCGGAACTCGTTGCTGCGCCGCCACGAGCGGTGCAGACGCTTCAGTTCGGTCCCGCGGAGCTGCTTCACGACGTCGTACCTCGTCCATTCTCGGAGCCCTCGCCCACCTCGGGACGGGGCCGCGCTTCCAGAATCCGGAACCCGTTGACCGACGCGACCCGGGTCGTCGGGTAGCCCTGGTCGTTCAGCCACTTCTGCAGCGAGTCCGAGCCCAGGTGCTTCTGCACCACGAGGAACGCCGAGCCGTCCGGGGTCAGCCGGCCGAGCCAGTGCGTCAGCAGGCGGCGCAGTGGCGCCTTGCCGATCCGGATCGGCGGGTTGGAGTAGATCGTCGCGAACCGGAGGTCCTCCGGGACGTCGTCCGGCAGCGCGGCCTGGACGTTGCCCAGCCCCAGCGCCTCGGCGTTGAGCCGCACCAGCTCCAGGGCGCGCTCGTTGACGTCCACCCCCCAGACCGGCAGGCGCTTGCGCCGGGTCGCCCAGGTGAGCGCGATCGGGCCGTAGCCGCAGCCGACGTCCAGGATCGGGCCGCGCACCCGCGGCTGCGGGGCGTGCTCCAGCAGGATCCGGGTGCCCGGGTCGAGCCGCTCGCGGGAGAACACCCCGGTGTCGGTGGTCAGTTCCAGGGTCAGGTCCGGCAGGGAGACCGTGATCGGCCGACGGTCGCTGGCGACCTCGGGTGCACCGCTGAAGTAGTGCGAGCCGGACATGATTTCCCCGTCGTTCGTGTGGGCCTCGGGGCCACCGGGTGGGTGTGGGTAAGCCCTTTGTACGGCACCGATCGTACCCCCGGTGGCCTGGGCGGCGTTCCGCACGGGCCACCGGGCGGTGCTGCGGGCGGTGCTGCGTACGGTGCCCCGCGCGGCGGTCCGGCAGGTGGCCCGGTCAGGCGGCGCCGGGGGACTTGCGGGTGGCCACGTTGATGCGGTTCCAGGCGTTGATGGTGAAGCAGACCGAGATCAGCTGCGCCAGCTCGGCCTCCGCGAAGTGCGCGGCCGCCCGGGCGTACACCGCGTCCGAGACCCCGCCGCCGATCCGCGCGATCTCCTCCGCGAGTGCCAGGGCGGCCCGCTCGCGCTCGCTGTACACCCCGGCCGGGGCCTCCGGCCAGACCGGCAGCAGGTAGATCCGCTCGTCGCTCTCGCCGGCCTTGCGGGCGTCCTTGGTGTGCATGTCCAGGCAGTACGCGCAGCCGTTCAGCTGCGAGGTGCGCATCTGGACGAGCTCGACCAGCGCCGGGTCCAGGCCCTCGCGGGCGGCGGCGTCCAGGGCGATCATCGCCCGGAACACCTTCGGGACGGTGCGGGCGTAGTCGAGGCGGGCGGGGGCTTCGGTGAGCTCGTTCGTCGTCATGGCTACGACCCTAGGCTCGGAATGCACCCTTCTCTTGGGTCATTCGGCAGCGTGATTCGTGGGTCAATGCGAGGGGTTCGGCCGGGCGGCACGGAGGCGGCGCGGAGGCGGCGCGGAGGCGGCGCGGAGGCGGCACGGCGCTTGCGGCAACACGCCCGGGCGGGCTCGGCGCTTCGCGTCCGGGCACCGGGCGGCGGATACTGCCAGTACCGCCACCCGGGCCCGTGGGAGCCTCCGAACAGTGAGGACGATGCCATGCCGCAGGATCACGAGGACTACCTGATCGACGAGACCGCCGAGACCGTCGAGACCGACGAGGAGGCGCCCGACGTCGACGAGTACGACGAGGTCGCCGAGCGCCGCGCCCTCGGCGCCGACCCGGCCACCGACGTCGCGGACGTTGCGGAGCAGACCCGGGTGGTCCAGCTCGACGAGGACGAGTACCGGGAGTAGCCGTCCCGAGCGGGCCGCGCGGGGTCGGGCTGAACCCGAGCGGGCCCCGCGTGCCGGGCTGTTCCCGAGCGGCGGCCCTACGGCGTGCGGCGGACCCTAGAGCGCGCGGCGGCGCTGCAGCCAGGCCAGCGCCGCCCAGCCCGGCAGCACCGGCAGGATCAGCGTCAGCAGCCGGTACAGCGCCACCGCCGCCAGCGCGCCGCCCTTCTCCATCGACGCGGTCTGCTGCAGCAGCGTGATCAGTGCCCCGTCCACCGCGCCGGCCCCGCCCGGGGTCGGCGCCGCGCTGCCCGCCGCGTTGCCCACCAGGAACACCACCGCGACCGAGGCGAAGGACGGCTCCCGGCCGATCGCCCGGGTACAGCAGTACAGGCAGGAGATCAGGCAGATCGACACCAGCAGCTGCCCGGTCACCCCGACCGCCAGCCGGGTCGGACTGCGCAGCAGGTCCAGCAGCCGCGGCACCACCTCGGTCGTCAACGGCCGCAGCCGCGCCGCCAGCCACCGCCGGGCCACCGGGATGGCCGACACCAACGCCAGCAGCGCCGCCGCCCCCGCCAGCCCGCCGACCACCGCGGGCAGCGCGTCCAGCTCGGAGCCGCCCGGCTGCAGGTCCAGCAGGTAGACGAAGGCCCCCAGCTGCAGCAGGTGCAGCACCAGTCCGATCATCGTCCCCACACCGACGCTGGACAGCGCCTGCGCCGTCGGGATCCCGGCCTGCTGCAGCAGGCGGGTGTTCAGCGCGACCCCGCCGACCCCGCCGGGCGACACCAGCTTCACGAACGACCCGGCCACCTGCGCCAGCACCGCGTTGCGGAAGTCCAGCCGCTCCGGCACGAAGCCGACGAACCCCATCGCCGCCGTGACGTGGCTCGTTGCCGCCGCGACCAGCGCCAGCAGCAGCCACCACGGATCGGCGTCCGCCAGGGCGGAGACCGGGTTGTCCTCCGCCGCGAACAGCTGCGGGATCAGCAGCCACCCGGCCACCACCCCGCCCACGACGGCCAGCATCGTCCGCGGCCGCAACCGCTCCAACCGCACCGGCCGCCCCACCACCTGCGGTCGCGCCCGCAGCACCTCAGCCCGGATCTCCTCCAGCAGCCCACCGGGAACGGGGGCGTTCTGGGTCTGCGCCCCGTCGGCGGCGCTGGCACTGGCGCCAGCGCCCTGGGCGGTGCCAGCCGAGGCGGCCGGGGTGCCGGCGGGCGACGGTTCCGGCCGGGCCGGGGCCGTGCCGGTGGGTTTCGCGTGGCGTTTGAGGGCGCGGCGGGTGGTGTGGGTGAGGGCGATCGGTTGGAGGAGGGGGAGAGCGGCGCCGATGGGGTCGCGGCCGAGGACGGCGGTGGCGGTGCGGACGGAGCGGGCGGCGCCGGTGCGCAGGGCGAGGGTGGTGAGGAGCTGGGCGATGTCGCAGCGCAGGACGAGTTCGGTGGCGGCGATGTCGCCGTCGGCGAAGTCGACCAGGTGCACCGCGCCCGAGCCGTCGACCAGGAGCGAGGAGGGGACGAGGGCGCGGTGGGCGATCTCGCGGCGCTGGAGGAGGGCGAGCTGGCCCCAGGCGTCGGTGAGCAGCTCGTCGGTGATCTCCTCGTCGGCGAGCTGGTCCAGGGTGCGGCCGGCCAGCCGCTCGTACGCGAGGAGGGCGGTGTCGTGGCCGACACCGGCGGTGGCGGCGATGCTGCGGGTGCGGACGCCGGCGGCCAGGGCCGCGTACGTCACCAGGGCCTCGTGTTCCAGGCCGGTGCGCGGGGAGCGCAGGACCCGCGGGTCGGGGGCGGTGCGCAGGCGCAGCCGGCGCCAGGCGCGCCGGACGGCGGCGGCGGTGACGGCCTGCCGGTCGAGGAGCTGGACGTCGAGGTCGGGGCGGTCGTCGGCCTGTCGGACCCGGTAGCGGTCGGGCCCGGTCGGGTGGGCTTCGACCGGGCGCAGGCCGCTCTCGCGCAGGGCGCGCAGGATCTCGCCGGGCCGGGGGCAGGGGTCGGGGGTGCCGACTGCGTAGAGGGTGCCGTGGGCGCCGGTCCAGCCGATCAGCAGGCCGAGCAGCAGCGCGGTGGGGGTGGCGAAGCCGCCGGCCAGTCCGGCGAGGCCGGAGAGGGCGAGGATGGTCCAGGGCAGGCGGCGTTCGCGGCTGCCGGAGGCGGTCATGAAGGCGAGGACCGGGGCGAGGTAGCCGTACACCGGTTCGGTGTGCCCGAGGACGTCGCCGGGCAGCGGCTGGCTGAGCGCGGTGAGCAGCGAGTGCGGAGCGAGGCCGTCCGCCCACAGGTCCACGCCGAGGGTGGCGCCGTACGCGAGGACGGCGGCGAGCAGCCCGTCGGAGACCTGCTGGAGGGCGCGCCGCCGGTCGGGGCCGAGCAGGCGGCGCACGGCGAGGCCGACTGGCAGCAGCAGGACGGCGGCGGTGGTGAGCCCGCCTGCCAGGCTCGCCAGCGGCCGCGGCACCAGGGCGGCGGCCTCGGCCACGTCGGCGGCGATGCCGCCGGTGGTGGCGCGGGCGTAGTCGGCGAGCAGCAGGGTGAGGGCGATGGCGAACAGGCCGCCGAGCAGCCGGATCAGGGCGACGGGCTGCCGGAGCCGGCCGGTGGCGGGCACCGGGCGGGCCGGGAACCGGCCGGGTCCGGCCTGCCCGGGGATCCCGGTGGCCCTGCTGCCCGCTCTACTGGTGTCCGTCGCACCGCCGCTGCCTGCTGCACCGCCGTCCGGCACCCCTGCGTCGCCCGCGTCACCCGCCAGTTGCGCGGGCACACCGCCGGTGTCGCCCCCGTCGGTGTCGCCGTTCGTTCTCCCCGTCACGATCGCCACGGGTGGCATGCTCCCATGCCACCCGTGCGTGCGGAGCGTGGACGCCGGGCGGGCCGGTCACGCCTGCCGGGTCGGCAGCACGACCAGGTGGCGCAGGTTGACGTGCCGGGGGCGGCTGACGGTGTACGCGATGAGGTCGGCGATGTCCTCGGCCGCGAGCGCCGGGATGACGTCGAACATGCTGCCGAGCTGTTCGCGCAGGGCCGGGTTGTCGATGTGCCCGCCGAGTTCGGTGTCGGTCAGGCCGGGCTCGATCGCGCTGACCCGGACGTCGCGCGGGCCCAGCTCGCTGCGCAGGGCGGCGGACAGCTGGGTGAGCGCGGCCTTGGTGGCGCCGTACACGGCGTAGTCGGGGAAGACCACGTGTGAGGCGATCGAGGAGACGTTGACCAGGTCGGAGGGGCGGCCCTCGGCGGCGGCCGCGGTGAGGTCGGCGGTGAAGGCGCGGACGATCCGCAGCGCGCCGGTGAGGTTGGTGTCGACCATGCGGGTCCACTCGTCGATCCGGCCGTCGGCGAGCGGGTTGGGCAGCATCACCCCGGCATTGTTGACGACCAGGTCGACCTGCCCGTAGGTGTCGTGGACGGCCTTCGCGGCGGCGTCCACGGAGGTCTGGTCGGTGATGTCGGCGGTGACGGCGAGCGCCTGCCCGCCGGCGGCGGCGATCTCGGCGGCGAGCGCGTCCAGCCGATCGGTGCGCCGGGCGAGCAGGGCGACCCGGGCGCCCTGGGCGGCGAGCGTCCGGGCGGTGGCGGCGCCCATGCCGCTGGCGGCTCCGGTGACGACGGCGGTGCGGGTGGCGAGGGAGACGAGGCTCATCGGGGCTCCAGGGGGGTCCAGGTTCCGGGGTCCGGGTCCAGAGGTTCCGGTGTTCCGGGGGCCAGAGGGTCCGGGGGCTCCGGGGTTTCCGGCGGTGGTCGGGCTGACGTCGACCACTCTGCGCGGACCGCGGCCGCCGACCCAGGGCTGTGCCTTTCCCGGGTACCGCCGTCCTGGGAACCCCCTTCCCGGGACGGCCTTTCCTGGGTACGGCAGTACCACCCTCGCGCGGCCGCCCGCGGCTAACCTGCCAGGCATGGAGAACACCCTGGGGGACTTCCTCCGCACGCGCCGAGCCCGGATCCTGCCGGAGGAGGTGGGCCTGCCCTCGCACGGCCGCCGCCGGGTGCAGGGGCTGCGCCGGGAGGAGGTGGCGCAGCTCGCGGGCGTCAGCGTCGACTACTACGTCCGGCTGGAGCAGGGCCGGGGCGGCAGCGCCTCGGACGCGGTGCTGGACGCGGTGGCCCGCGTGTTGCGGCTGGACGAGGTGGAGACGGCGCACCTGCGCTCGCTCGCCCGTCCGCCCAAGGCCCCGGCCGGTGCCGCCGCCGGTGCCGCGCGGGGACGGGCCCGGCAGCAGGTCCGCCCGGGGACCAGGCTGCTGCTGGACCTGATGACCGAGGTGCCGGCCTTCGTCCTGGGCCGCCGGATGGACGTCCTGGCCTGGAACGCGCTGGGCGACGCGGTGAACGGCTTCTCCACGCGTACGGAGGGCGGCCCGGACGGCCCGCCCAACCAGGCCCGGCACGGCTTCCTCGACCCGGCGGCCCGGGACTACTACCGGCAGTGGGACGCGGTCGCCGCGGAGACCGTCTCCTACCTGCGCCGGGACGCCGGACTGCACCCGGAGGACCCGGAGCTGAGCGCCCTGGTGGGTGAACTGTCGGTGCGCAGTGAGGAGTTCGGCCGGCTCTGGGCGGACCACCTGGTTCGGGAGAAGACCCACGGCGTCAAGCTGGTCCGGCACCCGCTGGTCGGCGACCTGGAGTTCGGCTACGAGACCCTGGGCGTCAACGGCTCGCCGGACCAACTGCTGGTCGTCTACACCGCCCCGGTGGGCTCGCCGACCGCCCAGAAGCTGGCGCTGCTGGCGAGTTGGACGGCGCCGGGGGCGGAGTCCGAGGCGTCCGGCGTCTCCTGAGCGCCGGAGGCGTCCCGGGCAGGCCGAGCGGGCCGTCCTGGGCAGGTCGGGCCGGGTCCTCCTGAACGGGCCGTCCGGGGAGTTCTGAGCGGGCGGGACGGCCCGGGGCGGCTTAGCCTGCACTCATGAGTGCCTGCGAAGACCTCGCTCTGGCCCCTCAGGACATCGAGCCCGTTCCTCCCACCAACGGCTGCGCCGACTGCCTGGCGCAGGGGCGCCGGGACTGGGTGCACCTGCGGATCTGCCTGGACTGCGGCCACATCGGCTGCTGCGACTTCTCGCCGCAGCGGCACGCCACCGCGCACTTCCACAACACCTCCCACCCGGTGATCCGCTCGTACGAGCCGGGGGAGGACTGGCGCTGGTGCTTCGTCCACGAGGTCATGGGCTGAGACGGGCGTTCGCAACCGGTCTCCCCGGTCTCCCGGGTCTCGCCGCTCTCCTCGCTCTCCCCGGTGGCGTGGCCGCGCACGACGGATAAAATCCGGACATAAAGCCCGTGCGGCCCCTCCGGCCGACGCCCGTCCGGCCGGTGGACCGCCGAAGGGAGGCCCACGATGACCAAGCGAACACCGGGCAGCACCGCCCAGCTCCGCCAGGGCACCCAGGAACTGCTGGAACGCCGCGGCATGGCGAGCCCGCCCGCCCGGATCGGGCCGAAGCTGCGCACCGGCGCGGTGTCTTCCGCCGGCGCCGGGTACGGCACCGGCGAGGCGTTCCGCCACGGCGGGCGCGACACGCCGGCCGCGGCCACGCACTCCGCTCCGGCGATGCACGCCGAACTCAAGGGTCACCGGCACCGCGGCGCGGAGAAGCACTCCGCCCACTGAACCGTCCGGCCGGGGGCGGGCACCGAGCTGCGGGTGTCCGCCCCCGGCGCATGGCCAGGGGTGCTCTCGGGGGCTTTCATCAGGGCTCTCCTCGGGGGTCTTCTCGGGGGCCTTCTCCGGGCCGGTTCAGGGGAGTTCCCGGATGCCGCGGCCGGGTGTCCCGCCGAAGACTCTCTCCTGTCAGAGCCACCGCCCGCCGGGCGAGCCGTCGTTGGAGAGAAGCCGGATGAACACCCTTACGCGCAGCATTCGTTGGTCCACCCTTGCGGCAGCCGGTGCGCTGCTCGCCGCCGTCACGGTCGGCGCTGCGGCCCCGGCCCTGGCTGCGGAGGCGCCGTCCGTCAGCGCTGGCTCCGCCTCCGTGTCGGCCCAACCGGGGCCGCTGGACCGGGAATCGCTCGCGAAGACCCTCGACACCCTGCCCGCCGACATCACCGGCGCGCTGGTCCGGGTGGGCGGCCCGGACGCGCGGTGGCGCGGCACCTCGGGCGAGGACGTCCCGGCGAACGCCCGGTTCCGGATCGGCAGCATCTCCAAGGTGTTCACGGCGACCGTGATGCTCCAGCTCGTCGCCGAGGGCAAGGTCGATCTGGACGGCACCGTCCAGCACTACCTGCCCGGCCTGCTGCCGACCGGCTACCCGCCGGTCACCGTACGGCAGTTGCTCGACCACACCAGCGGTCTGCCCGGCGGCGGCGGAATGACCGCGGGGGACGGCAGCACGGCGTGGTTCGCCGCGCACAAGGCGGACTACTTCAGCCCCGAGCAGGTGGTCGCCGACATGCTCACCCAGCCGATGAGCTTCGTGCCCGGCACCGCCCAGCAGTACAACGGCAACAACTACTTCGTCGCCGGGATGGTGATCGAGAAGGTCAGCGGCGACACCTTCGCCGACCAGGTGCGCCGACGCATCACGGGCCCGCTCGGCCTGCACGCCACCTACGTCCCGGCCGCCGACGACCTGACCGTTCACGGTCCGCACGCCTCCGGCTACGTGGACGTCCGCGCCGCCGACGGCACCACCGACCGGGTGGACGTCACCGAGCAGAGCCCGTACCCGTGGGCCGAAGGCGGCATGATCTCCTCCGCCGCCGACCTGGAGCGGTTCTTCGACGCCCTCTTCCGCGGCCGGCTGCTGCCGCCCGCCCAGCAGGCCGAGGTGTTCGCCGTCCCGAACGTGCCGAACGACCACAACAAGAGCTGCGAGATCGGCCCGACCGCCGGCCACGCCTGCTTCAGCGCGGGCGGCATGCTGCGCAGCGTGCTGCCGAACGGCACCGAGATCTGGGGCAAGACCGGTGCCCGGCCCGGCTACAGCAGCGGTTTCTTCGCCACCCGCGATCTCTCCCGCACCGTGATCGTCGGGCTCAACCCGACCGGCATCTCCGGCGAGGAGTTCCCCACCCTGTGGAAGCTGGTGACCACCGGCTTCGGCTCCGGCCAGGTGTACGGGAAGCAGTGAGCCGGCCGTCGGAGCGGTGAGCCGACGGCCGGCTGCCGGAGCCGTGAGCGATTGTCGGTGCCCTGCGCTACGTTCGTCCCGTTCACCAGGGCACGGCAGGACGACGGGGGCGCACGATGGCCGACGTGATCACGGCGGAGCCGGTCGAGCTCCAGCTGGAGCGGTATCGGACGGAACTCACCGGCTACTGCTACCGGATGCTCGGCTCCGTCTTCGAGTCCGAGGACGCGGTGCAGGAGACCATGGTCCGGGCCTGGCGCGGGCACCGGGGCTTCGAGGGCCGGGCCGCGCTGCGCTCCTGGCTGTACCGCATCGCCACCAACGTCTGCCTGGACGCGCTGAACGGCCGCAACGCCCGGGCCCGTCCGATGGACCTGGCGGGCCCGGTCACGGTGGCCACGGCGCACGACACCCAGCTGCCCGAGGTGACCTGGATCGGCCCTGCCCCGGACGGCCGGGTGCTGCCCGAGACGGGGGACCCGGCCGAGGTGGCCGCCCAGCGCGAATCGGTGAAGCTGGCCTTCGTGGCCGTGCTGCAGCGGCTCGCGCCCCGGCAGCGGGCGGTGCTGATCCTTCGTGAGGTGCTCGGCTGGAAGGCCGCCGAGGTCGCCGAACTCCTCGGCGTCACGGTGGCCTCGGTCAACAGCGCGCTGCAGCGCGCCCGCGCGGTGCTCGCCACCGACGCCTCGGCCGCCCGGCCGGTCCCCGCGCTGGACGAGGACCACCGCGCGCTGCTGGACCGCTACGTCCGCGCCTTCGAGGCATACGACATGGACGGCCTGGCCGCCCTGCTGCACGAGGACGTCACGCTCAACATGCCGCCGTTCGCGATGTGGCTGCAGGGGCAGGACGAGATCCGGGCCTGGATGCTGGGCCCCGGGCACGGCTGCCGCGACTCCCGGCTGCTCCCGGTGACGGCCAATGGCGGGCCGGCCTTCGCCCAGTACCGGCCGAGCCCGGCGGGCGGGCACGAGCCGTGGGCGCTGATCGTGCCGGAGGTGTCAGCGGGGCGGATCACCGGGTTCACCAACTTCCTGGACACCGATGTGCTCTTCCCGCTGTTCGGCCTGCCGCCCCGGCTGGATGCCGAGCAGGCCGGGGTCGGGCCGGTCGGCGCTGGACCGGTCGACGTCCGCCCGGATGTCCGCCCGGATGTCCGCCCGGATGTCCGCGACGGGGAGGTCGACGCCGAGTAGCCCGTACAGGTCGAGTGGATCGGCCGCGCCCGGCAGCAGTGCCGCGAGCCCGCTGAACGCGAGCAGTTCCCGCAGCGGGCCGTTCGCGTTCAGCAGCACCACGTCCACCCCGTACCGGGCGGCGGCGAGCCGCAGCCGGGCGAGCGCGTCGACGACGGCCAGGTCGGGGGCGGTCAGCGCGCGCAGGTCGCAGGTCAGCACGATCGTGCTCGGTGTGGTCTCGCCGGTGGTCCCGGTGGTGGTGGTCATACGGGTTGGACCGGCATGACGGTGCCGACTCATCGGTCGCTCCGAAGTCCGGCGGCGACGTTTCGTCGGCGCGGTCCGGTGGCGAGGTGCGGTGGCGAAGTCCGGTGACGAAGCCTGGTGGCAGAGTGGGGCCGTCGAACCCCACCTGCGCCAGGAGGAGCACCGTGACGGCTGAGCCCTTGAAGTCCCGCGAGGAATGGCTGGCGTCCCTGCCCCGGATCTACGCGGGGGCGGGCGGCCTGCTGCGGGACGAGTCCGGTCGGATCCTGATCGTGAAGGCCGGGTACCGCGAGCACTGGCAGTTCCCCGGGGGCACGATCGACCTCGGGGAGGGCCCGGTCGAGTGCGCCAAGCGGGAGTTGGAGGAGGAGACCGGCATCGTCCGGGAGGCCGGTGAGCTGCTGGCCATCTCCTGGACCCACCCCTCGGCCGAACTCGACCACCCCGCCGAGCACTTCATGTTCGACTTCGGCACCGTCCCGGACGGCACCCCCGTGACCGTCCCGGCCGGTGAGCTGGACGACCACCGCTGGGCCCCGCTCGAGGAGGCGCTGGAGCTCCTCGGCCCGGCCCGATCGGCCCGGCTGCGGGCGGCTCTGGAGGCGGCGGAGGACGGCCGGGTCCGGATCGTCACCACCCGCGTCTCCGGCTTCTAGGCTCCGGGTTCCAGCAGGAAGTGTCGTGCCCCGGGCGGGTGTTCCGCCCGGGGCACGGCGCCGGGTCCTCAACCCTGCTGCTCGGACTCCGCGTTCCGGGCGGCGATGATGGCGGCGATGGCCTCAGAGACGAAGGTCTCCGCCTCGGACTTGTCCACCTTCAGCGCGGTGAGGATGCCCTGGCCGTTGTCCTGCTCCAGCAGCGCGAGCAGGAGGTGCTCGGTGCCGACGTAGTTGTGTCCGAGCTTGAGCGCCTCGCGGAAGGTCAGCTCCAGCACCTTCTTGCTGCGGGCGTCGAACGGGATCAGTGCGGGCAGTTCGTCGACGGCGGCCGGCAGGGCGGCGGTGGCCGCCTCCCTCAGGGCCTCCGGGGCGACGCCCTGGGCGGCGAGCGCCTTCATGCCGATGCCCTCGGGCTCGGCGAGCAGGCCGAGCAGCAGGTGCTCCGTGGTGATCTCGGCGTTGCTCGCCTTCCGGGCCTCCTCCTGCGAGGCCACCACGACGCTGCGGGCCCGGGGGGTGAACCGGCTGAAACCCTGGCTGGGGTCGAGGTCGTTCGGGGTGGCCGGGTCCCTGGGGACGAAGCGCTTCTGGGCGGCCTGCTTGCTGACGCCCATGCTCTGGCCGATGTCGGTCCAGGAGGCGCCGGAGCGCCGGGCCTGGTCGACGAAGTGGCCGATCAGGTGGTCGGCGAGCTCGCCGAGGTGGTCGGCGGCGATGACCGCGTCGGAGAGTTGGTCGAGCGCGTCGGTGTGGACCTTCTTGATCGCGGCGATCAGGTCGTCGAGGCGCAACGGAGTGGTGTTGGGAACAACGGGATTCTCCATGCGTCAACCGTAGGTTGTCGCCCCGGGATCGTCAACCATCGATTGACGATTGTCGTGAAGGCTTCCGGCGGCCCGTCCTGCGCGGCGGCCTCTGCGCGTCGGGTCCTAGGTGGCGGTTCCTGTGCGGCGTTCCTGCGCGGCGGTTCCTGCCTGGCGGTTCCTATGCGGCCGGCAGCAGTCGGCTGCGGACGGCGGCGATCCGGTCGGGCGTGACGCCCGCCGCGAGCAGGTAGCCGGCCGGGTCGAACCCGTCGAGCGTGGCTTCCAGGGCGGCCTCGGCGGTGGTGCCGGCCTCGGCGAGCACCGCATCGATCCGGCGGTACGGGTCGGGCAGGCCCAGCATCCCGTACAACGGGCGGACGTTGGGGCCGCTCAGTAGGTAGTCCTCGGCGATCGAGGCCCGGTCGACCCCGGCCAGGGCGAGCAGCAGCAGGGCGGCGAGGCCGGTGCGGTCACGGCCGGCGCCGCAGTGCACGACCACGCCGCCGGGGTGGGCGCCGGCGATCGCGGCGATCAGCGCGGCGGCGGCGTGCGGGCAGTGGTCCAGGTACGGGCGGAGCGCGAGCGGGGTGCCGTCCAGCCGGCCGTGGGCCTCCCACCAGGCGGGGCCGGCCAGTTCGTCCAGCGGGATGCGGATCAGGTCGACGTCGTCGGGGAGCGGGAGGAGCGGCTTGTACTCCTCGGCGTTGCGCAGGTCGATCACGGTGCGGACCCCGTGGTCGAGGAGGGCGTCCCAGCCCTCGAAGGTGAGGCGGTCCAGGTTGTCCGCCCGGACTATCGCACGGCGGGCGGTGAGCCGGCCGGAGGCGGTGGGCAGCCCGCCCAGGTCGCGGATGTTCAGGCAGCCGTCCCAGACGAGGGTGCGGTCCTCGATGGTGGTCAGCGCGTCCGTCGTCCGGTTCATGGGACTCCCCGTTTCCTCGTCGGGGGGTCCCGTTACCCCCTCGTTATGTAAGGACTCCCGGGAGATCAGGATGGTTCCTGGCCGTTCGAGTCCTCGGAACCGGCTGTTCACGTGCCGGTCGGGGTGGCGCTCCCGTGCTGATCGGGGTGGTGGTCGGGGTGCTGGTCAGACGGCGGTCGGGCGGCGGGCGGGTGTGGGGCTCAGGCGGCGGTCGGGGCCTCGGTCTCGGCACTGACCAGCTTCTCCATCGGCTCGGTGGCGATCTGGCCGAGCATCGAACCGGCCACGATCGCGCCGATCAGGAACACGGTGGACAGCCAGGCCATCGTCGACACCGGCAGGGTGAAGGCGCCGACCACCCGGGCCGCGCACTCGGTCAGCAGCGCGGCGCCCCAGATGCCCGAGAACAGGCGCTCGTGGCGGCGGAAGGATCGCGACGCGGCCGCCCGGCCCTCGGCCAGCCGCTGCCAGGCGGCGGCGCGGTCCCGCTTGCCCTTGGTGAGGAAGGGCATCAGCATCGGGCTCATCACCGGTCGGCCGATCACCGCCGAGACCAGGATCGCGAGCGCCACGGTGCCGCTCAGTCCGCCGTCCTTGGCGATCATCATCCGGGCGTCGCCGGTGACGAAGGTCAGGGCGAGGCCCGCCAGGTTGACGGTCAGCATCAGCGCGGCCCACAGGTTGACCTTGCGCTCCCGGAGCAGGCCGATGACGGTGCGGGCGGCCGGGAAGGCGCTGCTCCAGGCCAGGGCGGCGAACTCGCTCAGGCCGCAGGCCGAGTGCAGCAGGTAGTAGCCGGCCAGCGGGGCGGCCACGTCGAGGGCCAGCGGGCGGAGGCCGGAGAGCAGCGGGTTGGCGGCCTTGGCGCTGGCGGCGCCCTCGGCAACTGCCTGGGCCTGCCGAACATCGGCGGCGGCCTTCGCGGGAGCGGCCTTCGCACGGGCGGAGACGGCGACGGCGACGGTGGGGGTGACGGCGAGGGTGGGGGCGCCGGCGGCGGCGCTGACGGTCTGGCTCACGGTGGGTTCCTCCCCGGCTGGTGGCCGCGGGCTGCTGCCCGCGTTGTGCCTCCAGTTTTTCCGGCCGACCCTCCGTCAGGGCAGTGCCGTCCGTTGCGGGATCCGCGTGACAGTTGTCATGGAGCGCACCGTGACACCCCGTCCGACCTGCGGTTCTCTAGTCGTCAGCGGGGAAGGTCCACAGCTCGCGGTCCAGGGTGTCCCGGCAGCGGACGGTGCCGAACCGCTCGTCCCCGGCGGACAGGAACCCCTGCGCGACCCCGGCCAGGACGGTCCGGGCGACGGCGTCGCCCCGGGTCCAGGCGCCGGTCAGCACCAGCGCCTTGTCGGCCAGCTCGGCGCGCTGCACCCGGGCCACCGCGACGGTCAGCAGCGCGGCGTTGACCTCCTGCAGTTCGGCGGGGGAGAGATAGGTCTCCCCGGTCGGGGCACGGTCGGCCTCGGCCCGGCGGCGCAGCTCCGGCAGGCCGTAGTGCCTGACGGCGGCGACGGCATCGTCCAGTGGGAGCTGCCAGCGCCGCCCGGGCAGCACCTCCCACCAGACGTCCTCGCCGACCGGCAGCACCTCGCCGATCCGGGCCCGCCAGGTCTCGATGCCGTACCGGACGCGGGGGTCGGGCCGATGGCCGGGCAGGGCGGCAGCGGTCCAGTCGGTGCGGCGGACCAGGCTGAGGTCGAAGGTGAAGGGCACCCGGTCGGCGGCGGGGCGCTCGACGAGGCCGAGCAGCACCCAGTGGGTGTCGTCCGGCAGGTTGAAGCTCCGGCGCCACCCGGTGAGGCCCAGGGCGCGCAGGGCGGGCGCGAGGTGTTCGCGCAGGCCCTTCGCGTGGAGCTCGTGGGCAGTCGTCATCGTTCGTCCCTGCTGGTCGTGGCTACTGGTCGTGGCTACTGGTCGTGGCTGCTGGTGGCCCTCGGGCGGGCCTGGGGGTGGCATGGCCGGTCCTGCGGTGGTCCTCGGCCGGCCCCTGCGGTGGTCCTCGGTCGGTCCTGCGCCGGTCCTGTGCCGGTTCTCGGTCGGTCCTGTGCCGGTTCTCGGTCGGTCCTGTGCCGGTTCTCGGTCGGTCCTGTGCCGGTCCTGCGGGGTCTTGGGTGGGTCGCCGGTGGTCCCCGCCTCGTCTGCGCGGTCGGGGCCGGGTCATGCGTCCCGGATGTGCACGAACCGGGTGCGTGTGGACGCGCGTACGCCGTCGGGCGCGGCGGATTCGCGGCGGGTCCGCGGCGGCGGGCCGGGCACTTCGGCGGACCCGGTCTCCGGGCGTGCCGGCGGCCCAGGACTGCTTCGTCTACGGACAACATAGGCGGTGCAGGCCTGCCGGGTCTGCGGACGAAGGGCAGCAGCGCGCGGGACCTTGGCCCCGGGCCGGCCGGTCCTTCGACCGGAGCCGACCCGTTCGCCCGAATGGCGCATCATGTGGCGGGTGCAGAGTGCAGAGCGCCCCGGAGCGGGCACCGGCAGCCCAGTCGGCCGGTCCGGACCAGTACCGACCGCAGACGACCCACCACCGGGACCGGCTGCCGCTCCCGCCGATCTGGCCGACGCGGTCCGCGCCGCGCAGGGCGGGGACGAGGAGGCGTTCCGGCTGCTGTTCCGGACCGTCCAACCGGGCCTGCTGCGCTACCTGCGGGTGCTGGTCGGCGGCCGGCCGGAGGACATGCAGGACGCCGAGGACATCGCCTCGGAGACCTGGCTGCAGATCGCCCGCGACCTGAGCGGCTTCTCCGGCGACGGGGACGGCTTCCGCGGCTGGGCCGCCACCATCGCCCGCCACCGGGCACTCGACCACCTGCGCGCCCGCCGCCGCCGTCCGGTCGCCGACCTGCCCTTCGAGTACCTCGTCGAACTGGCGGCCGGGGATGACACCGCGGGCGCCGCGCTGACCACCGTGGGCACCGCCGACGCACTGGCGCTGATCTCCCGGCTGCCGCGCGACCAGGCCGAGGCGGTGTTGCTGCGGGTGGTCATGGAACTGGACGCGGAGAGCGCCGCCCAGGTGCTCGGCAAGCGGGCCGGCACTGTCCGGATGGCCGCCCACCGGGGGCTTCGACGGCTGGCCAAGCTGCTGGAGCAGCCCTTCGCGTCCGGGGGCGGGATCCCGGCCGCGCGGACGGGCGGGTCAGCCGACGAGGGCGCCGTCAAGGCCCCCGGCGGCACCGCAGGAAGGGCCCCCGGCGACCCCGGGAAGGCCGCCGAAGGGAGCGCGGGCAAGGCCTCCGGGCAGCCCGCGGGGAAACCCGCGAAAAAAAGTTCTCCGCAGGGTGTGACAGAACGCCGGGCCGCGACGCTGAAGGACATGAGATGAGCACCAACCGATCCCGTCGGATCGACCGTGATACCGCCGAGCAGCTGCTCGGCGGTGCCGTGGCCGCCCCGTCGGCCGGGCAGGAGGCCTCGCTCACCGGACCGGACGGCGGTCCCGGGCAGCTCGCCCGGGTGCTCGCCGCGGCCGCCGCTCCCGCGACGGCCGGTGAACTGGCCGGGGAGGAAGCCGCCCTGGCCGCGTTCCGGGAGGCGAGTCTCACGCCCGACCCCGTAGTGACCCCCGTCCGGAGACGATCAATGGCAACCGCAGCGCTGGCCAGGGCCTTCAGCACGAAGGCTGCTGCCGCCGTGCTCGGCGCCACCGCGCTGTGCGGGGTCGCGGTCGCCGCCGGCACCGGCAACCTGCCGTCCCCACTGAGCGGCGGCACCGCCGAGCCCGAGCGCACGCTCGCGGCCCAGGGCGGCGCCTCCGGCACCTCGCCGGGCGCGTCGGGCGGCGGCCACTCCGCCGGCGCCCCGTTCGCCCCGCCGTCCGGCTCCGCCCGTCCGTCCGACGCCGCCTCCCCCGGCCCACAGACGGCCGCCCCCTTCGGCACCGCGACCCCCGGCACCCCGTCGGCCGAGGGTCACGGCGATCGTCCGGCCGTACCGCCCGCGCTGCTCGGCCTCTGCCGCGGCTTCGCCGACCGGACGGCCCAGGGCGACCGCCCTGCCCGGCTGGTCACCGATCCGCTCTACGGTCCGCTGGTCGCGGCCGCCGGGGGAGCGGACCGGGTCCCGGACTTCTGCGCCAAGGCCCTCGGCGCGGGAGACGGCGACCACCAGGGCGCCAGTGCGCAGCCACGCGACCCCGGCCGGCCCGGCGACGCTCCCAGCGCGGGCGCCGGCAAGGGCGGCACCGACGGCGGCAAGGGCGGCGGGAACGGCCAGGACACCGGCGGCAGCGGCACCAAGCCCGGCAAGACCGGTGCGACCGTCCCGCCGCTGCCCGCCGCGCCCACCCTGCCGGACATCCGCCCGAGCAAGACCGGCCGATCCGAGGACGGGCAGTCGTCCACGGGATAACCCCAGAACTCCGGGTGGGCGGCGAGCGACTCCCCCCGGGCTCACCGCCCACCCGGAACGCACCACCCGCAGTACCAGCACCACCCGGTACCACTCGCGGTACCAGCAGGAAGCAGTACCACCCGAAGACTCCGGGTGGCCGGTCGGCTCCCCCGTGCCCACCGTCCACCCGGCCGGCCCCGGCCGGACCGGCAAGGCGTCACCCCGGACGCGCCGCCGGCCCGGCCGGCCCGGAAACGTGCGGCCCGCCCTCCCGCAGTCAGGGCGGGCCGCACCCCCGCGCCGGCGGGGGGGGGGGGGGGGGCCGGGGGCCCCCCCCCCCGGCCCCCCCCCCCCCCCCCCGGCCCCCCGGGCCCCCCCCCCGGCCGCGGGGGGGGACGCGGGGGCGGGCCCGCCGG
>NZ_JBITFB010000007.1:50859-85058 GCF_044455625.1 Kitasatospora sp. NPDC051164 | reverse complement strand
GCGGCCCGGCCACGCCCCCCCCCCGGCCCCCCCCCCGCCCCCCCCCCCCGCTACGGGGCCGCCCCCCCCCCCCCCCGCGGGGCCGCCCCCCACCCCCGCGCCGGCGGCCGGGGGACCGCTGCCCGGTCCCCCGGCTGCCCCCCTCCGCCCCCGGCCGGGTCGCAAGGCCGTACGGCTATCGTGCACGGGTGCACGAGGCGGCCCGGGACCCCGGGCAGGGCACGTGAGGGGAGCTCCAGGTGATCGGACGGGCGCTGAACGGGCGTTACGAACTCGTCGACATGCTCGGCGTCGGCGGCATGGCCACCGTCTGGCGCGGCGTCGATCGCGTGCTGGGCCGCCAGGTGGCCGTGAAGGTCCTCAACGGAGGCCTCGCCGACGACCCCCGCTTCGCCGAGCGCTTCAGCCGCGAGGCGCAGCACGCCGCCATGCTGGCGCACCCCCGGATCGTCATGGTCTTCGACTCGGGCGTGGACCAGGGCACCCCGTTCATCGTCATGGAGCTGGTCAACGGCCGTTCGCTGGCCGCCGTGCTGGCGCAGCAGCCCCAGTTGCCGGTGGAGCGGGCGATCGGCATCGCGGCGGCGGTCTGCGAGGCGCTGGCGGTCGCGCACGCCGCCGGGCTGGTGCACCGGGACATCAAGCCCGGGAACATCATGATCACCGACGACGGTGGTGTGAAGGTCGTCGACTTCGGCATCGCCCGGGCCGGCTCCTCCGGCAACCTGACCCAGACCGCGAGCGTGCTCGGGACGGCGGCGTACCTGTCGCCCGAGCAGGCCACCGCGTCGGCGCTGGACGGGCGGACCGACCTGTACGCGGTCGGCTGCGTGCTGACCGAGATGCTCACCGGCGCGACCCCGTTCACGGCCGAGACTCCGGTGGCGATCGCCTTCAAGCACGTCAGTGAGCAGCCCCTGCCGCCGTCCGGGCGGCGCCCCGGCCTGCCACCCGCCCTGGATGCGGCGGTGCTGCGGCTGCTCGCCAAGGACCCGGCCGGCCGGCCGGCCGACGCCTCTGCTGCCCGGGCCGAACTGCTGGCCACCGTCCCCGGGTTGGTCGTCGGCGACCCGACGGCCGAACTGCTGGCCACGGCCGCTCCGACGCAGATGCTGCCGCCCGTCCCCGTCCCGGGCGCAGTCGCACCGAACCAGCAGCACACCACCCTGCTGCCGCCCCAAGCCCCTGCCGCCACCTCGGTGATGGCACCGGTCCCGGCTCCGGCTCCGGTTGCCCCCGCCCCGGCGCCTGCCCCTGCCCCGGCTCCCGCCCGCACCAGCCGCCGCAAGCCCCTCGTCCTCGGCGCGCTGGGCATAGCGGGCCTCGCCGGCGTCACCGCCCTGGCCCTCACCGCCTTCGACGGCCCGGCGGGTAACGCCGCCGCCACCAAGGCGCCCCCGGCTGCCACCGCCCCCGGCCCGGCCGCGAAGCCCACCCCGGCGGGGACCGCACCCTCCGCCGCCCCCACCACCCCGCCGGCGGCCCCGACACCCACCCAGGCCGTCCCGCGCAACCAGCCGGCGGCGCTGCAGCTCCAGTCCTTCCGGCAGGCGGTGGCCCAGGCCCAGGTCCCCAAGGAGCGCGACAAGCAGGTGGAGCTGCTGAGGATCCTCGACGCCTCATCCGCCCGCCTCAACGAGGGCAACCCGGACGAGGCGGCGCAGGAGCTCAAGAACGCCCAGCGGGTGATCAAGGACATGGCCAAGAAGCACGCCATCGACGCCCCCACCTACGCCAACTGGAATGCCCGCCTCTCGGCCCTGTTCGCCACCCTCCACACCGCCGCCGACCTCCAGGACGACTGACGGTCCGCCACAATGGCGGGATGCTGACGATCGGTTCCCTCGTCCTCGGTGTCTCCGACATGCCCCGCGCCGTCGCCTTCTGGGCGGCGGCGCTCGACTACGTCCCGCGCGGCGGCCTGGTCGAGGACGACTGGACGGTCCTCGAACCCGCCGAGGGCGGCGGCGTACAGCTCGCCCTCGGCCTCAGCGAGTCCCCCGTCCAGGACCACCCTCGCGTCCACCTCGACCTCTACGCCGGGGACGCCGAGGACCAAGCCGCCGAGGTCGAACGCCTGCTCGCCCTCGGAGCCGAGCGCGTGGAGTGGGACCTCTACCCCGAGGACCCGGACTTCGTCGTCCTTGCAGACACTGAGGGCAACCGCTTCTGCGTCATCGACACCAGCCACTCCTGAATCCACGACGTTGTCCACAGTCTGTGGATATTCCTGTGTGGTACCCCATCCGTCAGAGGCTCCACCTGATCGAGGCACCGCCCGGCGCCGTGTAGTAGACGAACTGGCCCTCAGGCCCGGCTTCGATGGTGAACCATTCACGGCGCGGCCGATTCTGGTCGAGCCAGCTCCGATGGGCAGCCTCGATGCTCTGCCACGATCGCGCGGGCCGCTGACCGCGACCGTGGACGAGCCGTTGGGATGGTCCCGTACGTGGGCAGCGGAGCCGTCCGTGGGGTCGTGGAGGGTGCTGCCATCGCGGATGACCGCCGACCCGAGGTGGAGGCCCGCCCAGAAGGAGAACCCGGAGTCGTCCAGGACGCGGGCGCCGGTCTCCGTCGTCAGCTCGCTGCCCTGCGGTTCGGGAACCGGCGGGCTGGACTCGTGGCCCGAGCGCAGCGGCATGAAGGCGGCCGGGCGGTGGAGGAACCGCCCGGCCGCACGCCCGTCCGGCAGCTTGGTCAGCCTGGCCACCGCACCGCCGACCGGGGCGACGATGAGACCCCCTGGCGCGCACTGGTCGATCCAGGGCTGGGGGACGCGACGGACGCCACAGGTGGAGATGATCCGGTCGTACGGCTCTCCGCTCGCGTGTCCGCCCGCACCGTCGCCGAGTACGACGGTCGGCTCAAAGCCGGCGATGCGGAGCCGAGCCCGGGCGGCGCCCACCAGCTGATCGGTGCGGTCGACCGTGGTGACGCCCGACGCTTCGGCCAGGTTGCAGAGCAGCGCGGCGTTGTAGCCCGTCCCCGTCCCGATCTCCAGCACTCGGTCGCCTGGCCGGACATCCAGTCCGTCGAGCATGTCCGCCATCAGACTCGGCAGCGTGGACGAAGACGTCGCCACCCCACTCTGTCCCTCAGGCCCCGCGTCCTCCGCATGCACGCCGTCGACTTCGGTCACCAGCACCCGGTCCGCGTACACCTCCCGCAGCCACGCGCCATCTGCGAAGTCGCATCCACGCCAAGGACGGTGGAGCTTGCCATCAATTCGGTAGAACACCGGCACGAACGGGTGCCGGGGCACATTGAGGAACCCCTCGACCACCCGTGAGGACAGCGCCGGACTGCTCCGCTCGATCTCTGAGGCCAACCTGATGCGGGCCTGCAGTAGTTGATCCTCGTCGTAGCAGGCGGTGGTCACGTCCCGTTGATCCCTTCCAGGTAGTCGCAGATGGCAGCGGTGATAGGCAGGCCGGTTGCCTGCTCGATGAATCCGTACTGCCCGTTGGGGTTCACCTCGAGGAACGTCCAGTCACCCGAGGGCGATACGACGAAGTCGAACGCGCTGTAGGGGAGGCCGAGCCGGGAGAGCATCCGATGAACTCCGGCCGCCACGGCGGCAGGTGGTTCACAGGCTCGGTAGAACAGACTGTCGTAGTCGCTGCGCCAATCGACGTGAGCCGTTGCCGACTTCGCATGGATCTCGGCGGTGAACAGCCGGCCGTCGACAGCGGTGAGTCGTACCTCGTGGGACTTGGGCACCCATTCCTGGAACAGGTGCGCCGTGGTGGAGATCGACGGGTGATCGACGTCTTCCGGTTCCAGTACGCTCGCGTACACGGCGACCGATTCGCCATCGAGCGTCCCACGAATAGGCGTGAAGGGCTTGTAGACCACGGCCGCCGCAATCTCGGCTTCGAACTCCCTTGCGGCCTCAGGCTGGTTGGTGATCAGCGTCCGTGGGACTCAATCCCGATTCGGCCGCCACGCGGAGCTGGAACGGCTTGTACTCCGCGTCGGCGGCCCGGCCCGGCGGTGGCAACCAGCGGCAGGACAATGCCGACAGCAATCCGCCGAACCCGCGTCGGGCCTCTGCGGAGGCCACGGTGCGGGCCTCGGCAGGCATCGACTCCGGGAACTCCGGTGCGGTCGGCCGACGGTAGTAGACCGCGCGCACGGCTGCGAGGTCGAGCGTGCGACATTTCGTTGCCAGCGTTCCGGACCAGCCGGAAGCCCCGTCGAGGCTGGCCGCCAGGGCCAGCCTCGACGGGAACCACGCCGTGTCCGCCCGGAAGACGGGTGTTCCGCGCCGGTTCAGCTCCTCGATCACGAGATCGGCGGTGGGATCGAACGCCCCCGTGAGCACGAGGACGGCATCGGCGATCGTCATCTCAGTCGTTGCTGCTTCCCGGGTCGTCCGGCGCGTCCATCTGCCCGGATGGCTGCGTCGGGCCGAACGTCTTGGGCGGGGTGCTGGTCATGTAGACGCCGGGTGGCAGGCCCTCGTACGTGCAGGTCTGCGTTGCGTCGTTGTAGCCGATATCGGCGGGCAGGATTCCCCCAGCCCCGGTGACCGGCACCAGGAACCGGAACGCGAACGGGCTCTCCGCGCCCCGCACGCCGTCCAGTTCAGGCATGGGCGTCGCTCCGGCTGCCCCCATCGGCAGCCGGGACTCCACATTTCCTGGCGGCGCAATCGGCTGCAGATCATCTTCCCCAGGGCATCGGATGCACGAGGGCTGGAAGACGCGAAGACACTGCGTCTGCGCCTCTATCGCCCTGATCTCGTCCCGATGCTTGTGTAGGCCGGCCCGGCGGAAGATTCGCCATGCCGTGGCCTCCGTGGCGATAGCTCGCGCTGCTTCGGTCAGACGGGCCTTGGCCTCCTCCGGCACTTCCAAGGCCGTCAGGATGCGTTCCACGTCGATGACGCTGGGCGCGAGACGTCCGGTCTCGATCTTGCTCAGCTTGCTCGGAGACATGGCAGCGCTGCGGGCGACTGCTTTGGCCTCCTTCCCGCTGGCCTGCCGCAGTTCCCGCAGTGCTTTACCGAGATCTATGCCTCTCACTCGTTTCCGTACCGCTCCCACCACTCGGCGAACGGCATCGAATGGCTCAGGGCGATGTCGCGGTACCCGAGCCACTTTTCCGCTGTCGGCTCTTTGTCGGCGTCGCGGAAGGTTCCGCTGTCGTCGTACCGCATAGTGACGACCGTCGACTCGTCGAATGCCCAGAAATCGGGAACGCCTTCGAGTGGGTTGGGCTGCTCGGTGGCGTCGAGGATGAAGAACTCCTCACCGGCCGTGGCGTTCTTGGCGTATCCCCAGCCAAGCTCGTACCGGAGGTGGGGCGTCAGCGGGCGCGAGAGGATGTGGACCCGATACATTCGTTTGCCACTGCTGGTGTTCGCCCGGACCTCGTCCGCTAGTCCTGGTTGTAGTCTGTCGGCTGCGGTTCACCATTGAGGAACAGCCGAAGGTGATCCGCGTCCGATGAACCGGTGTAGTCATTCAGTGTTTCGAGCCGGAATGCTGAGCGCTGGAATGTCGAGAAAAAGTTCTCGAAGTATTCATGCGAGATGCTCGCTGGGAATCCTCCGAATCAACGAAGCCGGAATGCGAACCGCGAACTCTCCGGCCGGGAGTCCGATCGTCGTCAGCGCCTCAGGGCCGTCCACCGTGTGTCCCTGGATGATGAGGTCTTCCGTGCCGTCCACCGCGTACACGGTCGGGCACGTTCCCTTCTCGCACTCCCCAGCAAGGCGTGTCAGCTTCATAGTTGAGCTCCCTCTCCTGCGGCTGGCTTCCCGCTCGATGCTCTCGAGGCCGTGACTGCTGGTCAAGGCTTGACAGTTGAGAGAACGGGAAACCGGTCCGAGGTCACCGGATCGGGTGACCTGATCATGTGGGTGCCCGCCAGTCACTGCCCAGCCAAGCAGATGGCCTGTACGCCGGGTTCTGTCTTCACGTCCTCGCTGGCCGGAACGCAAGGGGTGCTTGGCGCAGGAAGTCGGGCGGGCCGACTTCCTGCGCGGAGTGGGAGTTCAGGCGTGGCGGTCGAACTCGCCGGCTTTGATGCCGTGGAGGAGGGTGGCGAAGGTGGCGGGGGTGGTGCGGAGGATTAGGTCGCCCTCGTCGGACTCGCGGAGTTCGATCAGGCTGCCGACCGCGCGGACCTCCACGCACGCATTGTTTGCGCCGGAGTAGCTGGACTTCTGCCACATGGAGTTATCCATGCTTGCTCTCTATCTCCTTCTTGATCTGCCGGATGAAGTCTCGTGACTCCTCCTCCGAGAGTGCAACGGACGCCATCCGGGCGAGGATCTCGCGGTAGCTCGCGAGTGGTGCCGGAGAGTCGAGGATCAGGCTGTTGTGGGTGGTGTCGATTTGAACTGAGTCCAGCTCGGGCACGGGACCTTCCGCGTAGATGAAGTTCTCGCTTGGGCCGGGCAGGGACTCGATGTCGAACGGTACTGCGCGGATCGAGACCTCAGGGCTCTCGGCGTGCCTGATGAGAGCGTCGAGCTGTTCGGCGAGTACCTTCGGGCCGCTGAACTGCATGCGGAGGGCAGCCTCGTGGATGAACGCGCGGTAGGGCGCCCCATGCGGGCGGATGATCTGTTGCCGCTTCATCCTGAAACCCATCCGGACACCGACTTCGTGCTGGGGAAGGGGCGGGATCGCCCGGGCGAAGACCGAGGCGGCGTAGTCGTTTGTCTGCAGTAGCCCAGGCACGAACGTGATCGTGTAGGCGATGAGTTTCATCGCCGAGTCCTCAAGCTCTGCGAGGTCGAGCAGGTCTGAGGAGACCGCTTCGCGGTACTCCTCCCACCATCCCTTCCTACGCTCGGTGGCAATCTCGGCGAGAGCGTCGATGAGGGGAGTGTTGGAGCAGCTGCATGCTGCGGCGACCGTGCGCAGGCGTTCGGCACTGACTCCGATTTTCCCCATCTCCATCTGTGTCACCTGGGTGGGGTTCAGTCCGAGTTCGCGGGCGAGCTGACTACCGCCGAGGCCGGCCTGCTCTCGCATCCTTCGCATCTCTGCGCCCAAGCGACGCTGGCGCAAGGTCGGTTCGCGGCGTAGCGGCATGGTGTCCTCTCGGTGGGGCGCGTGGGGCCAGTCTGCCGCGCTTCGCACGGAAGGGGGAACCTGAGCCTGATTGCCTTCAATTGAAGTCAGGCTGCGCTATGGTCGTTCTCACAGCGATCCGACGGATCGTCAGTAATGCGCGCTGTCCGCACCGCAGAGCAGCCATGCCCATCTGCCTGGCCTGGCTCACGGCGACGTGTCCGCTGGTTCTTCCTTCTCAATCACGCCCGGGAGATCTCCCATGCGTCACCTGAACACGCCCTCCTTCGCCCTCACCCGCCAGTCCCTCCGGGACGCGATGGTCCGCGCGGGGTGGCCGTCCTCGGCCACCTTCGACGCCGAACTCGCCCTCTGTGAGCTGTTGATGAATGCCTGGCGGCACGGGAACACCCCCGCGCCGATCATCCACATCCTCTTCCTCGGCAAGGTCCTCCGGGTCTCGGTCTCCGACGAGAGCCCCGTCCTCCCCATCGAACAGACCCCCTCCCCGCTCTCCGAGTCCGGCCGAGGTCTCCAGCTCGTTGCCGGCCTCACCCGCCGCTGGGGCGTCCTTCCCCAGGAGCGCGGCAAGTGTGTCTGGTTCGAGTGCGAGCTGGACTCCGCCGCGTGAACCGCCGGCCGATGCTGCCGACCGACCCCCGGATCCGGCACTACACGGACGACCACATCCGCACCCTTCTGGCCGAAGTTCAGGAGCGCGGACGGAAGTTCGGCCTGATCTGGCCTTCGGCCGCCACCGACCGGACCATGGACGGCCGGGTCCTCGTCCGTTTCAACACGGCGCCGGCCTCGACCCTCCTGAACCTGCTCGTGCTCCTCCTGGACGCCGAGCGGGACGCCTCGTGCGAATCCTGATCGCGACCGCGTTCGCGGTCCTCCTCGCCCTCGCCTTCGCGACCGTCGCCCTGGGTGTTGTCACCGCCCTCCGCGTGGCCCCGCCCGACGAGGACAGCTAGACCGACCGGATGTGTGGCGGGTCGCGTGCACAGGCCCGCCGCGCCGAATCCCCGAGTCAGCTCTTCTTCCGGATGCGCCGCTCCACGTTCCCCCGGATCGTCCGGGACGCCGTCCCGGCCGCTGCCGCGAGGAACACGAAGTTGTACCCGATCTGCAGGATCACCACGAATCGGGCCGACTGCCCCGAGGCCGTGATGTCGCCGTAGCCCACCGTCGCCAGTGTCACGACCGTGAAGTACAGCGCGTCGAGCCGGGTTTCCAGCCCGGCGAACTCGGCCTTGTGCGATCCCAGCACGTAGTACGTCGCCGAGAAGATGGTCACTGCCAGGCAGATCAGGAAGGCCAGCCAGACCACCGGCCGCTTCACCGTCCCCAGCAGCACACCCGCGATCTTGACCAGCATCAACCAGGTCATTCCGACCAGCGCCCCCGCGAACACTGCCCAGCTCAGCACCGGCCGCCGTTCGCCCAACCACTCCAGCGGCAGCGTGAAGTACGCGACCATCAGGAGCGTGAACGCGCCCAGCATCCCCGACCAGGCCCGCACATCGGCGGGTGGCGGTGGCGGAGGCGGGTTCTCGGACATCCCGCCCAGCCTTTCCCGTCAGCCGCCCGCGCCGCCCGTCCGCCTGCTCCGTTCAGGTGAGCCCCTGCTGGATCGCCAGTACTGCCAGCCGGACCCGGTTCGGGCTGTCGGCCTTGGTCATCAGACTCGACACGTGGGTCTTCACCGTCGTCACCCCGAGGTGCATCCGGTCGGCGATCTCGCCGTTCGAGAGCCCTTCCGCCAGATGTCGCAGCACCTCGCCCTCCCGCTCGGTGAATCTGGCCACCGCCTCCCGCCGCTCCGGTCCCGTCCAGTCGGCCGACGCCCGGGCGACCACCCGGCGCAGTACGGACGGGCTGTACGGGCTGTCGCCGGCCGCTGCCCGCCGGACGGCGTCCGGTGCCGCGGCCGGTTCGACGTCCTTGGCGAGGAACCCGCAGGCCCCGGCGGCCAGGGCGGGGTAGAGCCGGTCGTCGTCGAATGTGGTCAGCACGACGACCGGCTCGTCGGGACCCGCCGTAGCACCTCAGCAGGCGGGTTTCGGTGGGGCGAGCGCCCCCCGGACAGCGGAAAGCCCCTGGTGGGTTCACCAGGGGCTTTCCGGAGAAGGGGGAGACTCAGATGTTCGTCTCGGGCCGCTTCGTGTTCTCGGCCTTGGTCACGTTTGTCGGCGTGACGGCCGGACGGTCCGCGCTCTGCTGGGGAGCGGCGGTGCTCTGCGCGGTGCCGGCGTCCACCGGGGTCTCGTCCTCGCGCATGGCCTTCGTCTCGGCCTTCAGGATGCGCATCGACTTGCCCAGGCCGCGTGCCATCTCCGGCAGCTTCTTCGATCCGAACAGCAGGATGACGACCGCCAGCACCACGAAGATGTGCCAGGGCTCAAGACCGTTCCGCAGCATCCCTGGCCACCGGTCCCTTCTTGTCTAGAGTCATGGCGGGCGCTAGAGCCCGTGCTGGCCAGTATGCCTGGCCCTCACGGCGAACGGATACACCGGCCGGGAAACGCTGGCCAAAAACCAGGTGCCGCTCGAGCGGATTGTGAGACGGCGGAGTCCGGAGGGCCCGGGCGGAGTCCGCATCCGCAGCCCGCCCCGGTGCGATCAGTAGACGAATGGCACGAGTCGCTTGGACACCCGGCGGTACTCCGCGTACTCGTTCCCGAACGAGTCCAGCAGCAGCCGCTCCTCGGCGGCGATCCGCCAGCCGTACGCGGCGGACAGCAGCGCCGCGACCACCAGGGCCGCCGCCCAGCTGTCGGTGCCGAGGGCGTAGCCGATCCAGACCAGCAGGCTGCCGGCGTAGCCGGGGTGGCGGATCAGCCGGTACGGGCCGGTGCGGACGACCCGCTGGGTGTCCACGGTGCGCAGGGTGCGGGTGTAGTAGGCGCCCAGGGTGCGCATGCCCCAGGCCCGTAGCGCCAGCCCGACGGCGACCGTCGCGACCCCGAACCAGCGTGCCCAGGCCGGCAGTTGGCCGATCGAGCCACGGTCGAACAGCACCACGACCAGCGCCGAGGTGCAGTAGCAGCCGAGCAGCAGCCGGGTCGAGCCGCGGTCGCGCCGGTCCGCGTGCCAGGTGCCGGCGGCGGCGTCCGCGCGCCGGCGCAGCAGCAGCTCGTAGGCGACCCAGCACAGGACGCCGAGGAGGGAGAGGAGGGTGGGCACGGACATGGGGCGGCTCCCGGCGGTCGGAGGGACCCTTCCACGGTGCTCCCGTGGGGTCGCCGGCGCACCCACCCCGGGGTGGACGGTGGTGCGTCCACCCCGGGGTGGACGCTCATTGCGTCCGCCGCCGCCCGCCCCGCTCACTCCGTCCGTCGCGCCAGCAGGTAGCCGCGCCGGGTGGGGGCCTCCTCGGGCAGGCCGTCGCGCTCCATCCGCGCTTCGACGGTGAACCCGGCTCCGGCGAGGCGGTCGGCGACGGTGCCGGTCTCCAGGAAGTGGAAGTCCACGTCCACTGGGTGGCCCCACCACTCCTCCATCCGCCGCACCTCGGCGCCCAGGTGGAAGGAGACCAGCAGCACCCCGCCGGGCCGCAGCACCCGCCGCATCTCGGCGAACGCGGGCGCCAACTCGTCCGGCTCCAGGTGGATCACCGAGTACAGCGCCACCGCGGCCGCGAACTCCCCGTCGGCGGCGGGCAGCGCCAGCAGGTCGCCGGTGCGGAACGCGGCCTTCGGCTGCTCGCGCCGGGCCAGCTCGACCATGCGCGGAGAGAGGTCGACCCCGACCACCTCGGCGCCGTGCCCGGCCAGCCACCCCGCCACGTGCCCGGGCCCGCACCCCAGGTCCGCCACCACCCCGCCGGCCGCCTCCTCCAGGACCACCCCCAGCAGCGCCCGGTCCACCGCCTTGTACGCCAGCTCACCCCCGACCCGCTCCAGGTACTCCGCCGCCACCGTGTCGTAACTCCCGCGCACCCGCGCCCGATCAGCACCCATGCCGCTCACCCTGGCACGCCGAGGCGAATATGCGGCATGACTGAGCCAGTGATCGAGTCGATGGCCGCCATCCTTCGCGAGCACCACGGCTGATCGCGATGGGGTACGTCACGCGGTTCAGCCAGCGCGCTCAGCGGGAGCTTCTCAAGGTGCCCAGGTCGGATGTGGTCCGGATCCTCCACCGACTCATCGAACTCCAGAGGGCGCTGGACGCCGGCGACGCCTCGGCGTTCGACATCAAGGCCCTTCAGGCGCACCACGCCCGATGGCGACTGAGTACCGGGTCGTCTACACGGTCGAGGCCGGCGTGTTGGTCGTCTGGGTCATGTCAGTCGGCAACCGCCGCGACACCGGCAGATGTGGATCCAGCCGTCGGAGACGGCGGAGAGCCCCTGCCCTGGTGTGGGCGGGGGCTCTCGATGACTCGCGTGGATCGGGCCGGGGTGGGTCAGACGGTGACGGTGGCGGGCTTGGCCTCGGTCTCGGGCTCAGCCTCGGTCTCGGGGGCCGGGGTGGGGGCGGCGGCCGGGAGGTGGCGCATCAGGCGGTAGGCCAGGAGCGCGGCGCCGAGGGCGAGGACCCCGCCGACCCCGGCGGCGACGTGCAGGCCGTCGGTGAAGGCGGCGCGGGTGGTCTCCAGCAGGTCGGCGCCGAGCCGGCCGGGCAGGTGGGCGGCCACGGTGACCGCGCCGCCGAGCGTGTCCCGGGCGGTCCGGGCGGCCTCGCCGTCGACGCCCGTCGGGAGGGCGCCGTCCAGCTGGTGGCGGTAGACCGCGGCGCCGGCCGCGCCGAGCAGAGCGATGCCGAGGGAGCTGCCGAGCTCGACTGCGGTCTCCGAGGTGGCGGCGGCGGCGCCGGCCTGCTCGACCGGGGCGGCGGAGACGACCATCTCGGCGGTCATCGTCATGGTGCCGACGGTCCCGGCGGCCAGCACTCCCGCCGCGGTGAGGATGAGCGCGAGCGGGGAGTGCGCGCCGACCTGCGTCATCATCGCGAAGCCGACCGCGCCGATCAGGAACCCGCCGCCCATCAGGACCGCCGGGCGGACCTTGCCGGCCAGCGCCGAGCTGATCCCGACCGCCGCGCCGACGCCGACGCTCGGCACCAGCGACCAGAGCGAGGCGATCAGCGGGCTCATGCCCTTGACCAGCTGCAGGTACTGCGAGGTGAAGAGGGAGAAGCCCATCATCGCGAACATCGCGATGGTGTTGACGCTGATCGCGCCGCTGAAGGTGCGGATCCGGAACAGGCTCAGGTCGAGCAGCGGGTTCGCGGCGGTGCGCTGACGCCACACGAACGCGGCGGCGAGCAGCAGGCCGGCCGGAACGGCGAGCGCGGGGAGCGTGCTCCAGCCCTCGATGGCGAGGGTCTTGATCCCGTAGACGAGCGGCAGGATCGCGGCCAGCGAGAGCGCGGCGCCGAGCAGGTCGAAGCGGCCGGTGCGGGCGGTGGCGCGGTACTCGGGGAGCAGGGCGGGCGCGGTCAGCAGCACCAGGGCCATCACCGGGACGGCGGGCAGGAGGGCCGAGCCCCACCAGAAGTGGTCGAGCAGCAGGCCGCCGGTGACCGGGCCGAGGGTGGCCCCGGCGGTGAGGATGCCGCCCCAGGCGCCGAGGGCGATCTGCCGCTGCTTGGGGTCGTGGAACATGTTGCGGATCAGCGCGAGGGTCGAGGGCATCACGGTGGCCCCGGCGGTGCCGAGCAGGGCGCGGGCCGCGATCAGCTGGTTGGCGTCGTGCGACCAGGCGGCCAGCAGCGAGGCGCCGATGAAACCGGTGGAGCCGATCATCAGCAGCCGGCGGCGGCCGATCCGGTCGCCCAGCGATCCCATCGTGATGAGCAGCCCGGCCAGCAGGAACGAGTACATGTCCATGATCCACAGCTGCTGGGTGCCGCTCGGCGCCAGCGTGGTGGAGATGTAGGGGACGGCGAAGAAGAGCACGCCCATGTCCATGGCGAGGACGAGGGTCGGGAGCAGGAGGACGGCCAGGCCGATCCATTCGCGACGGCCTGCGCGGCCGGTGGTTGCGGTCATGAGGTAGACAGTACGAGCGTGTCAGACGCTTGTCTAGTACGTATGTGTAAATCGCTCGTGCAAGACATTGGTGCAAGACGAGCGTGCAAGACATCTGTGCAGTCCTTCCGTAGGATCGGGGGCATGGGAAACCGCGAAGACCTGATGGCAGGCGCCAAGCGCTGCCTGTACGAGAAGGGCTACGGGCGCACCACCGCCCGCGACATCGCCACCGCCTCGGGTGTCAGCCTGGCCGCGATCGGCTACCACTTCGGCTCGAAGGACGCGCTGCTCAACGCGGCGATGATCGAGGCGATCGGCGAGATGGGGGAGGCCCTGGGCGCGGTGGTGTTCGCCGCCAACCAGGTGTCGGACGACCCGGAGGTGCGCTTCGCCGCCGTCTGGAACGGCCTGCGGGACGTCTTCGTCGAGCACCGGGGGCTCTGGGCGGCCCAGTTCGAGGCGCTAGCCCAGGCCGCGCACGCCCCCGACCTGGCGCAGGCCTTCACGGAGGCACAGAAGGAGGGCCGGCTGGGGCTCGCCGCCCTGTTCCAGGGGCTGACCGAGGTGCCGGACACCGAGGAGGAGGTCGTCCGCGGCGCCTTCTACCAGACCCTGCTGGCCGGTTACGCCGCCCAGTGGCTGGCCGCGCCCGAACTCGCCCCCAGCGGGCAGGACTTCCTGCGGGGGCTGCGGCTGGTCAGCGCCAGCGTCTTCACGTCCGGCTGAGCGGTTCGGTTCGGCTCGGCTCGGCTCGGTTCGGGCCGGCTCGGTTCGGGCCGGGCCGGGCCGTCAGGTCGTGACGGCGGTCAGCAGCACCACCGAGTCGACGTGCGCCAGCAGCCCGTGCCGCTCCTGCGGGACGGGCTCCAGGCGGCCGGTCGACAGCTCCAGCCGCCGCCCGGCGATGGTCAGCGAGACCCGGCCGCGCAGCACTTGGACGCTTCCGGCGGTGGGCGGGTTGTGCTCGTCCAGCGCGGTTCCGGCGGTCAGCGCGATCACGGTCTGCCGCAGGGCGCCGTCGTGCAGCACCAGGTGGGCGCTGCGCCCGTGCGGGCTCTCGGCCGCGAGGGCGGCGTGTTCCACGGCGAGCTGTTCGAGATCGGGCATCGCGCCGCCTCCTCACTCCGTGTGCCCAGGGTCGCGGACATCCCGGCCTCCCGCACCCGGAGCGGTCCGGCCCGTGCGGGCCAACCCCGAGCGGTCCGAGGTGCAGGCCTCGCCGACTTCCCGCATCGTGGAGGCATGGCGACCAAGCAGATTTTCAACGGGTTCCAGGTCAACCGCTCACTGGTGACCGGGGGCGTGGCGCTCACCGCGATCGGCACCGTGCTCAGCGCGACTGGGGCGGCCATGGTGTGCGCGGCACTGATCACGGCCGGCCGCGGCTGGGTGCGCGGCCTGGAGACCCCGCCCACCGCGCTCGCCCACCGCGCCCTGCGCGAGGCGCGAGTGGCCTCCTCGGCCGGCTGGGAGGCCTGGCGCGCCGAGCACAGCTCGCCCAACTGAGCGACCCGCCCAACTGAGCGACCCGCCCGCCGGACACCAGCCCCGGGGGCATCAGTCCCCCGGGACAACAGCCCCCGGACAGCGGCGCAGCGGGCCGCCATGGAGGTGCGGCCCGCCGCGTCGCCGGGCCCGAACTGACCCGAACTGACCCGAACGGGCCCGAACTGACCCGAACGGGCCCAAGCGGACCCGGCCGGCCTACAGCCCGAGCGACTTGGCGATGATGCTGCGCATGACCTCGCTGGTGCCGCCGTAGATCCGGAACACCCGGTTGTCGGTGTAGAGCCGGGCGATCGGGTACTCCAGGATGTAGCCGTAACCGCCGTGCAGCTGGAGGCACTTGTCGATCACGGTGGAGGCCGACTCGGTGCAGAACAGCTTCGCCGCGGCCGCGTCGGCCACGGTCAGCTCGCCGTGCTGGTACAGCTCCAGCGCGCGGTCCACCATCGACTGCTGCGCCACCACCTGGGCCTCGCAGTCGGCCAGGGTGAACTTGGTGTTCTGGAACTCGGCCACGGCCTTGCCGAACACCTTGCGGTCCTTGACGTACTGCACCGCGAACCGCACCCCCGCCGCGGCCGCCGCGTACGCGCCGACGGCGATCGCCAGGCGCTCCTGGACCAGGTTGTGGGTCAGGTAGGAGAAGGCCTTGCCCTCCTCGCCGAGCAGGTTCTCCACCGGCACCTTGACGTCGCTGAAGGCCAGCTCGGCGGTGTCCGAGGTGCGCAGGCCGATCTTCTGCAGCTTGCGGCCGACGGTGTAGCCCGCCGAGGTGGTGTCCACGCAGAGGATGGACAGGCCGGCCCGGCGGTTGTCCGGGTCGTACGGGGCGGTGCGGCAGACCACCAGGACGAGGTCGGCCAGCACGCCGCCGGTGATGAAGGTCTTGGCGCCGTTCAGGACGTAGTGGGTGCCGTCGTCGGAGAGCCGCGCGGTGGTGGTGATGCCCGCGAGGTCGGAGCCGGCGCCCGGCTCGGTCATCGCGATCGCGGTCATGATGTCGCCGGAGACGAAGCCGGGCAGCCAACGCCGCTTCTGCTCCTCGTTCGCGTACTCCAGCAGGTACGGCAGCACCAGTCCGGTGTGCACGCCGGAGGAGCCGAAGCTCACGCCCGCCCGGGCGGTCTCCTCGGCGATCACCGCCTGGTACTTGAATCCGCTCTCGCCCGCGCCGCCGTACTCCTCCGGCACCTCGATGCCGTAGACGCCTAGCGCGCCGAGCTGCCGGTAGAAGTCGCGCGGCGGGTGGCCCTCGGCCTCCCAGCTCTCGTAGACCGGGACGACCTCGCCCGCGATGAAGTCCCGGATGGTTTCCCGGAAGGCCTCGTGGTCCTCGTTGAACACGGTGCGGCGCACGGCGGCGCTCCCTTCGACGGTGCCGGCCGGAGCTGCCGGCGGGGCGGAACGTACCAGGTGATGGCCCCACAAGTTAATCCCGGGTAGCTTCGGCTGTCCAGAGTCGACAGGCGTGGAAATCAAGGTCGGCGGGGGCGCCAAGTGAATCCTTGCTAGCCTTCGGTCGACGCCTGGACGGCACCGGGTGGGGCGCCCGGACGGCACCGGGTGGGGCGTTCGAAGCCGTACGGGCGGGGTGCTCGGAACGGTACGGGCGGAGTGTTCGGCCGGACGGGAGGGAGGTGCGCCATGGTGGTCCGACGGCCGCCCGGGCGGCGTGCCCAGATCCTCGCCGTGGCTGCCGACCGCTTCCACCGCAGCGGCTACCACCAGGTCTCGATGACCGAGGTCGCCGCCGGGGTCGGCATCACCGCGCCCGCGCTCTACCGGCACTTCCGGGGCAAGCCCGAACTGCTCGACCGCGCCGTCCGGTTGGGGCTGGACGAGCTCGCCGAAGGGCTGCGCGCGGCCCGTACCACCGAGGAGGTCGGCGCCGTGCTGGCCGCCGTCGCGGTCGGCCACCGCCCGCTCGGCACCCTGGTGCAGCGCGACGCCCGGCTGCTACCGCCGGACCGGCGGGCCGCGCTGCGCCGTGAGCTGCGCGCGGACGTCGCGCCGATGACCGTCGTACTGCGTGCGGAGCGTCCCGAACTGGCGTCGGCTGACGCCGAGTTGCTCTGCTGGTCGGCGCTATCGGCCTGCGCCGGGCTCTCCTACCAGTCGGCCGTGCCGCAGCCCCGCCGTGCCGAGGCGCTGCTGCGCGAGCTGGTCGCGGCCGTCCTCGCGGTCTCGCTGGACGGCACGACCGTCGAGCCCGCGGCCGGACCGGCGCCCGAACCCGGGCCGCAGGCCCGCCGGGAGGAACTGCTCGCGGCGGCCGTCCGGCTGTTCCACCAGCGGGGCTTCGACAACGTCAGCACCGATCAACTCGGCGCCGCCGTCGGCATCTCCGGCCCCAGCGTGTACCGGCACTTCGACAGCAAGGCCCACCTGCTCGCCGCCTCGCTGGTGCGCAGCCGGGAGCGGCTCTGGCACGAGGTGGGCGGCGCGATCGCGGCCGCCGACGGGCCCGGGGCGGCGCTGGCCGCCGGGCTGGACGCGTACGTGGGCTTCGCACTGCGCAACGGCGACTACCTGGGCGCGATGCTCAGCGAGACGGAGCGGCTGGCCCCGCCCGACCGGCGGGCCGCGGTGGACTTCCGGCGGGACTTCCTGCGCACCTGGGTCGGCCTGCTGCGGCAGGTGCGTCCGGAGTGCGACGCGGCGGCCGCCCGGATCCGGGTGCACGCGCTGTTCGCGCTGGTCAACGACGGGGTGCGGAACCGCCCGCACAGCGCCCGGCCGGATCTCGGGGACTGCCTGCTGCGCCTCGGCCGGGCCGTGCTTGGCCTGGCCGCCTTCACCGTCGTGACTGCCCGGAAACCTTGACTGCCCGGAAACCTTGACTGCCCTGAGACCTTGACTGCCCTGAGACCTCGACTGCCCTGAGACGCGACACGGGCCGGGCGCCCGCCCCCTGGAATTCGTCCAGCGCGGGGCGGGCACCCGGCCCGGTGGGCGCGGCCTAGTTGAGGACGGTCGGGTAGTACACCCGGGCGTCGACGTTGCCGTTGCCCTGCAGGGCGCCGATGTTCCCGCCGTTGCCGGTCACGGCGAGGCCGTTGTTCTGGTTGCTCGCGCCCGAACCGGTGGCCGTCTGCTGGGTGTTGACCACGTTGCCGTGGACGTTGCCGATGATGTTGTTGGAGCCGACGTTGTTCACGACGCTGCCGTTGGAGTGGTCGATCGCGCCGGCGCTGTTGTCGGCGTGCGCGGTGGCGGCACCGACGCCGACGAGGAGGAACGCCCCGAGGGCGGTGACGGCGGCGGCTGCGCGAATACGGGACACGCTGGTCTCCCTGACTGGAAGTGCGAATTGTGGCGCGCTCCGGAGTGGCCGCTCCGAGGCGCCGTTGCCTGACGTCGCCCGCTCAGCATTCACCAGCGATGTGGACGAACTCCATCGAATGGGTGGCAATTCCTCCGATGGTGGAGGCCTGGTCAATTGGGGTTGACCGCAGTTCGTCAGTCCGGAAGGCCGGCCGTCCGTCAGCCCGGAAGTCAGTCAAGAAGAAAGAAATGGTGGGCAGATTGTCGCACTGGCACACTGGGGACCCATGTCTGAAGGTGCCCCGCTCGAGCCCACCCCCGTCGAGGAACTGCGGACGACCGAGGTCGATCTCGGCGGCCTGGTGAACGTCCTCGCCACCCACCTCTACTCCACCCCGCTGGTCGCCCTGCGCGAACTCGTCCAGAACGCGCACGACTCGCACACCCGCCGGCTCCTGGAGGACCCGGAGGGCGACCACCGCCCGCTGATCCGGGTGCGCGCCGACGCCGCCCGGCGCACCGTCTCCATCGAGGACACCGGGGCCGGACTCACCGAGCCCGAGATCCACTCCTACCTCGCCACCGTCGGCACCGGCTACACCCGCATGCTGCGCGAACTGACCGGCAACCAGGAGCTGATCGGCGCCTTCGGGCTGGGCTTCCTGTCCGCCTTCTCCATCGCCGACGAGGTCACCGTCACCACCACCTCGCACCGCGAGCCGCGGCTCGGCCACCGCTACCGCAGCCGCGGCGGCGAGCAGTACCGGGTCGAGCCGGTGCCCGCCCGGCCCCGCCCGGGCACCGTGGTCGAGCTGGCGCTCAAGGCCGAGCACGCCCACCTCGCCGACGAGCCCACGCTGCGCGAAGTCCTCGCCCGGTACTGCGTGCTGCTCCCGATCCCGGTCTACGTCGGCGACGACGAGCAGCCCGTCAACTCCGTCGAGGTGCCCTGGCGCCAACGGGTGGAGGGCGACCGGCACGCCGCCCGGATGCGCTTCGCCACCGCCTTCGGCCGCCGCTTCGAGCCGCTCACCGCCTTCCCGGTCCAGCCGGTCGACGGCGGCACCGACGCGATCGGCCTGCTCTGGGTCCAGGACGGCGGCACCTACGGCAGCAGCGACAACCGCGACCTCGCCGTCTACCTGCGCGGCATGCTGCTCGCCGAGGACGCCCGCGACCTGCTGCCCAGCTGGGCCGGGTTCATCGGCGGGGTGGTCGAGTCCAGCCGGCTCACCCCCACCGCCAGCCGCGAGGACCTCCAACGCGACGAGCACTACCGCGCGCTCCAGAAGGCCCTCACCGACGCCATCGTGGACGGCCTGTACGAGACGGCCCGGCTGCGACCCGCCGCCTGGCGCCGCATCCTCACCCGGCACGGCCAGGACCTGCTCGGCGCCGCGCTCTGCGACGAGCGGCTGTTCACCCTGCTCGCCGACGACGTCCCGGTGCCCACCTCGCAGGGCGACCTCACCGCCGGAGCGCTGCGCGCCGCCGGAGGGGGAGCGGTGCACGTCGCGCTCGGCAGCGGTGGCGGCTTCGAGGAAATGCTGTACCGGGCCATGCGGGTGCCGATCGCGCGCGGCGACCGCTACGCCGTGCTGCCCTTCCTGCGCCGCTACGCGCAGCTGCGCGGCTGCCGACTGGTCGAGCTGGGCAGCGAGCAGGGCAACCGCGAGCTGTTCCGCGACCCGGAGCGGCCGCTGCCGGAGGGGGAGGCGGCCTGGCTGGCCGGCGCCCTCGCCGACCAGGGCGAGCAGCTCGTCCCGGCCCGCTTCGACCCGCCCGGCCTGCCGCTGGTGCTGGTCCCGGACCGCGAGGCCGAGCTGAAGGCCCGGATCGAGGACGACCAGGCGGACGCCCGGATCCCGTCCGCCGCGCTGCGGCTGGCCCGCGCCTTCACCGCCCGCACCGACGGCGAGGTCAGGGCCCGGCTCTACCTCAACCTGGCGTGCCCGGCCGTCCAGGACCTGCTCACCGCCTACCGCACCGGACACACCGGCAGCGCCACCGCCGCCGGGCTGCTCCGCTCGCTCAAGGTGATCATGGCCGCGGCCTCCTCCGGTCCCGCCGAGGGCGACCTCACCGCCGCGCTGACCGGCGTCGGCACCGCGGTGTCCGCCCTGACCTCCGCCGTCCCGGCCGGGCTGCCGGACGTCCCGGACAGCCCCGGCGCCCTGTCCGACGAAGCGTGACGGACGAAGCGTGACCGGCGAAGCGTGACGGACGGATTGTCAGTGGTCCGCGGTAGACAACTCATCAGCACGACGCAGAGGGATGAAGCATGACCACCGACATCTGGTCCTGGGTGCGCGACGCCCACCGGCAGTTGGTCGAGGCCGGTCACCACCGGCTGGCCGAGGCCATCGTCGACCTGCCCGAGCACGCCACCGAGGGCCGCAACGACCAGCTGGACGCGCTCTACCCGGAGGCCCTCGCCGCCGCGCGGTCGCTCGACCTGCCCTGGGTCGAGGTCTACCTGCGGCACTGGCGGATGCAGAACCTGCTGAACAAGCGCCAGCAGGGCGAGGCGGTCATGCCCGAGGCGATCGACCTGCTGGAGTTCGCCCACCGGGAGGAGACCGTCGGCTGCCCGCAGTCCGTCTGCGTGGTGCAGGACTTCGCGATCTGCCACGCCCGGGTCGACGGGCCCGGGTACGTGACGGAGCGGCTCGAGGTGGTCGGCGAGACGCTCGACCGGATCGAGCCCGGCCGCGCCTGCTACGACTGCCTCTCCCGCGAGTACTCCGACGCCCTGGAGGACGACGGCCGGGCGGCCGAGGCGCTCGACCACCTGGACACCGCCGCCAACCGGATGCGCGCGGCCGGTCAGCGGGTCTCGCTCCGCTTCCACCAGGCCCGGGCCGGCACCCTGCACCTGCTGGGCCGGTACGAGGAGGTGCTGGAGCTGCTGGACACCGCCGAGCGGGCCGAGCAGGCGCAGGGGCACCGGCTCGACGAGCGCGACCAGCGCTGGGGTGCCCTGCTGCGGGCCCGCGCGCTCGCCGCGCTCGGCCGGACGGAGGAGGCGCTCGCCCTGCTCCCCGACCGGGCCGAGGCCGAGCTCCACGCCGACCTGCGGCCCGCCTGGACACAGACGGTCGAGCTGCTGGTCGCGGCCGGCGCATGGGAGAACGACGCCGAACTGGGCGCCGTGCTGGCCGGCTGGGTCGGCTACCTGGACGGCGCCGGCGCGCACCGCCCGTGCGTGGACCTGCTGCTGGCGGCGGGCCGGCTCGCCCTCGCCCGCGGCGCCCGCACGGTGGCGCTGACCCTCGCTGCGACCGGGGCGCGCAAGCTCACCCGGCTGCGCCGCACCGATGGTGTGGCCGAGGAGATCGCCGCACTGCGCGCGGCCGCCGAGGCGCTGCCGGAGCCGGCGCTGCCCGTCCCGCCGGGCGAACTGACGGCGTACCTGGCCGAGGCCGAGGTGCCCTTCGAGGCCGGCGCCGACCTGCTCTCCGTGGCCCTGGACCGGTACCGGGGTGAGCCGGCCGGCGCCACCGGGCTGACGGTGCTCCTGGCCACCGTGCTGGGCGGGCTGGGCCACGCCCGGGCCGCGGCCGACCTGCTGTGGCAGCGGCTGGAGGCCGACCCGGGGGCCGGCGAGCTGACCGGCACGCTCGGCGAGCTGCTGATCGACGCCCGGGACGCCGAGGGCGTGCGCCGCCTCGCCGACCGGCTGTCTCTCACGGCCCCGGCCGACGGGCACTGGATACGCGCCCGCTGGGCCGCCGCCGAGAGCCGCTGGAGCGAGGTGCTGGAGCAGTGCGAGGCGATCCTCGCGCTCGACGACGAGGTGCTCAACACCCGCCGCCTCGCCGCCCGCGCCGCCACCGAGCTGGGCGACCACGCCACCGCGCAGCGGCTCTACCAGGAGCTGCTGGAGAGCGCGCTGCCCGCCGAGCCCACTCCGGACGCGGAGGCCTCGGAAGCGGAGGGCCCGTCGGCCGCGGCCCCGGCCGCGAAGGCCTCGGACGAGGAGGACCATCGGACGGTCCGGGAACCCGACCTCTGGCACCTGATCACCGCGGCCAGCGCCAACCGGGACTGGGCGGTGGTCCGCTCCACCGGCGCGCTGCTCGGCATCGGGTTCGACGAGCCCGAGGGCCCGGTGGACGAGGAGTGGCAGCTGGTCACCATCCGGGCCACCCGCACCAACGGCGCGACGGCCGACCTGCCCGCCATCCGGACCGGACCGGCCACCGCCCGTGTCCTGCCGGTGCTCGGCGACGACCTGACGCTCAACCACGGCGACGTGGTGGTCTTCTCCCCGGCGCTGCTGGAGGGCCCGCCGGCCGAGGACGCCCCCGAGGAGGAGCGGCGGCGCTGGCGACCGGTGTTCGAAATGCTCACCCTGCTCGACCCGGCGGGGTACACCACCTACTGGATCGACGGCGGCTGGCCCGGCGACGAACCGTGGGGCACCCTGCGCGAGCGGCTGCAGGAGGCCGGCTACGCGGTCTGGGCGTACAGCGGGGAGCAGTACCGGATCACCGACCCGGCCGACGAGGACGAGACGCTGCCCGGCATCTACGCGGCACTCGGGGTGCCGCCGGTCGCCTCGGCCGCCGAGGCGGACGCGCTGCTGCACCGGCTGACCGGCGGCTGGCCGCACCCGCTCGCCTGGCCGGCCCTGGCCGAGGCCGCCGGCGCGGACCTCGCCCGACACGAGGAGATCGTGGAGCGCTACGGCCTCTGACCGCTCCGGTACGACCGCCCCCGGCCCGACGCGGGCCGGGGGAACCTTTCCACTCCCGGTCGAGTCTTTGTCAATGCTTTACTTTTTCATGACCAAGACCCGACCTCCGGGAGTGCCCGCACCGTGACCAGCCTCGCCCTCGGCCCGTCCTGGCTCGACCCGACCACCCTGATCTCCACCTTCGGTCCGCTCGGCATCCTGGCCATCGTCTTCGCCGAGTCCGGCCTGTTGATCGGCTTCTTCCTGCCCGGCGACTCGCTGCTGTTCACCACCGGCCTGCTGGTGGCCGGCGGCACCTACCTGCACCAGCCGCTCTGGGTGGTCTGCGCGCTGATCGTGACCGCGGCGGTGGCGGGGGACCAGGTCGGCTACCTCTTCGGCCGCAAGGTCGGGCCGAGCCTGTTCCGCCGCCCCGACTCCCGGATCTTCCGGCAGGAGAACGTCGAGAAGGCCGCCGCCTTCTTCGACCGGCACGGGCCCAAGGCGATCGTGCTGGCCCGCTTCGTTCCGATCGTGCGGACCTTCACGCCGATCGTCGCCGGCGTGAGCAGGATGAACTACCGCACCTTCGTGGTCTTCAACCTGGTCGGCGGCGTGCTGTGGGGCGGCGGGGTCACCGTGCTCGGCTACTTCCTGGGGCAGATCCCGTTCGTCCGGGACAACATCGAGGCGATCCTGGTCGCCATCGTGCTGGTCTCGGTGATCCCGGTGGTGGTCGAACTGCTGCGGGCCCGCCGGTCCGGCGAGGTTCCCGCCACCCGCAACCGCGCCGGGTAGGCGCCCGCCGCCCAAGCCGTGGGACGTCGCGTACATGTGCGTCAGGCTGTTCGATCAGGCATGGTGTAACCCGAGATCGAGCGGTGGCCGGCGGCCACCAGGGGCGGCAAGGAGCGGAAGTGCCTAAGCGGGGCCGACCGGGTGCGGGCAAGCGGGCGAGGGGAGGCCGGGCAGTCCGCCGGGTGCGGCAGACACCCCCGAAGCCGGTGCACCCCTCCGAGGCCCCGCCCACCGAGGGCCTGCTCGGGCACCCCGCCCCGCCCGTCGATCCCACCATCGTCGTCCCGTTCGTCCTGCCCGTCCCGGAGACCAAGGGCCTGCTGACGCCCGAGCCCGAGCCGCTCCCCGAGCCCGAGCCGCTCCCCGAGCGCGAGCCGCTCCCCGAGCGCGAGCCGCTCCCCGAGCGCGAGCCGCTCCCCGAGCCCCGGACCGATCCGCACCCCGAGCTCACCGTCGACGCGCGTCCTCAGGACGCGGGCCCTCAGGACGCGGGCCCCCGGGACGCGGGCACCGGGAGCGTCCGCCCGGTCCGTCGCCGTTCGGTCGCCGAGGACACCCTCACCCCCGAGGAGTGGCGGGCAGCCGGCTACACCCCGCCCGCCGGCATCCCGGTCGCGGACCTGACCCCCGGCGCCCCCGGTGAGGCGCCGTGGCCGGACCGGATGCGCACCCTGCTGCGCACCCCGATGTTCGAGCGCCCCGCGTTCGAGCGGACCGCCCGCGAGATGCACCCCTCCGCCGGTGCCGCCCGCAACGTCCCCCGCATCCTCGACCTGACCCTGCGCATCGGCGAGCTGCTGCTGGCCAGCGGCGAAGCCGCCGAGGACGTCGAGGCGGCGATGCTCGGCATCGCGCACGCCTACCGGCTGGACCGCTGCGAGCCGCAGGTGACCTTCACCCTGATCGGCATCTCGCACCAGCCCTCGCTGGTCGAGCCGCCGGTCACCGCCGACCGCGTGGTGCGCCGCCGCACCTCCGACTACACCCGGCTGAACGCGGTGTACGAGCTGGTCGCGGACATCACCGCGGAGAAGGTGTCGGTCAACGACGCCTACCGCCGGCTCGCCCTGATCCGCCGCAACCGGCACCCGTACCCGGCCTGGCTGCTCGCCCTGACCACCGGTCTGCTGGCCGGCGCGGCGACCTTCCTGGTCGGCGGGCAGATCGACGACAAGGCCTGGCTGGTCTTCGCCAGCGCCTTCATCGCGGCCGTCCTCGGCGACCGGCTGGCCTCCGGGCTGGCCCGGCGTCGGCTGCCGGAGTTCTACCAGTTCGTGGCGGCCGCGATGCCGGCCGCCGCCTCCGGGATCATCCTGTCCTTCAACGACTTGGGCCTGCGCGGCTCGGTCGTGATCACCGGCGGCCTGTTCGCCCTGCTGCCCGGGCGTGCCCTGGTGGCCGCCGTCCAGGACGGCCTGACCGGCTTCTACATCACCGCCGCGGCCCGCCTGCTGGAAGTGATCTACCTGGTCGCGGGCATCGTGATAGGCGTCATGGTGATCCTCTACCTGGGCGTCGGCGCCGAGGCGAAGCTGCGGCCGGACGAGAGCCTGGCGGGGACCAGTACCCCGCCGGTCCAGCTGGTCGCCGCGATGCTGCTGACCCTGGCCTTCGCGACGCTGCTGCAGACCGACCGCCGCACGCTCGCCCTGGTCACGGCGAACAGCGGCATCGGCTGGGCCAGCTACGGCGCGCTGGTCTACAACGCGGGCGTCAACCCGATCGCGGCGACCGGGGTGGCGGCCGGCCTGGTCGGCCTCTTCGGCCAGCTGATGGCGCGCTTCCGCAACGGTTCGGCGCTGCCGTACGTGACCGCCGCGATCGGCCCGCTGATGCCGGGTTCGGCGCTCTACCTCGGGATGCTCGCCTTCGCCCAGGGGCATTCCAGCGCCGGCCTGGTGTCGGTCTTCCGGGCGGCGGCGATCGCGATGGCGCTGGCGGTCGGGGTGAACCTCGGTGGGGAGATAGCACGGCTGTTCCTGAAGCTGCCGGTCGGTGCCGAGCTCCCGTCGCTCTACCCGGCGGTGCCGCGCCGGGCGGCCAAGCGCACCCGAGGGTTCTGACCGCGCGTTGACCCGTGTTGGACCCGTATTGGGCCCCGGGCCATGTCACGGCAGGCTGCACGCAGGACCAGGAACGAAGGTAAGACGCATGACCACACTGCTGGACAGCTACCGCGAGCACATCGTCAACGCGCAGAAGCAACCGCTGTTCCTGCTGCTGGTCGGCTTCATCACGTCCTTCGTCTTCATCCGGTTCAGCGTCCGGATGATCCGCGCCCAGGTGCGCTGGTGGCCCGGCAACGTGACCCCCGGCGGCCTGCACATCCACCACATGGTGTTCGGCCTGGGCTTCCTGCTGCTCGGCGGCATCGGGGTGTTCGCCACCTACGGCGGCCAGCCGTGGATGGACTGGTTCGGGCTGGCCTTCGGTATCGGCTGCGGCCTGGTGCTGGACGAGTTCGCGCTGATCCTGCACCTGGACGACGTGTACTGGGGCGAGCAGGGCCGCAAGTCGGTAGATGCGGTGATCTTCGGGATCCTGTTCACCGCCCTGCTGCTGATCGGGTACGTGCCGTTCGGCGCGCTGCCCGGCGAGGAGACCAGGTGGGGCCTGATCACGGTGATCTCGGTGAACGCGCTGGCCTCGGTGATCACCCTGCTCAAGGGCAAGGTCTGGACCGGGCTGCTCGGGATCATGGTTCCCGGCCTGTCCTGGATCGGCGCGATCCGGCTGGCCCGCCCGAGCAGCCCCTGGGCCCGCTGGCGCTACTCCACGCGCCCCCGGCGCCGGGCGCGTGCGCTGCGGCGCGAGCGCCTGCTGCACCGGCGCGCCGACCGGGCCCGCACCTGGCTCTTCGACCTGATCGCCGGCGCCCCCGACAAGGTGGCCGCCAACCATCCCGCCGCCCACCGGGTCGCCGAGCGGATGGCCGCCCGGGCCAGCGCCCACCTCGACGCGCACGCCGCCCGGGCGCTGGCCCGCCGTCAGGCCCGGCTGGCCGACCGCCGCTCGGCGGCCGCCGCCGGGGCGACGGCCAAGTCCACGACCGCGGACGGCCCGGCGTATGCGGCCGGCCCGGGCCGCTCCCACCGGGCGCGGCAGCGCCGCCGTACGGTCCGGGCCGGGCGCAGCCGGACCTATGCCGTCGGCCCGACCGGGCTGGAGCGCCGGCCCGAGCGACACCCCCGGCTGCGGACGCACACCCGCCGGATCCGCCGGTAGTTCGCATGCCCCCTGCATCCGGCCGGAGCTGAATCCTGGTCGGATCATCTGATGGTCACTCGACCGGCGGAGCGCTTTCCGGGTCTGAAGGCCGCCGGAATTGAGAATATGAGCGCCATGTGACCGTTCTGTCGCGTGATGGGATGATTCGTCCGGACTTCCCGCCGCCCGGCCACCGCCTGCCCGTGCGCCGCGCGCCGTCCGCCGCCGTCCCCTCCGGACCCGTGAGAAGGGATGTCGCGTGGCGCGCAGGCTCCTGCCGACCCTCCTGTTGTCGCTCACCGCCCTGCTCGGGCTGCTCCCCGCCGCCCAAGCCGCCCAGGCCGCCCCGTCGACCGGCGAACCGCTGGGCGGCGAACCGGCGACGACCGAACAAGCCAGCCGCGAACCGGACGGCCGCGAACCGGCTGTCGGTGAACCGGCGCTCGGCCGGACCCGCGGCGAGGAGCCGTACCCGAGCACCGAGGACATCGACCGCGCCCGGGCCGAGGCCGAGCGGAAGGCCTCCTCGACCGCCGCCCTGGAAGCCGCGCTCACCGCCGCCCGGACCGAGCTGGACAGGGCCGGACGCGGCGCCGAACAGGCCGTCGAGGCCTACAACGGCGCCCAGCTCGCCCTCACCCGGGCCCGCGCCGAGGAGGGCGCCGCCGTGCGGCGCGCCACCGCCGCCGAGGCCGAACGGTCGGCCGCCGCCGAGGACGCGGCCCGGCTCGCCGCCGAAACGTACCGCCAGGGCGCAGGCGCCGAACTGTCCGCGCTCAACGCGCTGCTCGGCGCCCACGGCCCGCGCGAGGCGGGCGACCGCGCCGCCGCGGTCCGCCAGGTCAGCGAGCGAACCCGGCAGATCCTGGACGCCGCCACCTCCACCGCCGCCGCCGCCCGCACCGCCTCCGCGGCCGCCCGCACCGCCACCGGGACCGCCGAGAAGGCTGCCGCCGAAGTCGGTGCGGCCAGGGCACGGGCCGAGCAGCGGCTGGCCGCCCAGCAGGGCGAGGTGGCCGCCGCCACCCGGCACCGCGAGCAACTGCTCACCGAACTGGCCGCCGCCCGGAACACCACCGTCGAGCTGGAGCGCAAGCGCCGCGAGGCCCTGGAGGCGATCGCAGCCCGCGAGGCCGAGGCCGCCGCCCGCGCTGCCGCCGAGCAGGCCGCCCGGGAGGCCGAGGCCGCCGAAGCCGCGGCGGCCTCCACCGCCGCCGCCGCCGTACCGCCCGCCGCGCGCCCGTGGTCCGCCGAGGGCGCGGCCGCCGCGGTCGCCTTCGCCAAGTCCAAGATCGGCCTGCCCTACATCTGGGGCGGCGAGGGCCCGGCCGGCTACGACTGCTCGGGGCTGACCATGATGGCCTGGCGCGAGGGCGGCCGGCCGCTCAACCACTTCGCCGCCGACCAGTACGCCCAGAGCACCCGGATCGGCTACCGCCAGCTGCGCCCCGGGGACCTGGTGTTCTGGACGGACACCGGACGCGCCGCCGACATCTACCACGTCGGGCTCTACATCGGCGACGACCAGATGATCGAGGCCCCGCGCGCGGGCATGCCGATCAAGCAGGCCAGCCTCTGGATCATGGGCACCCCGGACTTCTACGCCCGGCCGTGAGGCCCGGCCGGCTGTAGGTTCCCACTTCGCTTTGCGCTTTCCCACTGATTCTGCGCCCAAATTGCGCATGCGCAAGATCAGTGAGACGCCGAGTAGGCGGTCCGACAGTAGCGCCTCCCGATTCCATGATTCTTCATCATCACGGGTGAACTGAGGCCGGTTCACCCTGTCCAGGCCCGGCGGGAGGGAGATGGTCGCGCCATGAATGACTGGTCTGATGTTCTAATCACCGAAGGTACGCCTGTGCCGCCGGCTTCGAAAGTGACGGTGCGTTACCGTCGGGGGAATGGCGCCTTCGTGGACACCTCGTTGGATCGGGTGTCCATCGACGAGGTGCTGGCGGGTCTGCCAGTGCGGGAGATGCGCTGGTTCGCGGGTCGGCAGTGCTACTCGGGTTGGTACTGGTCGGCGACGACGGGTGGGCATGTGGTCTAAGAGAGCCGGCTGGAGCTGGCTCGGATCCTTCTCACCGACCGTGACCCGCGGGTCGTGTCGATCGCTGCTCAGCCGTTCTGGCTTGAGTGGTCCGATGGCAGCCGCAAGCGGCGGCACGTCCCCGACCTGCTTCTCGGCCGCGCTGACGGCCCTGTGGCCGTGGTAGACGTCAAGGCCGCGCATCGCCTTGACGATCCGAAGGTTGCCAGGCAGTTCGCGTGGACCGAGCGCCTGGTCCAGGATCGGGGCTGGGACTTCGAGGTGTGGTCCTCAGCAGACGACCGGAAACGGGTCGGGCACCGCCGATCGGTCGATCCGCGTTGGGATGCCGCGGTACTGGCGGAGTTGGCGGCCGGGGTGGACGCATCGACACCGAGCCGAAGTGCCGTGCTGATGCGGGCTGCGGAGCGCTTGGAGCGCGAGCATGGGGGAAGGAGTTGTCGAGATTCCGCCGAAGACCACGGCCTACCGGCGGTTGGAAGAACTGACCAAGGGCCGCAACGCGGTGTCCGGCTCGGCGAAGGGCCGCCGGTCCATCGCCACCCGGCCTCAGGGTACCTACGGCCGGCTGCGGGCGACCCGCCCGGGCGAGTACCTGATCCTGGACACCCAGGACCTGGACGTGTTCGCAACGGAGCCGGCGACCTGCCGGTGGCTTCCAGCCCAGTTGACGGTCGCCCAGGATCTATTCGACCGGCAGATTCTGGGGCTGTGGGTCACACCGATGTCCACCAAGGCAGTCGATGTCGCTGGCGTGCTATTCGAGGCGATCACCGGCCGCAGCGGCGGCTGCGCCGTGTTGGACTCTGCACACGGAGTCCCGCAGCGGCTGGTGTTCACCGAGCACGAGGCCGAGGAATCCTGGTGCCTGCTGGAGACGCTGGTCGGCGATCACGGGAAGGCGTTCTTGTCGGCGCACGGCATCGGGGCCTGCGCGCGGTTGGGCATCTCCATCCAGCCCGCTCAGCCGAGGAAGCCGACCGACAAACCCACCGTCGAGCGGTCTTCAAGTCCCTGCGCGAGGGGCTGATCCAGCACCTGCCCGCCTACAAGGGGCCGGACCTGCACAGCCGGGGGATCGGGCTGGAAGGGAAGGCGTTCCTGTTGCTGCACGAGCTGGAGGACGTGATCCGGGACTGGATCGTCGCCGTCCACCAGGCCGGCAAGCACGACGGGCTCACCGTCCCGGAGGGGCCGGGCCTGCCGCTGTCGCCGAACGAGATGTTCACCGTCGGCATCGGCAAGGCGGGGCGCCTGCGGTTGCCCGCCCGACCCGACACGGCGCTGGAGTTCCACCGGGTCGCTTGGCGGACGATCCAGCACTACGGCGTCGAAGTGAACGGGCTGATCTACAACGAGCCCGCCCTGGACGGGCACCGCAACCAGACCAGTCCCTACGGCGGGATCCATGCTGGCAAGTGGCCGATCCGCGTGAACGACGAGGAGGTGCGGATGGTCCACTTCCAGGAACCGGCCGACGGACTCTGGCACGACCTGGAATGGGAACACGTACCCATGCTGGGCACCGCCGCACCTATTACCAACTCACCCCAGCCGGACGAGGCGCCACTGTCCACGAGACCGCCCGCCGGGCGGCCCGCCCGCCCCGTCAACGCGGAGATGCCAAACCGACCGGTCAGGCTCAACTTGGGCCGAAGCTGGGACCGGGATCACACGGTGGCGGCGCCCTGCGCAGAAGGACCTGACCAAGCAAGTTACTCGTCCATATCGGGAAGCTTCGGTCGGCTCCGACCAGTGGCGGTGATGCGCCGCTCCCAGTCCTCCATCCGTTCGAACCCGTCGGCCATCTGCTGAATTGCGGCGGCTACCTTGGCAACGGGCGGACGTAGGACCTGGCTCGCGCGGGGGAGTATGCTCATCCCTTGGCCGTAATTCTTGACGACCTCAACATTGTGGCGGAGTTTAGGTGTAATGGTCAGGACGAGATCGCAGCAGTAATCCACGAAGTCTTCCGCCGTCCCGGACTCTGCGGCTCGCACGACCGCCAGAACGCCAGGATCCAGGCTGATCACCTCGGACGCGAACCGGCTGGCCAGATCGAACATCTGCTGGGCAGGGCTGGAGATCATATCCGCAAAGCTCTGAAGGGCGGCGATTTTGGCCACGGCGGCGCCCGCACTCAGATCGAGATTTGCGGGATTAACTGCTTCCGGGATCAAATCACTGGCGTTGGTGATCTGATCCATGATTTCACTGATGGCATTAAAGATCCCCCCCATTGCGCAATCGCCTTCTCTAGCGCCGCAACCGTGTCCACGGTGCTGGGCCCCAGGTCATCGATGTCCATCAAGTCGCCAGGATGGGCGTGGGCCTGCTGCGATTCTACCTGTGCCGTGATCTCCATCAGCCTGTTGACGATCCGCGAGACGCCCCTTCGGTGGCTGGGAGAATCCTCGGCGTCGAACCGAAGCTGTCGCCAGTCCTCCCATTGCATGCGCTTGACTAGAGAAACTGCCTCGTTGAGCGAATCCTCCAGATCGAGCTCCGGCGTATCGACATAAAGGATTGGGAGAACGAGCTGCTGGATGCCGAGGCTAGTGGAATTTGCAGAAAATGTCAGGAGCTCGCGCCGACATTCGACACTCCTGAAGTACCCTGGGGTGATGATTGGAATGAAGAACGTCGTTTTATGCAATCCGGAGTCAAGTCGGTCGCGCCAGTCCTCGCCCCAGCTAATATGCGTGCGGTCGGTGAATAGCTCCAGCTCCCGCTGGGTCCGCATAACGTATTCCCGCTTGATTAAATCAGCCAAGCGCAGGATGCGACCATGATCAAATTCATTGTCGCGATGCGCGTAGCTCCAGAAGCATCCTGTTCCATGTTCGACCATGGTCGCGAGGATAGTCATACAATCATGATCATAAAGGGGGTTGTCGATGTTCTCAAGTGTTAAGGCGTCGTCAGTTCGGCGTGACCGTACGGCTGAACAGCTCCGATGGAGCGCGAGCAGGCCGTGGCGCACCTGCTCCGCTGACGAGGGAAACGCAAAGACGATGGGTCAAAAGCCGCGCAAGATCACTGGGACAAGCTCCAACGGCCCAGATCACACTGAAGTCGAATGAAGATCACGAGTGGAACCTACACGCTCGGGTCGTGAGGCCCGGTCGTGAACTCGGGGCGTGAGGGCCGGCCGTGAGCCCCGGCCGCCCGCAGGCTACCGGTCGAGCAGGGCGTCCGGTTCCTTCCGGCGGGCGCGCAGTCCCACGCAGGTCCAGATCCAGGCGGTGCAGAGCGGGAGCGTCAGGATGGCGACCGCGACCGCCTCGCCGATCCGGCCGATGACCTGGGAGTCGCAGACCTCCCGCAGGTGGAAGCCGGGCGGCTCGTAGAAGGCCGGCGAGCCGCAGTCCCCGCCGACCCGGGCGAGGATCAGCCAGGCCGCCCAGGCCCAGCCGAGGACCGTCAGCATGCCCAGCACCATCGCCGTGGTGCTCCGGGCCCCGTGCTCCTTCGACGCGCGGAGTTGTTCGTCCTCCATGGCTCCCCCCGGGAGATCGTCCGTACCTGAACCGGCACGAGGATGGTGGCAGGAAGGGCGCCCCCACACCAGTGTCGGTGGTCGGCGTTAGCGTGGACGCTCGACCGTGGTGAGCCGACCGTACTGAGGAGGCGTCATGCTGTTGCGCGATGTTCGGGCAGGGGATGTCGAGGCGTACGTCCGGATGCGCTGCGACCCGGTGATGATGGCCGAGTTGGGTGGGCCGCTGCCCCGGGAGCGGGTGGAGGAGCGGCTGCGCAAGGACGTGGTCGAGGCGGCGGCGGACCGCTACTGGGCCAGGATGATCGTCCCGGACGGCACCGAGGACGGCGAGGTCGCGGGCACGGTCAACCTCTGGTCGGGCGAGGAAGACGGCCGGACGGTCTCCGAGATCGGCTGGATGGTGCTGCCCGAGTACCAGGGCCGCGGGCTGGCCAAGGCGGCCGTCCGCCGGGTGCTGGACGCCGCCGCCGAGGACGGCCGCTGGGGCGAGGTGCACGCCAACCCGGGGACGGGCAACGGCCCGTCCAACGGGATCTGCCGGGCGCTCGGCTTCCGGCTGCTCGGCGAGCGGGACCTGGGCTTCGCGGGCCGCGTCCTGCGGACCAACCACTGGGTGGTGGTCCCGGGGAAGCACCTCGGGGCGGGCACGGACTGACGTCGGGCACGGACTGACGTCGGGTACGGATCAACGTCGGGTACGGATTAATCAGGTGCCGCTGCCGGAGGGCCGCCGTACGGTGGCCCCATGGGCAACAGCATCGATCACACGGCCGTCGACACCGTGAACGGGCTTCGGGTACGGGCGGTTTCCGAGGACGAGGTGGCGGCCTGGGACCGCGCGCTGACCTGTGGCTTCCTGCGTCCGCACGTGGCCAGCGCGGCGGAGGTGCGCCGCCGGCAGTGGGAGCCGGGCCGGATGCTGGCCGGCTTCGACGGCGACCGCCAGATCGCCACCTTCCGCAGCTACGACGCCGAGTTGACCGTCCCAGGCGGGGCCGTGATCACGGCCGACGCCATCAGCCACGTCACGGTCAGCGCCACCCACCGGCGCCGGGGCCTGCTCAGCACGATGATCCGCCGGGACCTCGCGGCCGCCGCCGAACGCGGCACGGCCGTCGCCATCCTGATCGCCGCCGAGTACGGCATCTACGGCCGGTTCGGCTTCGGCCCGGCCACCCGGTGCGCAGGCCTGCGCGTCGACCTGCGCCGCGCCCGGGGCCTGCGCGAGGGGCTGCCGGGCGTGCCCGGCGGCCGGATCGACCTCGTGACGATGGCGGAGGTGCGCGAGCTCGGGCCCGGCCTGCACGAGCGCTGGCGGCGCACCCAACCGGGCGCGATCGACCGCGACAAGCTGTGGTGGCAGCGCGCCACCGGTGAGGTCCAGGTGCCGGGCTTCGACTTCAAGGAGCCGTTCGCGGCCGTCCACCGGGACGCCGACGGCACGGTCACCGGCCTGGTGGCCTACCGGATCGACGGCAAGTGGGACGGTGACTACCCCGACTCCACACTCACCGTCGAGGAGTTCACCGCCCTCGACCTGCCCACCACGATCGAGCTCTGGCGCTTCCTGTTGTCCGTCGACTGGGTGGCCAGGATCGCGATGCCCAACGCCTCCCCGGACGAGCCGCTGCCGCTGCTGCTCCGGGACCGGCGCGCGGCCACCCCGCACGAGGAGAGCTCCGACTTCACCTGGCTGCGGGTGCTGGACGTCGAGGCCGCGTTCGGCGCCCGGACGTACGGCGCCCCCGGCCGGGTGGTGCTGGAGGTCGATGACAAGCTCGGCTTCGCGTCCGGCCGTTGGGCGCTCGAGGTCGCCGCGGACGGCACCGGCCGCTGCACCCGCACCGGGGAAGACGCCGACCTCGCCCTCGGAGCCTCGGAGTTGGGCTCTCTCTACCTCGGCACGGAGACCGCCCCGAGGCTGGCTGCGGCCGCACTGGTCACCGAGCTGCGCCCGGGTGCGGCGGCCGCCGCGGACCTGCTGCTGCGCGCCCCGCTGCAGGCCTGGAACCCGGACATCTTCTGAGCCACGCGAACCTGCCTGGCTCTGCCTGGCTCCGCCCGGACGCGGGGGGGGGGGGCCCCCCCGGGGGGGGGGGCGCCGGCCGGGGGGGGCGGGGGGGCCGGGGGGGGGCGCCGGGGGGGGGGGGGGGGGGGGCGGGCGGGTGTTCTCGGGGTTGAGAC
>NZ_JBITFB010000007.1:0-50849 GCF_044455625.1 Kitasatospora sp. NPDC051164 | reverse complement strand
GGGGCGGGGGGTCCCCCGGCACAGGCCCCCCCCCCCGCCGCCCGGCGGGGGGGGGGGGGGCCCCGCCCGCCGGGGGGGGGGGGGGCCCCCCGGGGGGGCCGGCCCCCCCCCGCGTCCGAGTCGCTTCCCTCGGGCGCTACTTGACCGCCGTCTTGCCGATGGTCGGCAGGATGAAGTCCTGGATCAGACCCTTGGCGTCGCGGACGATCGGCCGGAAGACCCGGTAGCGCGACAGGTTGATCACCCGGGCCGCCAGCGGCGTCGAGCGCCGCACGAACTCCCTGGTCCGCTCGGTGTCCGGGGTGCGGTCGAAGACCCAGTAGAGCACCACGATCATCAGGTGCAGCCACAGCACGTCGGGAAGTAGCTCGACCAGTTCGGCGTCCAGCTTGGGCGCCAGTTCCGAGCCCTGCAGGACCTCGCGGAACAGTTCGACGGCCGTCGCCCGCGCCGGGTGGGACTCGTTGGAGAACGGGCTCAACGAGCTGGTCGGGTCGGCGGCGGTGCGGAAGAACTGCGCGGAGAACTCGTGGTACGGCGCGGCCGTGTCGAGCCAGGAGTCCAGCGCGATCTGCAGCCGCTCGGAGAAGTCCCGGGTGTGGGCCATGCGGCGTTTGGCGTCGGCCGCGTGGTCGTAGGTCATCCGGTCGTAGAACCCCTGGATCAGGAATTCCTTCGCCGAGAAGTAGTAGTAGGCGTTGCCCACCGAGACGCCCGCCTCGGTGGCGATCGCGCGCATGGTGGTCTTCTCGTAGCCCCGTTCCTGGAACAGCCGCATGGCCGTCTCCAGGATCAGCGCCCGGGTCGCCTCACTCTTGTCGGTCTTCGGCTGCGCCCGGCCGCCGGGCATGGGCCCGCCCTCCGCGCCGGGTGCGGCCGAAGCCTCGGTCGCACCGTTCTCGCCGTCCGTTCGGTTCGTCGCTGCCAGGTCGTCCACGGGCACGAGCCTAGCCGGAGACGAGGCTCCAGCCGGTGTCGGTGTTCGTGGCACCGGATGCCCCCTCCGCACCCGGTGCCACGCGCACCACCCCCCGTGATTCGAACACGTTCAAAAGCTTGGCAGAACTGTAGACGCTTCGGTTGAACATGTTCAACTCATCTCTGTGGGAGGCTGGTCACATGATCAGTTCAGGGCAGACCGTTATCCGGCGGGGTGGCGCGCAGGACGCCGAGTCCATCGCCGAGCTGCACGCCCGCAGTTGGCGCACCACCTACCGGGGCATCGTCCCGGAGGAGGCGCTCGGCGACGGGATGATCGCCCAGCGGCGCGAACTGTGGCAGCTGCGCTTGGACGCGGACTACGGCGAGCCGGAGAACACGCCCGAGCTGCTGGTCGCCGAACGGGACGGGGAGACGGCCGGCTTCGTCTACCTCGTCCCGCAGCCGGACGGCCGGGTGCTGATCGACAACCTGCACGTGCGCCCCGGCCTGACCAGCGGCGGCATCGGCCACGCGCTGCTGGCCGCAGCGCATGTCTTCGTCGCCGAGCGGCACCCCGGGGCCGAGCTCTTCCTGGAGGTGCTGCGCGACAACACCCGCGCGGTCGCCTTCTACGAGCGCGAGGGCGCCGTGCGGGTCCGGGCACAGGAGGGCGTCTTCCCGGGCGGGTTCCTGCTGCCCGAGTACGTGTACGCCTGGCCGGGCCGGTCGGAGTCCTAGACCGGTCGGGAGTGGCTCCGAACCGGACGTGGCCCGAGCCGGAGCCGGGGTCGGTCAGTCGACGTCGTAGACGGTCACCGGCACACCACGCGCCGTCAGCCGGGCGGTGACCAGCGGCTCGACCTTCGCCCAGCGCCCGCCCGCCAGTCCGCAGCCGAGCCGCGGCATGTGGACGGAGGCGCCGAGTTCGAGCGCGCGGTCGCCCAGAGCGGCCAGGCCGGTGTCGATGGCCTCGTACCGCACCGGCACCCCGGTGGAGCGCCCGGTCCGGATGCCGCGCTGGCCGACCAGGTTGGCCACCCAGACGTACGGCTCCACCTGCACCAACTGCAGGGCGCCGAGGCCGAAGTCGTTCTTCGCCCGCTCCCGGTGCCAGCGTCTGTACGCGGACTCGGGCTCGGGCCAGCGTCTGGAGAGCGCGAGCACGAAGCCCTTGCCCCAGCCGCCGAGGTCGTTGCAGATGTGCGCGATCACCTTCACGCCCTTGCCGAGCGGCGTGGTGGCATCGCCTCGGACGTAGGTGATTTCCGCCATGCCTCGAAGTTAGACCGAGGCACTGACAATGCGCTCGGAATTTTCCGGCGCCCGCTGTGCCTGCTGTGCCCCCAGCGCCTGCTGTTCCTGCTGTGCCCGCCCGGCTGCCGTGGCCTTGCGCACCGTCAGGTGCCGCCGTCCGGCCAGCGCGATCAGCAGCGCGAGCGCGGCGGCCGTGGCCGGAAGCGCGTAGCCGGTGCCGGGGGTGGCCTGTTCGGCGAGCGTCCCGGCGAGCGCCGCACCGGCCGAGATGCCGACCACGATGCCGGACACCGCCATCGCCATGCCCTCGTTGAACTGGCGCTGCGGCAGCAGTTCCTGGACCAGCGTCATCCCGGTCACCATGGTCGGCGCGGTGGCCGTGCCGGCGGCGAACAGCCCCAGCCCGAGCACCCCGAGGCCGGCTCCGCCCAGCCCGGCGGCGAGCGGCAGCAGCAGCACCCCGGCCATCGCCGACGCCCCGATCAGGAAGCGCGTGCCCGGCGCCCGACGTGGTGTCAGCAGTCCGAACAGCAGCCCCGCCACGCAGGATCCGGCCGCGAAAAGGGCCAGCAGCACGCCGGCCGCCGCCTTGTGCCCGTGCGCGTCGGCGTACGCCACGGTGGTGATCTCGGTCGCGCCGAAGACCATGCCGGTCGCCAGGAAGGTCAGCACCAGCACCCGCAGCCCGGGCACCCCCAGCGGGGAACCGTGCCGCTGCCCGGCCGACGTCCGCGCCTTCGTCGAGGGAGCGGGAAGCGGCGGTTCGGTGCGCCGCTGGGCGGCGAACAGCAGGGCGCCGGTGGTGCCGAGCGTGCCGGCGGTGAGCAGCCCGGCCTCCGGGGCGAGCGTGGTGCAGAGCAGCATCGCGAGCACCGGCCCGGCCATGAAGCAGAGTTCGTCCAGCGCCTGCTCGAAGGAGTTGGCCAGGTGTCGCGCGGCCGGGTCGTCCCGGTACAGGTGCGCCCAGCGGGAGCGGGCCATGCCGCCGAGGTTGGGCGCGGCGGCGCAGGCCGCGTTGCTCAGGTACAGCGTCCAGTCCGGTGCGTCGAACCGGACGCAGAGCAGCAGGGCGGTGAGCGGGACGGCGTTGTACAGCGCGGCCGGTACCGTCACCCGCGTCTGCCCGTACCGGTCCACCAGGCGGCCGATCAGTGGCATCCCGATCGCGCCGGTGACCAGCCCGGCCGCCGAGACCGTCCCGGCCAGCCCGTACGAGCCGCGCCGCTCGGAGAGCAGCACCACCAGCGAGACGCCGGTCATCGACAGCGCGAGCCGGCCGAGCAGCCCGGCCAGGGTGAAGGCGAGGGCGCCGGGGGCCGCGAACAGCCGCCGGTAGGAGTAGGAGTGGGAAGCGATGAGGGCGCGCGAGGGCAAGCGGGCTCCTGGGAAGGAAGAAGGAGGATGTCCGACAGCCTCGCCGTGGTGGCGGGCCGCCGTCCAACACCTGTTCCGCCGCACTGACAACGCGCTGTTGTTAATCTGCCGCCCATGCCCCGTGACCTGCACCCCCGCCTGCTCCGCGGCTTCGTCGCGACCGCCGAGACCCTGCACTTCGGCCGGGCCGCCGAGCGGCTGCACATCGCCCAGCAGGCACTCAGCCGGGACATCCGGACCCTGGAGGGGCTGCTCGGCACCACGCTGTTCACCCGCACCACCCGCAGCGTCGACCTCACTCCGGCCGGACAGCGGCTGCTGCCCCGGGTCCGCCGACTCCTCGCCCTGCACGACGAGATCCTCACCGAGGCCGGGACCGGAGCCGCCGCCCGGCCGCTGCTGCTCGACCTCAACAGCGACGTCACCGGCCCGGACCTAACCGCCGACCGGGTGCTCGGACGGGCCCGCGCCGCCTGGCCCGAGGGTGAGCTGCTGGCCCGCTTCCACGGCGGCCTCGCCGCGGCCGCCGCCGAACTGCTGGCCCACCGGCTGGACGCCTCGTTCGGCCGCTTCGCCGGGCTGCCCGCCCCGGTGCGCGCCCAACTCGTCCAGTTGCCGGTGCGGTTGGAGCAGATCTCGGTGATGATGGCGGACACCCACCCGCTGGCCGGCCGCCCGGCACTACGCCCGGCCGAGCTGGCCGGTCACCCCGTCGACATCTGCGCGGGCAACCCGGCCACCACCGAGTGGGCCGATCTCGGCGCCCGGCTGCTGCGCGAGCACGGTCTGACGGCGGCCGACCCGTACGTCCCCCCGGTGGGCGTGGACGAGACTGCCCGCTACCTCGCCCGGCACGGCGATCCGATGCTGACCACGGTCGGCGGGCCGAGGATCCCCGGCACGGTGAACGTGCCGCTGGTGGATCCGGTGCCGCTGAGCCTGGTCAGCCTGGTGCACCGGCCCGGCGAGCGCCATCCGGGGCTGCGCGCGCTGGCCGACGCGGCGGCCGGACTGGGCGCGGCCGAGGGCTGGCTGCGCCGCCCGCCGGGCAGCTGGCTGCCGGAGGCGGACGCGGCGCTGCTCCCGGTCGCCGGGTAACGGAGCGTGGCGACGAAACCGCCCCTGCCCAGGGGGGATGGGCAGGGGCGGCGTACGGGGGGCGGGTTCGGGCCCGCCTCGCGGGGTGTCCGGGTCAGGAGGCCTTGACGGCGGAGATGTCGAAGCTGAGCTTGACCTTCTCGCCGATCAGCACGCCGCCGGTCTCCAGCGCCGCGTTGTAGGTCAGCCCGAAGTCGGTGCGGTCGACGACGGCCTTGCCCTCGAAGCCGACCCGCTGGGCGCCGTACGCGTCGGTGGCGCTGCCGGTGTACTCGAGGTCCAGGACGACCGGGCGGGTGGTGCCCTTGATGGTGAGCTCGCCGGTCATCCGGTAGGCGTCGTCGCCGAGCGGCTCGGCGGAGGTGCTGCGGAAGCGGATCTCCGGGTGGGTCTCCGTGGCGAAGAAGTCACCGGTGCGCAGGTGCTCGTCGCGCTGGGCCTGGTTGGTGTCGACGCTCGCGACCTTGATCACCAGCTCGGCCGAGGAGTTGCCCGGGGCGCTGCCGTCCAGGTGCAGCTTGCCGTCGTACTCGGTGAAGCGGCCCTTGATGTTGGTCACCATGGCGTGGCGCACCGAGAAGCCGATCTCGCTGTGCGTGGTGTCGATCGCCCAGTCGCCGGTGAGGTGGGCGAGGTCGGGGCCGGCCGGCGTCTGGACGGCGGTGGTGGCGGGGACGTCGGTGGTCTTGGTGCGGTTGAAAAGGCCCATGGCTCCTCCTCGGGTCCGAAGCCATTTGTTTAGGCTTCAACTTGTTGGCTCTAGCGTAGGACTCTTTCGTTCAAATTTCAACCACAAGCTTCGAGGATCCCCCGAACGGCTCAGCGGACCCGCCTGTCAGCCCTCCCGACTAGGCTGCGAAGGACCGGTTCCCACCCGCCCGGAAGGCCCCCGATGTTCGTCCTGCACGCGCTCTGGCGGACGGACGGGCAGCTGGCGCTCTGGGCCGAGGACGCCCGCGCCCACCCCGGCACCGCCGAACCGCCGACGGACCGGCCCGCCCCGCCCGACCGGGCCGCCCCCCGCGCCCACCCCTACGCCTGCCCGGCCGGTGAGCTGGCCATCGTGCTCGGCGGCATCGGCCCGGGCCTAGGCTGGCTCGCCGGGCAGGCCCCCGAACGCTGGGCCACCCTGCTGCTGCCCACCATCGGCGCCGTCCCCGCGCCCTCGCCCGACCTGCCGGTCACCCCGCCGCGCGGCGGCGCCGTGCTCACCCCCTGGCGGGTACCGGCGCTGCTCTTCGACGCCGGGGCCGCCGCCCAGCTGCTCGGCGAGGTCTTCGACCCGCACTGGGCCGTCACCGACGCCGACCTGCCCGGCGCCGGGCGCGTCGAGGTCGTCCACGGCCCCTCGCTGCGCTGGCTCACCGGGGTGCACGACCTCGCCTGGCGGACAGTCGGCCGGGGCCGGGTGCTGCCACAGCCCGTCCTCGCCGACGGCCGCCCGCAGGCCCGCTGGCGACCGGACCCCACCCCGGCCGGGCGCCGCGAGGCCGCCGCACTGGCCGCCGGCTGCCCGCCCGTCCTGCTGGGGGAGTGGCCGCACGGCGCCGGTACCGGGGAGGCGCTGCTGGGCGCCGTGCTGGGCGCGCTGGTGGACGCCGAGGCCCGCGCCGCCCTGGCCACCGCCCCGCCCGCCTTTCCGGTCAAGGCCGGGGCCGCACCCGGGGCCGTATCCGCTTCCGCACCCGGGGTCGCACCCATGTCCGCCCTCGGGGTCGCACCCGCGTTCGCACCCGGGGGGGCCGTCGCCGAGCGCTGGCTGCACGCCCTCACCACCCCCGACGGCCTCCTCGGCGACGTCCCGCCCGAGGACTTCGCCGAGCTGCGCCGCCGGGTCGCCGCCTGGTACGCCGTCGCCGAGCCCACCGACCCCGCGCTGCGGCTCTGCTTCCGCCTGGTCGAGCCGCTCGGCCCCGACCCCGACGACCCCGATGGCCGCCCCTCCGACGACGCCTGGCAACTGGAGTTCCTGCTCCAGGCCGTGGACGAGCCGTCCCTGCTGATCCGCGCCGCCGACCTGCACGAGGGCGGCGCCGCGCACGCCGCCCTCGCCCGCAAGGCCGCCGACCAGGCCGCCGACCCGGTCGACGTCCTGGTCGCCGAACTCGCCCGCGCCGCCCACCGCTGGCCCGTCCTGGACGGGCTGCGCCACCGCCCCCGCCCGTCCGCCCTGCCGCTGGACCGGGCGGGCGCGCTGGACTTCCTGCGCACCGCCGCGCCCGCGCTCGCCGAGGGCGGCTTCGGTGTGCTGCTGCCCGCCTGGTGGCGCCGCCGCCCCCGCCTCGGGCTCGCCCTGCGCGCCACCACGCCGCCCGCGCCCGGCTCGCTCGCGGTCGCGAGCCAGGTGGACCGGGACGCCGTGGTCGCCTTCCGCTGGCAGGCCGCGCTCGGCCCGGACGGCGCCCCGCTCACCGAACAGGAGCTGGCCGAACTGGCCGCCGCCAAGCAGGGCCTGGTGCGGGTGCGCGGCACCTGGCTGGAGGCCGACCCGGCGCAGATCGCCGCCGCGCTCGCCTTCCTCGCCGACCGGCGCGACGGCGTGCTGACCGCCGCGGACCTGCTGCGGCTCGCCCTCGACCCGCAGGCCTCGGTCGCCGGACTGCCGGTGACGTCCGTCCACGCGGACGGCCCGCTCGGCGACCTGCTCGCCGGGCGCACCGACGCCGCTCCCGCCCCGGAGCTGCCGCCGGACTTCCGGGCCGTGCTGCGCCCGTACCAGGAACGCGGACTGGCCTGGCTGCGGACGATGTCCGGGCTCGGCCTCGGCGCCGTGGTGGCCGACGACATGGGCCTCGGCAAGACCGTCCAGACCCTCGCCCTGCTGGCCACCGAAAGAGCTCTCGGAGCCACCGGCCCGACCCTGGTGGTCTGCCCGATGTCCCTGGTCGGCAACTGGCAGCGCGAGGCCGAACGCTTCGCCCCCGCCCTGCGACGGTACGTCCACCACGGCTCCGGCCGCCTGGGCGAGGAGCAACTCGCCGAAGCCGTACGGGAAACGGACCTCGTCATCACCACCTACGGGCTGGTCCAGCGCGACCTCGCCGCCCTGCGGGCGATCCGCTGGCGCCGGGTGGTCGCCGACGAGGCCCAGCACATCAAGAACACCGGCACCGCGCAGTCCCGGGCGATCCGCGCGCTGCCCGTCACCCGGCACCGGGTCGCACTCACCGGCACCCCGGTGGAGAACCGGCTCTCCGAACTGCACGCCGTCCTGGACTTCGCCAACCCCGGCCTGCTCGGCTCGGCCGAGCGCTTCAAGGAGCGCTACGCGATCCCGGTCGAACTGCACCGCAGCCCCGAACGCACCGCCGAACTCCGGCGCCGCACCGCCCCGTTCGTGCTGCGCCGGCTCAAGTCCGACCCGGCGGTGGCGGCCGACCTGCCCGCGAAGCAGGAGATGACCGTCTGGTGCAACCTGACCGCCGAGCAGGCGGGCCTCTACCAGGCCGTGGTCGCCGACCTGCTGCGCCGGGTCGAGGGGATCCGGGGCGTGGAGCGGCGCGGCACGGTGCTGGCCGCGATCGGCAAGCTCAAGCAGGCCTGCAACCACCCGGCCCAACTGCTGCACGACGGCTCGGCGTTGGGCGAACGCTCGGGCAAGGTCGCCCGGCTGGCCGAGTTGCTGGAGGAGGCGCTGGCGGAGGGCGACCGGACGCTGGTCTTCACCCAGTACGCCGAGTTCGGCACGATGCTCCGCCCGTACCTGGAGCGGCGGCTCGGCGAGGAGGTGCTCTACCTGCACGGCGGCCTGTCCCGGGCGCGCCGCGAGGAACTGGTCGAGCGCTTCCAGTCCCCGGACGGGCCACGGGTGTTCCTGCTCTCGCTGCGGGCCGGAGGCACCGGCCTCAACCTGACCGCCGCCAACCAGGTGATCCACCTGGACCGTTGGTGGAACCCGGCGGTCGAGGAGCAGGCCACCGACCGCGCCTTCCGGATCGGCCAGCGCCGGGACGTCCAGGTCCGCCGCCTGGTCTGCGTCGGCACCGTCGAGGAGCGGATCGACGAACTCCTCGCCGCCAAACGGTCGTTGGCCGAGACGGTGGTGGGGGAGGGGGAACAGTGGCTCACCGACCTGCCGGTCGACGCACTGCGCGAACTGGTCGCCCTCACCCGGGAGGACGCTGTGGCCGAGGAGGACGCATGAGCGAGGAGGACGCATGAGCGAAGAGCCGAAGCCCACGATGGTCAACGTCGCCGCCTACTGGCGCGGCGACTTCGCCCTGCGCCCCGAGGCGCCGGAGGAAGAGCCGGACGAACCCTCGCCGCACCGCCTCGGCCGCTCCGGCATCACCGCGCACGGCCGCGACCTCGCCGTCCTGCTCGCCCCCGCCTACGACACTTTCCGCAGCTGAACCGGGCGTTGCACCAGGCGCCGAACCGGGCGGGGAATCAGGCGCCGAACCCCGGCGCCTACCGTGCGGTAACGTCCCGAAGGTGACCGACACCTCCGACATCCGTCTCGCCGATTTCGAGCAGCACCGGCGGATGGTCTTCGGCATCGCCTACCGGATGCTCGGCAGCGTCGCCGACGCCGAGGACCTGGTCCAGGACACCTGGCTGCGCTGGAGCGGGGTCACCGGCCCGGTCGCCAGCCCCGGCGGCTTCCTGGCCCGTACGGTCACCAACCTCGCCCTCAACCGGCTGGACTCGGCCGCCGTCCGCCGCGAGTCCTACGTCGGCCCGTGGCTGCCCGAGCCGCTGGTCACCGAGCCGGACGCGACCGACGGCGTCGAGCGCGCCGAGACCGTCTCGCTCGCCCTGCTGGTGATGCTGGAGAGCCTGTCCCCGCTGGAACGGGCGGTGTTCGTCCTCAAGGAGGCCTTCGGCTTTTCCTACCTGGAGATCGCCGAAGCCCTGGACCGCACCGAGACGGCCTGCCGCCAGGTCGGCAGCCGGGCCCGGGCACACGTCCGCGCCCGCCGGCCCCGCTACGACGCCCCGCCCGAGCTGCGCCGCCGCGCCACCGACGAGTTCCTGGCGGCCTGCGTCGGCGGCGACCTCAACCGGATGCTCGAACTGCTCGCCCCCGACGTCACCACCTGGAGCGACGGCGGCGGCGTGATCCGCGCCGCGCTGCGGCCGGTCACCGGCGCCGAGAACGTGGCCCGCTTCACCCTCGGCGTGCTCCGGCAGCTGGGCGAGGGCGCTGTCGCCCGCCCGGTCCTGGTCAACGGCGAACCCGGCCTGCTGATCACCGTGGACGGCGCGGTCGACTCCGTCTCCGTACTCGACTTCGTCGAGGGACCGGACGGCACGCTCCTGATCTCCGCGATCCGCGCCGTCCGCAACCCGCAGAAGCTCACCCACCTCGCCGACCTTGACCTCGCCCCCGCCCCCGACGCCGGTGCCGCCCCCGCCCCCGACCCCAGCGGCCTCGAGCGGGCTTGACCCTCGACCAGGTCGAGCCCGCAGAGTCACGGCATGGAGAGCGAGCTGCACAGCATCGGCGAGCTGGCCCGCGCCAGCGGCCTCGGCGTCGGCACCCTGCGCTACTACGACGGTGCCGAGGTGCTCACCCCCGCCTGGGTCGACCCGCACACCGGCTACCGCTGGTACCGCCCCGGCCAGCTCGCTGACGCCCGGCTGCTGGCCCGGTTGCGCCGGGTCGGCCTGCCGCTGGCCGGCATCCGCGCCGTGCTCGGCGCCGCGCCCGGCAGCGGCGAGGCCGACCGGGTGCTCGACGCGCACCTGCGGCGCCTGGAGGACGGCCTCGCCGACGCCCGCCGCGAGCTCTCCCTGATCCACGCGATGATCGACCAGAGGGAGCAACCGATGACCGCCGACTCCACCGACCCCGCCGACCGCCGCCTCGCTGCCCCGAGCCTCACCGTCCCGAGCCTCACCGTCTCGGCCGACGGCCTGGCCGCCGCCCTGGACGCGGTCCGCTTCGCGGTCTGCGGCGACCCCGAGCTGCCCGCCCTCGCCGGGGTGCTGTTCGAGCCGGACGGCCCGGTGCTGCGCCTGGTCGCCACCGACCGCTACCGGATGGCCTTCGCCGAGGTGCCCGCCTCCGGAGACCTGCCCGAGCAGCCGGTAGCCGGCACGATCGTCCCGACCCCGCTGGTGGACGCGCTGCGCGCCCTGCTCGGCCCGGGGACCGACGAGGTCACCCTCACCCTCGGCGGCGGCCTGGTCCGCGCCGAGGCGGGCGGGCACCGGATCGAGGGCGCCGCCCTGGACTTCGACTACCCCGACCACCGAGTCCTGACCAGGCTCGAACCGGAGCACCGGATCACCCTCCCGGCCGCCGAACTGCGCGCCGCCGTCGAGAGCGGCGCCACCCGCACCCTGCCCTCCGGCCCGCACGGCGCCGACTGCGAGGTCACCGTCCTCACCCTGACCGGGGACGGCCGGCTGGCCGTCGCCGCCGACCCGGCCCCCGAGGAGGTCCGACTGGCCGTCAACCGGGACTTCCTCCTCGACGCCCTCGACGCCGGTCGGCCCGAACAGCTCCTGCTCGAACTCGGCGGCCCCATCGTCCCGCTGGCCATCCGCACCCCCGGCCGGGCGGGCACCTTCTCCGTCCTGATGCCCATCCGCCTCCCGTAGGTCGTCCTCGAGCCCCTGCCTGCGGGGCCTCTGGGAGCATCGCCGGATGAGCCAGCACACCGGTCGTCCTGTGTCCGAGGTCCACGTCCCCGCCCCCGGCGGAGGCGGGTTGTGGGCGGAGCACGGCGGCGCCGGCAGCCCGGTGGTGCTGCTGCACGGCTCCGGCATGGATTCCCGGCTGTGGGACGCCGTCCTCCCGGAGCTCTCCCGCCACCACGACGTGATCCGTTACGACGCCCGGGGCCTGGGCCGGTCCACCGAGCCGGAGCAGCCGTTCGACGACGTCGAGGACCTGCGTGCCGTGCTGGACCACTTCGACCTGGCGAGCGCCGCGCTGGTCGGCCTCAGCATGGGCGGGGAGACCGCGCTGGACTTCGCCCTCGCCCATCCGGACCGGGTGACCGCGCTCGGCCTGGTCGGCGCCTCGGTCAGCGGCCACGACTGGCCGCCCTCCCCGGAGACGACCGCCTACGCCGAGGCCCGCCGACGGGGCGACGCGGCGGCCCTGGCCGAGCTGGAGCTGTCCGTCTGGGCCGCCCTGGGCCGGACGGCGCCCGGCGGCGAGCTGATCGCGGCGATGGTCGAGGAGAACGCGGCTCGCCGCATCGTCAGCGAGCGCCACCTCACCGGCGCGCCCGGGCGGCCCGCCGAACCCCGCCTCGGTGAGGTCGCCGTCCCCACCCTGGTCGTCCACGGCGACCGGGACCACCCCGAGATCGCGGCGATCGCCCGGCGGCTCGCCGCCGACATCCCCGGCGCCCGGGGCCACCTCGTCCCGGACGCCGACCACTACCTCCCGCTGCGGACCCCCGAACGGCTCACCGAGCTACTGCTCGCCCACCTGGCCTGACCGGCCCTGGCAGGCGAGTGCGGGCGGACCCGACCGGAGCGCCACGTCGTCCATCCGGACGTCGCTGCGCAGTCGGTCCGGCTCGGTGCCGCAGGCTTCTCAGGGCTGTGCCGCGCGTTCGAATTCCTGGCGCAGGACGGGGAGCTCCGGCACCGGTCGAACGTCACCCGTCGAAGTTGGACCAGAAGATCCCGACGCCCGCGCCGCTCTCGTCCTGACCGACCAGGATGCTGTTCGAGGTGAAGCAACTGGTGGGGAAGACCAGGGAGTTCGCGCCGCAGTCCGGGTCGACGACGACGTCGAGCACGGGGGTCCGGGAGCCGCTCTCCTGCTGCGCCCGGAACTCGGCCACGGCATGGGCCTGGGGGTCGCCGGCCTGCGCGAAGCCGGCGGTCCGGCCGAGGGCCCCGCCGATGGCCAGGTTGCCCGGGGTGCTGGAGTAGATCGCCGACGCGCCATCACTCAGCATGTTGACGTCGTCCGACGCCTCCTCCCAGCTCGCACCCGCCAGCGCCTGCGGGGTGGTACCGCCGGCGACCAGCGCGACTGCGGAGACGGTGGCTCCCCGCTCGTCGTCCCACTCGTACGCCAGGTACACCTCGTGCAGCCCGTCGGCGAGGACGGGGAACGTGTAGAACTCGGCACCGTCGAGCCCGCACACGGCGATCCCCCCGCGGCTCAACAGCCGCCCTGCCAGCGTGAACTCGCCCGGGTACCAGCCATGGTTCGCCTTCAGAACTGTCTCGATTGCTTCGATCATCTGCATGCCGGGGAGTGTGCCACTGCGCTCCGACAGGACCCCCCACGTCCGCCGATACCCTCGCCTCGAGCGCAGCTGCCCGACGGCACCGACCGCATCGAGTACGCCCTGCGCCCGGGTGGCTGAGCGCGTGGAGGGCCAGAGTTCGCGCTGCTTGGCCCACGGGTGGGCACATCTTTGCTCCCGCTAGCACCCTGCTTGCATTTGCAAGCAGGGTGCTGCAGGCTGTCCGCATGGCCTCACTCAACGTCGGCTCGCTCGGCGCGTACATCCGGGAGCAGCGCCGCAACGCGCAGTACTCGCTGCGGCAGCTGGCGGAGGCCGCCGGCGTGTCCAACCCGTACCTCAGCCAGATCGAGCGCGGGCTGCGCAAGCCGAGCGCGGAGATCCTGCAGCAGATCGCCAAGGCGCTGCGGATCTCGGCGGAGACGCTGTACGTCCAGGCCGGGATCCTGGAGGAGCGGCGGGGCGAGGGCCTGGAACTTCGGGCCTCGATCCTGGCCGATCCGCTGATCAACGAGCAGCAGAAGCAGGCGCTGCTCGCGGTCTACGACGCCTTCCTCAAGGAGAACGCCGCTCCGGCCCCCGGTGCGACGACCGACGACTCAGCCACCCAGAACCCTCACCGGGAGGACCGGTAATCATGCCGATCACGGACGAGATCAAGAAGACCCTCAGCGACCCGACCCCGCTGTACGCCCTGGCCGGCGCCGGGGACCTCGCGTACGAGAAGCTGCGCGAGGTGCCGGGCAAGGTCGAGGCGCTGGCAGCGGACCGCAAGGGCACGCAGGAGAAGGCCACCGCCAGGCTCCAGGAGGCGCAGTCGCTGCTGGTCGGGGCGCCGGCCAAGGTCGGCGAGGCCGTCACCGCCCTGCCCACCGACCTCAAGGTCCTGCAGGAGCGGGCCCAGGGCTTCGCGCTGCAGCAGGTGGGCCGTGCGGTCGAGCTGGCGGTGAAGGCCAAGGAGGCGTACGACGAGCTGGCCGAGCGCGGCAAGGTCGTGGTGGAGAAGGCCCGCCCGAGCGCGCCGGCCGGGACCGCCGAGCTGGCCGAGCAGCCGGTCGACGTCGAGCCGGTCGAGGCCGAGCTGGTGGAGGACGGTGCCGCCGAGCCGGCGCCGAAGAAGTCCGCCCGTGCTCGGAAGGCGGCCTCCGCCGACGCGGAGTAACAACGCGGAGTGAACAACACGGAGTGTGGCCCTTCATGGAGGGCACATCCGGTGACCACGGAACGTTGACACCGGTGCGGACGGTCGCCGTGCCAGGATGGGCGGCGGTCGAAACGCCGGGAGCCGAGAGACAGAGGAGATCGCGATGGTCGGAGTGCTCCAGATTCTGGCCTTTTCCTACCTGAACCCGATCTGGTGGGCGACGATCGCCATCCTGGCCTACAAGTTGTTCGCCCTGGTCGACGCGGCCACCCGCAGGGAGGACGCCTACCGGGCGGCGGACAAGAAGACCAAGGGGTTCTGGATCGCGATCCTCGCGATCTCCTTCGGCTGGGATTTCCTGTTCGGGGTGAACTTCTTCACCGGCATCGGCACCCTGGCCGGTCTGGTCGCCTCGATCGTCTACGTGGTGGACGTCCGCCCCGCGATCCGGGCACTGACCGGAGGCGGCGGCCGAAGCAACACCGGCCCGTACGGGCCCTGGTAGGCGCGACAGCGGACAACGCGACGGCCCGGGCGGGGAGTTCACCCCGCCCGGGCCGCCGCACATCCGCACACCCACACGTCCGCTCGGCCGCCAACCCGCTCGGCCGCCAACCCGCTCGGCTGTCAGCCTGCCCGGCCGTCAGCCGAGGATCAGCTGCACCGGGTTGCGCTCCAGCAGCAGTACCGCGACGTCGTCGGTCAGCGCGCCGCCGTTCAGCTCCTCGACCTCGGCGATGGCGCTGTCGACGAGCCGCCCGCGGGTCAGCCCGGCGGCCTGGTGGTCGCCGATCAGGTCGGCGAGCCCGTCCTGGCCCAGGCGGCGCGACCCGGCCCCGACCCGGCCCTCGATCAGGCCGTCGGTGTAGAGCAACAGCCGCCAGCCGGCCCGGAGTTCGACCTCGTGGGCGGGCCAGGCAGCCTCCCCGTCGTGGCACGGCAGCAGGCCGAGCGCGGGCCCGGCGAGCTCGGCGGGCAGGCTGACCGGCTCGTGGTCGCGGCCGAGGAGCAGCGGGGCCGGGTGCCCGGCGAGGTAGAGCCGGGCCTTCTCGCCGGTGCCGAGCGAGTCGAGGTCGCTGTCGGTGCCACCCGGGCCGATGACGAGCATGCAGAGCGTCGCGAAGATCTCGTCGCTGCGCCGCTCGTGCTCCAGCACGTGCTGGAGGGTGGTGAGCAGGGCCTCGCCGGTGAGGCCCGCGAAGACCAGGGTGCGCCACGCTATCCGGAGCGCGACGCCGAGCGCGGCCTCGTCCGGGCCGTGGCCGCAGACGTCGCCGATCACGACGTGGACGGTGCCGTCGTCGGTGCGCACGGCGTCGTAGAAGTCGCCGCCGAGCAGGGCACGGCGGCGGCCGGGGCGGTAGCGGCGGGTGAAGGAGAGCCCGGCGCCGTCCAGCAGCGGGGTGGGCAGCAGGTGGCGCTGGAGGCGGGCGTTCTCCTGGCCGCGCAGCTCGGCCTCGACGAGACGGCGCTGGGATTCGTCGGCGCGCTTGCGTTCGACGGCGTAGCGCAGGGCGCGGGCCAGCAGTGGGCCGTCCGTCTCGTGCTTGATCAGGAAGTCCTGGGCGCCGGCGGCGACGGCGGCCGCCCCGAGTTCGGCCCCGGCGGCGTCGGTGAGCACCACGACGGGGATGTGCGGGGCCCTGCGGAGCAGTTCGTGCAGGCCCTCCAGCCCGTCGGAGGAGTCGGACGGGTGTGCGAGGTCGGCGGGCGCGGCGAGGTCGAGCAGCACGCAGCCGAACTCGGGGCCGCGGGAGCGTCCGCGCCGGGCGGAGTGCGCGGGGGAGGCCAGCAGTGCGATGGCCTGGTCGAGGCCGCGGGCCCACTGGATCTCGATGGAGGTGCCGCTGTCGGCCACCGCCGCCTTGATCAGCTGGGCGTCCGAGGCGTCGTCCTCGATGACCAGCAGTCGGAGCGGCGCGGCGCCGGCGGCGTTGTCCGGTCCTGGGCCTGGCCCTGCACCCGGCGGCACCTCGGCGACGTGGGAGGGGTGGGCGGCGTGCGCCGCCCGGGCCGCCTGTGAGCGGGGGTGGGGTATCGGGGAAGTCGCCGTTGCCGGGCCGGTCGTGGCCAGGCGGTTGCGGGCATGGCCGACGGGGGCGCCGTGGGCGCCCGGCAGGTCCGCGGCACCCGGTGCCCGCCCGTCTCCCGTTGCGGGCATCGGTGGTTCCTCCCTTTCCCCGACTGCGTAACGGTCGACGTCCGTCCGCAGTGCCCGCCTGGCACCGTGCGTCGGGGAACTTCTCGCGACCATAACGTGATCTCCGGGGATTTCTTTGGCCGACCGGCGCCGTTGTGGTTATTGCCACGCCGGTGGGGGTGTGGTGATCGGACTCGGATGACGGCTGGGATGCCCGGCGCGGCGGTTGCCGTGCGGGGCGGAGAAGGGGGCAAACGGTGGTGGCACGTATCACCCTGGTCGAGGGTGACATCACGGAACAGCAGGTGGACGCGGTGGTGAACGCCGCGAACTCGTCCCTCCTGGGCGGCGGCGGAGTCGACGGTGCGATCCACCGCAAGGGCGGACCGCAGGTCCTTGAGGAGTGCCGTCGGCTGCGCGCCTCGCACTGGGGCAAGGGGCTGCCCGCCGGGCGCGCGGTGGCGACGACGGCCGGACGGCTGTCGGCCCGGTGGGTGGTGCACACCGTCGGGCCGGTGTATCGGGCGGAGGAGTACGAGGAGCGGGCGGAGCTGCTGGCCTCCTGCTATCGCGAGTCGCTGCGCGTCGCGGCGGAGCTGGGCGCGCGCACGGTGGCCTTCCCGGCCGTGTCGGCCGGGATCTACGGCTGGCCGCCGGCGGACGCGGCCCGGATCGCGCTGGGCACCGTCGCCGAGGTGCTGGACGGCGGTGACCCGGAGGCGGGCGCGGAGCTGGCGGAGGTGCGGTTCGTGCTGTTCGGGTCGGAGATGTACGGGGTGTTCGAACGGGCCCGACAGGAGCTGCTCGGGCGGGACGACTGACGACACAACGGCTGACGGCGGGGCTGGGCGTGGTGCGCACCGAGCGGCGTGTGGTGTCGCCGCTCGGTCGCGTCCATCGTCGCGTGACGGGGCGTCAACACGCCAGAGATATTCGATAACTCGTTCGAGTGAATGCGTCGGGTCGCTCACCAGCTCCCGCCCGGACCGCCCGTACCGCCCGTACCGCTCGTGCCGCCGGTACCGCCCGCACGGCGGCTCGGGGCGGCTAGGGCCGTTCCCGCGGCTACGGCGCGAGCGCCGACCAGGGCACCGTGACCTCGCCCTGCCGCCACCGCCCGCGCGCGTCCACCAGCGGCCAGCTGCCCGCCAGCGCCGTGCAGGCCGCGACCCAGCGCTGCCGCGCCCCGAACGCCCCGTACGGCGCGGCCGCCGCCCAGGCCCGGTCGAAGTCGGCCAGGAAGGCGTGCACCGGCCGCCCCGGCACGTTGTGGTGGATCAGCGCCTTCGGCAGCCGTTCGGCGAGGTCGGAGGGCTGTTCCAGGCCGCGGAGCCGGGCCGCGAAGGTCACCGTCCGGGGCCCCTCCGGGCCGAGCGCGACCCAGACGTGCCGTCGCCCGATCTCGTCGCAGGTGCCCTCGACCAGCAGTCCGTCCGGGGCGAGCCGCGCGCACAGCCGCTCCCAGACCCCGGCCACCGCCGCCTCGTCGTACTGCCGCAGCACGTTGGCCGCCCGGATCAGCCGGGCCGGCGCGCCGCCGTCCAGCGGTACTTCGAAGCCGCCGCGCCGGAAGGTGAGCAGTGGCGGATCGGCGTACGGCAGCGCGGCCGCGACCCGCTCCGGTTCGATCTCGATCCCGACCACGCGGACGTCCGGCCGCACCGCCCGCAGCCGCGCGGCGAGCTCGACGGCCGTCCACGGCGCGGCGCCGTAGCCGAGGTCCACCGCCACCGGAGGGAGCTCGGCGGCGCGCAGCGCGCGGCCGAGGGTGTGGGCGATCCAGCGGTCCATCCGGCGCAGCCGGTTGGTGTTGGTGGTGCCCCGGGTGACGGTCCCCACCGGGCGACCGGTCCGCCCACGGGAGGGCGCGGCGGTCGCGGGGTCGAAGGAGGCAGCCATGCCCAGAAGGGTAGTCGGGGCGCCGGCGGCACCGTGCTGACCTGGAACGATGCCGGCCCGCCCGACCCGTGCGCCGGACAGGCGAGGCCCGTGCGCCGAGCCGGCGATGTTCGTGGGCCGGGCCGGGAATGCCGAACGCCGCCCGCGTGGTTGGCACACTGGCGGTGATGTGTGCCAACCACGGGCAGCGCACACCGGACAACGGGCGGCCCGGCGCGGACCGCCTAGACGGGCCGCACAGAGGAGGCTTCAGCCAGGTGATCCAGCACCCCGCCCGGTCGGTACGCCGTGCCCAGTCGGCCGTGCCCGCGCGAGGCCGGCTCCAGTCGCTCGTCCCGGGCCGCCGCCGCCCGCGCCGGATAGCGATGCTGAGCGTCCACACCTCGCCGTTGCACCAGCCCGGCACCGGGGACGCCGGCGGGATGAACGTCTACATCGTCGAGCTGGCGAAGCGCCTGGCCGACCTCAATATCGAGGTCGAGGTGTTCACCCGGGCGATCTGTTCGGACGACGCCCCGACGGTCGAGCTGGCCCCGGGGGTGCTGGTCCGCCACGTCACCGCCGGTCCGTACGAGGGCCTGGTCAAGGAGGACCTGCCGGCCCAGCTGTGTGCCTTCACCCACGGGGTGCTGCGGACGGAGGCGGGCCACCGCCCCGGCCACTACGACCTGGTGCACTCGCACTACTGGCTCTCCGGGCAGGTCGGTTGGCTGGCCGCGCAGCGCTGGGGGGTGCCGCTGGTGCACACCATGCACACGATGGCGAAGGTCAAGAACGCCGCGCTGGCCGAGGGCGACACGCCCGAGCCCGCGGCCCGGGTGATCGGCGAGACCCAGGTGGTGGAGGCGGCCGACCGGCTGATCGCCAACACCACCGAGGAGGCCGCCGAGCTGGCGCTGCACTACGCCGCCCGGCCGGACCAGCTGGCCGTCGTCCACCCCGGGGTCAACCTGGACGTCTTCCGCCCCGACGGAGCGCAGGCAACGGCCGCCGCCCGGGCCCGCCTGGGCCTGCCGCAGGACGCCGCCGTGCTGCTCTTCGCCGGCCGGATCCAGCCGCTCAAGGCCCCGGACGTGCTGCTGCGGGCGGTCGCCGCGCTGCTGGCCCGCCGCCCCGAGCTGCGCGAGCGCCTGGTGGTGCCGGTCGTCGGCGGCCCGTCCGGCACCGGGCTGGCCCGGCCGGAGAGCCTGCACAAGCTCGCCGCCCAGCTCGGCATCTCCGACGTGGTGCGCTTCCACCCGCCGGTCGGCCAGGAGCGGCTCGCCGAGTGGTATCGCGCGGCGACGGCCCTGGTGATGCCCTCGTACAGCGAGTCCTTCGGCCTGGTCGCGCTGGAGGCGCAGGCCTGCGGCACCCCGGTCGTGGCGGCCGCGGTCGGCGGCCTGCCGGTCGCGGTGCGGGACGGCGAGACCGGCAGCCTGGTGCGCGGCCACGACCCGCTGGACTGGTCGCACGCGCTGGAGCCGTACGTCACCGACCCGGCGCTGGTGGCCCGGCGCGGTGCGGCGGCGGCCCGGCACGCGGCCGCTTTCGGCTGGGACACCGCCGCGGCGACCACCGCCGAGGTGTACGCCGGCAGCCTGGCCCGCCCGGCCGGTCGGCTGGCCGCCGCCCGGCGCCGGCTGACCTGAGGCCGCGTACGGCGGGCCTGAGGTCGCGTGCCGACCGACCTGAGGGCCGCGTACGGCGGGCCTGAGGCCGCGTACCGAGCGACCTGAGGCTGCGCCGGGCCGGTACCGCCGAGTAACGTCGCCTCCATGGCAATCCGCACCAAGGACGAGGCCCTGACCCTCCTGCGCACCGCCCTGGACGACGCCGGGGTGGCCTGGGAGCCGGCCGCCACCGACCCGTACACGCTGGTGGCGACCCTCCCGGGCACCCGGAAGCTGAGCACCCCCTGCGCCCTGCGGGTCGGCGACCACACCCTCTCGGTGAACGCCTTCGTGATCCGCCGCCCCGACGAGAACCACGAGGCCGTCTACCGCCGCCTGCTGGAGCGCAACACCAAGCTGTACGGCGTGGCGTACGCGATCGACGCGCTCGGCGACGTCTACCTGGCCGGCCGGCTGCCGCTGGAGGCGCTCACCCCGGCGGTCGTGGACCGGCTGCTCGGGACGGTGCTGGAGAACGCGGACGAGCCGTTCAACACCCTGCTGGAGCTGGGCTTCGCCTCGGCGATCCGGCGCGAGTGGGAGTGGCGGACCAAGCGCGGGGAGTCCACCCGTAACCTGGCCGCCTTCGCCCATCTGGCCGCCCCGGCCGAGGCCCCGGACGAGGCCGCAGCCCCGGACGACGCTCCGGCCGCCGGCTGACGGCGACCGGCCCGCCGACTGACGGCGGACCGGTCGCGGACGCTCAGGCGCCCGCCGGAGCCTTCTCGGGCTCCGCCGTGGGCGCCGACACCACGACGGTCCCGGCGGGTCCGGTGCCCTTCGCGGCGCCGGTCCGCTTGCCCAGCAGCGCGTACCCGACCGCGGCGACCGTGCCGCAGATTCCGCACGCGCCCCACAGCGTCCCGCTGCCGGCCCGCTCCAGGAGCACGCCGCCGACGGCGGGGCCGACGAACGAGGCGAGCGACCAGGAGAGTGAGTAGACGCCCTGGTAGCGCCCGCGGGCATGGGTCGGCGACAGCTCGGCGACCAGGCCCATCAGGGTCGGCGTGTAGAGGATCTCCCCGACCGTCCAGACCGCCACCGTGAGGGCGTAGAGCCAGGCGGACGACCCGGCCAGAGCCGTCAGCCCGAATCCCCAGCCGATGAACAGCGCGGCCGCGACCAGCATGGCCGACCGGCTGCGGTTCTCGACCCACCGGGTGAGCGGGATCTGCAGCACCACGATCAGCAGCCCGTTCAGGCCGATGACCAGGCCGTACTCGGTGGAGGTGATCCCCCACCGGCCCATGTCCACGGCGAGGGTGGTCGACCCCTGCTGGAGCACGAGGGCGAGCAGCAGGGTGAGCCCGACCACGGCCATGAAGCGGCGGTCGCGGAACACCGTGCCGAGGCCGACCGCGGGCCCGTCGGCCTTCGCCGCCGGTTCGTCGGGCTTCGTCTCCGGGATCCTGACGAAGATCACCACGGCGCAGAGCACCGTGGACAGCGCGTCCAGCAGGAAGAGCGTGAGGTAGCCGTGGGTGGCGATCAGGCCGGCGACCGCCGAGGAGAGGCCGAAGCCGAGGTTGATCGCCCAGAAGTTCAGCGAGTAGGCGCGGACCCGGTCGGCGGCCGGGACGATGTCCGCGATGATCGCCGAGATGGCCGGCCGGGTGGCGTTGTTGCAGAAGCCCACCAGGAAGGCGACCACCGCGATCGCCACCCGGCCGTCCGTGAACCCGAGTACGGCGGTGAACAGCGCGGTGCCGAGCTGGGCGGCGAGCAGGGTGGGGCGGCGCCCGATCCGGTCGGTGAGCACCCCGGCGACGATCGCGGAGGCCGCCGAGCCGAGGCCGAACAGGGAGGCGACCAGGCCCGCGTAGGAGGCCGAGTACCCCCGGCTGCTGGTGAGGTAGAGCGCCAGGAAGGTGACCACGAAGGCGCCGAGCCGGTTGACCAGCGTCGAGACCCAGAGCCACCAGAACTGGCGTGGCAGGCCGCCCGCCGTCTCGCTCACCATTCTTCGGAACCGGGCGGCGTCGAGCATGTGGGGGCTCCCGAGGGCAGGCGTCCGCTGAGCGGCGCGGGCAGGCCCGAATCAGCCGACGCATGTAAGTGGCAGATGTGCGCGGCACACGTTACACAGCGGTCGAAGGTCCCCACCAGGGGTTTTCGGGCCCTCCACTAAGCTGGGGCCCATGGCTGACACGACGTACCGACTCATCCTGCTCCGCCACGGCGAGAGCCAGTGGAACCAGAAGAACCTGTTCACCGGTTGGGTCGACGTCGACCTCAACGAGAAGGGCGAGAAGGAGGCCGCTCGCGGTGGCGAGCTCCTGGCCGCCGAGGGCCTGCTCCCCGATGTGGTGCACACCTCACTCCTGCGTCGCGCCATCCGTACCTCGCAGATCGCCCTGGACAAGGCCGACCGCCACTGGATCCCGGTCAACCGCAGCTGGCGCCTGAACGAGCGCCACTACGGCGCGCTGCAGGGCAAGGACAAGGCCCAGACCCTGGCCGAGTTCGGCGACGAGCAGTTCCAGCTGTGGCGCCGCTCGTACGACACCCCGCCGCCGGTGCTGGCCGACGACTCGGAGTACTCGCAGGCCGGTGACGCCCGCTACGCCGAGATCCCGAGCGAGCTGCGTCCGCGCACCGAGTGCCTGAAGGACGTCGTCGACCGGATGCTCCCGTACTGGTACGACGCCATCGTCCCGGACCTCGCCTCCGGCCGGACCGTCCTGGTCACCGCCCACGGCAACAGCCTGCGCGCGCTGGTCAAGCACCTCGACGGCATCTCCGACGAGGCCATCGCCGGCCTGAACATCCCCACCGGCATCCCGCTGGTGTACGAGCTGGACGCCGACTTCAAGCCCGTCGCCAAGGGCGGCCGCTACCTCGACCCCGACGCCGCCGCCGCGGCCATCGAGGCGGTCAAGAACCAGGGCAAGAAGTAAGCGCGAGAAGTAGTAAGTCCGACCGGGCGAGCAGCAGGCCCGGGGACGAGAAGGCCCCGCCACCGGTTCGCCGGTGGTGGGGCCTTTTTCGTTCAACCGGCTTGTCGGGCAGGATAGTTGGGCGGAGCTGAAAGTGGTTCAGACCATTGACGGGCAGTGGCGGCGGCTCCTACCGTGAGGGCACCGGGCAGGCGCGGGCATGCCATGGATCTCCCCGTCCGGGCCCGCACCCCCACGTGCGCGCCCGCGCCCCGGCGCACTCTCCATCCACCCCCACGGAGGAGCACCATGCGCACACGTCACATCGTCGGGGCGGCGGTCGCCGCGCTGGCGATCCCGCTCGCCTTCGCCTTCCCGGCCTCGTCACACGGGTACATCACGACCCCGCCCAGCCGGGCCGCGCTCTGCGCCGCGGGCACGGTTCCCTGGGACTGCGGTGAGATCCAGTGGGAGCCGCAGAGCGTCGAGGGTCCGAAGGGCTTCCCTGCCGGCGGCCCGTCCGACGGCACCATCTGTGCCGGCGGCAACGCGCGCTTCGCCGAGCTGGACGACCCGCACGGCGGCGCCTGGCCGACCACGCCGGTGACCGCGGGTCGGCAGCTCACCTTCACCTGGAGGTTCACCGCCCGGCACGCGACCACGAACTTCACGTACTACCTGACCAAGCCGGGCTACGACGCGAGCCGACCGGTCACCCGGGCCGACCTGGAGCTGACGCCCTTCCTGACCGTCCCGTACGGCGGGAAGCAGGTGCCGAGTACGCTCAGCCACACCGCGACCGTCCCGAGCGGGCGCACCGGCCACCAGGTGATCGTCGCGGTCTGGGAGATCGCCGACACCGGGAACGCCTTCTACTCCTGCGCCGACGTCACGTTCTGACGTCACGTTCTGACGTCACGTTCCGAGGTCACGTTGCGAGGTCCGGCGCGGGCCCGGTCGGGGCTGCCGGGTGCACGGCCGCCTCCCTCGGCGGTCGTGCACCCGAGGCCGTCAGTGGCCGCCGCAGCAGCCGCCGTCCGCGCCGCCGCACTGGCAGGGCGCGCCGGACTGGCAGCCGCAGCCGCAGCCCGGGCCGCAGCCGCAGCCGGCGGCGAGGACGGGCAGCAGCTTCGGGGCGGGCGGCTCGACGGTGTCGCGGGCGGGGGCCGGGCGGGTCGGGTTGGCCTTCATCGAGCTGTTCCCTCCGTGAAGCGGGCACACTCCGGCGCCCGATGCTTCGAGTGAAACCGCCGAACGGAGGGAGCGTCAACGGGCGCGCAGTGGTGGGACGTACGGAGAACCGTGCGCCCGCACCACCGTCGCCACAGGTTTACTCACCCCTCGGGGGGAGCGGCCGTCGGAACGGAGCTCACTCCGCCGCCGCGCCGGCCTCAGTGGCGGCCACGAACTCGGCCACGTGCTCGCCCGTCACCAGGTACACCACGCGCTTGGCGACCGACACCGCGTGGTCCGCGAAGCGCTCGTAGTAGCGGCCGACCAGGGTGATGTCGACGGCGGTCTCGATGCCGTGGTGCCAGCGCTCGTCGATCAGGTGCGACAGCAGCTCGCGGTGCAGGGTGTCGATGGCGTCGTCGTCCTGCTCCATCTCCAGGGCCTTGTCGACGTCCTTGGTGGCGATCACCAGACCGGCCTTGGCCACCAGGCGCTGGGCGAGCTGGCCCATCTCCAGGACGGTGGAGTGCAGGTCGCGCGGCACGGCCGTGTCGGGGTAGCGCATCCGCGCGACCTTGGCGACGTGCCGGGCCAGGTCGCCACAGCGCTCCAGGTCGGCGCTCATCCGCAGCGAGGTGACGACGATGCGCAGGTCGGTGGCGACCGGCTGCTGCCGGGCGAGCAGGTCGATCGCCCGGTTCTCCAGCTCGTGGTGCAGGTCGTTGATCTTCTCGTCGGCGGCGATCACGTTCTCCGCCAGCGCCAGGTCCGCGTCGAGGAGGGCAGTGGTGGCGCGGCCGAGGGCAGAGCCGACCAGCCGGGCCATCTCGACCAGGTTGTCGCCGATGGCATCGAGTTCCTCGTGGTACGCGTCGCGCATGTTCTCTCCTCAGTAGCTGTGTCGGTGGCGGTGCCGACCGGCCGGCCCGTCCGACCGTCGTTCCGGCGTCCGGGTGACCGCTGCTGGTGGCGCGCATCGTACGCGCACACCCGAGCCGGCGCCCGCTGTTCGGCACACCGGTCTCTCCCGCACGGGCTGCCCGGCCAACTTTCCGCCGCCAGGGCGACGGTGTACGGCCGCTACGGTGAATCGGCAGCCACATGAAGGTGAATTCTCGGCAACGTGCGGTCGATGCCTTGATCCAGCCCTTGGGGAGTGCCCTGGCCGTGCGCTTACGCTGGCCACATGGACGTGAACGTGGCCGCCGCCGCTGCCTGCGCCATTGCCGGGCTCGGCGTCGGCCTCACCGCCTCCATCGCCTTCCGTTGGAGCGAGCGCGAGCAGGCCAAGGGCAAGCACAGCGGCACCAGCGGCAGAAACCACAGCCGGCACCAGGCACTGGGCACCGGCAACCCCGAGCCGCCCCTGCCGCCGGGGGTTGACACCGTGCTCTCCGTGCTGCGCTCCTGCGCGATCGTGCTGGGCGAGGGCGACGAGGTGGTCAAGGCCAGCTCGGCGGCGTACGCGATGGGCCTGGTGCGTGGTGGCGCGGTCGCCGTGGACCAGATGCTCGCGCTGGCCCGCGCCACCCGCCGGGACGGCGAGATCCGCCAGGTCGAGCTGGAGGTGCCCCGTCCGGGCGCGGCCCGCGCGGTCGAGCCGCTCGCGGTCTCCGTCCGGGTCGCCCCGCTGGGCTCCCGGCTGGTGCTGGTGCTGGTCGAGGACCAGACCGAGCGGCGCCGGGTGGAGGCCGTCCGCCGGGACTTCGTGGCCAACGTCAGCCATGAGCTCAAGACCCCGGTCGGCGCCCTGTCGCTGCTCTCCGAGGCGGTCGCCGACGCGTCCGACGACCCGGAGGCGGTGCAGCGCTTCGCCGGCCGGATGCAGGTCGAGGCGACCAGGCTGGCCAGCCTCGTCCAGGAGATCATCGACCTCTCCCGGGTCCAGGACGACCGGCTGATGGTCGACCCGGAGCCGGTCGCGGTGGACGAGCTGATCGCCGAGGCGATCGACCGCTGCCGCCAGCAGGCCGCCGCCAAGCAGATCCTCATCGCCGCGGGCGGCATCGCCGGCCTCTACCTGCACGGCAACCGCGGCCAGCTCGCCGCCGCGCTCGGCAACCTGGTCGAGAACGCCGTCAACTACAGCCCGCCCCGCACCCGGGTGGCGATCGCCACCCGCCGGATCTCCAGCGCCGCGGCGCTCGGCGAGGCGGACGGCGAGCTCATCGAGATCTCCGTCACCGACCAGGGCATCGGCATCTCCGAGAAGGACCGCGAGCGGGTCTTCGAACGCTTCTACCGCGTCGACCCGGCCCGCTCCCGGGCCACCGGCGGCACCGGCCTCGGCCTCTCCATCGTCAAGCACGTCGCCGCCTCGCACGGCGGCACCGTGTCGGTGTGGAGCGTCGAGGGACAGGGGTCGACCTTCACCGTTCGCCTGCCCGCCGGACTGGCGCCCGTCGACGACGAGCCGGACGACGACCCCGACGCCACCGAGCACGACCCCGACGTGACCGGCCACGGCCCGGACGCGACCGGCCACGAGCCAGACGCCGCCGGGCCCGCCGCGACACCCCGAACCCTCACCACGAACCGCACGAACCGTTCGCTCCCCGCTCGGGAGCGGGAACCACACCTGTCAGACACAACCCCTCAGCTTGCCCCGGAGGCCTGATCGTGACCCGAGTACTGGTGGTCGAGGACGAGGAGTCGTTCAGCGACGCCCTCTCGTACATGCTTCGCAAGGAGGGCTTCGAGGTGGCCGTCGCCGCCACCGGCCCCGACGCGCTGGAGCAGTTCGAACGCAACGGTGCCGACCTCGTCCTGCTCGACCTGATGCTGCCGGGCCTGCCCGGCACCGAGGTCTGCCGCCAGCTCCGGGTGCGGTCCAACGTCCCGGTGATCATGGTGACCGCCAAGGACAGCGAGATCGACAAGGTCGTCGGGCTGGAGATAGGCGCTGACGACTACGTCACCAAGCCGTACTCCACCCGGGAGCTGGTCGCCCGGATCCGCGCGGTGCTGCGCCGCCGCGGCGAGGACGGTGGCGCGGGCGAGAACGGCGGCGGCCCGGGCGCCCTGGAGGCGGGCCCGGTCCGGATGGATGTGGACCGGCACGTGGTGACCGTGGACGGCGCCAAGGTCGACCTGCCGCTCAAGGAGTTCGACCTGCTGGAGATGCTGCTGCGCAACGCGGGCCGGGTGCTCACCCGCATGCAGCTGATCGACCGGGTCTGGGGCGCGGACTACGTCGGCGACACCAAGACCCTGGACGTCCACGTGAAGCGCCTGCGGGCCAAGATCGAGCCGGACCCGGGTGCGCCGCGCTACCTGGTCACCGTCCGCGGCCTGGGCTACAAGTTCGAGCCGTAAACCGTAGGGACTCCGCCCACGCGGAAGGCCCCCGCCGGCCGGAGCCGGAGGGGGCCTTCGCGTTGCCTCCGGTAGGCCCGGGCGGGCCCGCCGGAGGCGGTGTACGGCGTCAGTGGGCGGCCGGGACCGCCGGGGTGGTGGCGCCGGCCGGGACGGCCGCGCCGGTGGCCGTGGCGCCCGGGGTGGCCGTGGCGCCCGGGGTGGCCGTGGCGCCCGGAGTGGTGGTGGCACCGGGGGTGGCGGCACCGGAGGTCGGGGCGGTGGCGGCGGGGGAGCCGCTCTTGACGGGCGTGGCGCTCGCCGAGGGGGTCGGGCCGAAGCCCTTGTACAGGCCCTTGCCGTCCGGGCTCACGCCGGCCTGGGCGTCGACCTTCCGGCCGTCCTTGAACGTGAAGGTCGTGGGGGCGAAACCGCCGACGTGGACGGAGGCGGCGGCGACGGCAGCGGTCGGGTTGCCCTGACCGCCGATCGCCACCGCGCCGCCGGCCGGGATGACGATGCTGGTCAGCGGGGCACCGGCGGCGTCCGCGAAGGACGCGGCGGAGGTGCCGACGGTGATGGACTGCAGCTCGGCCGGGATCTCCGCGGTGTTCGCGATGTTCACGACCACGTTGGCGGGCCCGGTGTAGTCGCCCGAGGTGCCCTCCCCGGTGACGATCACGATGTTGTTCAGTCGAAGGTTCGTCCCGAGGGTTGCCGCCGCGTTGTCGGGCTTGATCTGCAGGGTTTCCGGCGTATTGCCTGCAGCGCAGGAGGACAGCGAGGCGATGGCGATGGCGGCGATTGCGGCGATGCTGCCGCGTCGAAGGCTGCGGCTCACGGCGGCGGCTTCTCCTAAGTCACGTGTCGGTAGGTCAGGTCTCAGATTATCGACCTCACTTATGCGCTCCTCACGGGGTGGTCCCCGTGTCGCACTCCCGGGGGCCCTGGGGGGCCGTCCGGCGGTACGTCCGCCATGTCCCGGTCACATCGTGGACAAGCTTCGACCAAGATCGAATAACGATTGGGCCGCGACCGGAAAAAGAGTGAAAGCTCAAGATCCAATCATGGCTGCGGGGGTGTTGCGCAAGGGTTTCGTCGAACCCCGGAACCGCCTCCGACCTGCGGGAAGCCCCTCTCGAACATCGGTCGCAGCACGTCATGGGGGTGCTTGTCAAGCCCCGAGACCCGCCCTGACCTGCGAAAACGCCCTTCGGGTGCGCCGAGAAGCGTGTTATTCTGGAAAGCCACGGAAGGGGTCCTGTCACATGACGTTCAAGGTTGGCGACACGGTGGTCTACCCCCATCACGGGGCCGCGCTGATCGAGGCCATCGAAACTCGCCAGATCAAAGGTGTGGACAAGACCTACCTGGTGCTCAAGGTGCAGCAGGGAGACCTGACGCTCCGCGTGCCCGCCGAGAACGCGGAGTTCGTCGGTGTGCGCGATGTAGTCGGCCAGGAGGGTCTGGACCGGGTCTTCGAGGTGCTGCGCGCACCGTACACGGAAGAGCCGACCAACTGGTCCCGTCGCTACAAGGCGAACCTGGAGAAGCTCGCCTCGGGCGACGTTATCAAGGTCGCCGAGGTTGTGCGCGACCTCTGGCGTCGCGAGCGCGAGCGCGGCCTCTCGGCCGGCGAGAAGCGGATGCTCGCGAAGGCGCGCCAGATCCTCGTCAGCGAGCTCGCGCTGGCGGAGAACACCAACGAGGACAAGGCGGAAACGCTGCTCGACGAGGTCCTCGCCTCGTAGCGCACGCGTCACCGCATGCGGTCGGGCTACCGCCCAACGCTCACAGCGCCCGGTGCCGGCGCGCCGCTCCTCGGACGAACTGTCCGGGAGTGGTGCAGTGGCACTTCGGGCGCTGAGGCGTGTCCGGACGACGCCTCCCACCCGAGCCGGTCCAGGCCTGCAAGACCGTTTCTGCACCCGCCCTTTCGCGCATTCCGCGGAGCGCGGACCCTGCAGAACCGTGCGGCGGGCAGCGGACCGTGGTTCTTCGGAAGGGGCCCGGTGCGCCCGCCGGGCACGCCAAGGCCATACCCACTTCGCCGAAGGAGTGAAACCTGAACGCGTCAGCAGCAGTCGCAGCAGCAGTGGTGCCCGCCGCCGGACGCGGTGAGCGGCTGGGGCCGGGGGCCCCGAAGGCCCTGCGGGAGCTGGGCGGTGTGCCGCTCCTGGTGCACGCCGTCCGGGCGCTGGCCCGCAGCCGGGCCGTCGGCCTGGTCGTGGTCGCCGCACCCGCCGACGGGGTGGCCGAGGTGGTCGCCCTGCTGGACAGCCACGGGCTGGACGGCAAGGACATCCGCGTGGTGGCCGGCGGCGCGACCCGCCAGGAGTCGGTCCGGCTGGGCCTGGCCGCGATCCCGGAGGACGTGGAGATCGTCCTGGTGCACGACGCGGCCCGTCCGCTCGTGCCGGTCGAGGTGGTGGACGCCGTCGCGGCCGCGGTCCGGGCCGGGGCGCGGGCCGTGGTGCCCGCGGTGCCGCTGGCCGACACCGTGAAGCGGGTCGAGCCGAACCCGGGCCGACCCGAGCCGGTGCTCGACACGCCCGAGCGGTCCACCCTGCGCGCGGTGCAGACCCCGCAGGGCTTCGATCGCGCCACCCTGGTCGAGGTGCACGCCAAGGCGCTGGCCGAGGAGAGCGCGGGCACCGCCGACGCGCCGCCGGTCACCGACGACGCCGGTCTGGTCGAGCGCTACGGCGGCCAGGTCGTCGTGGTGCCCGGCCACGAGGAGGCGTTCAAGGTCACCCGTCCGCTGGACCTCGTGCTCGCCGAGGCCGTACTCGCCCGCCGGAGGGCCGCCGATGCCTACTGACCCGCAGACTCCCGTGATCCCCCGTATCGGGATCGGCACCGACGTGCACGCCTTCGAGGCCGGCCGCCCGCTCTGGGTGGCCGGACTGGAGTGGCCGGACGCCGAGGTCGGGCTCTCCGGGCACTCGGACGCCGACGTCGCCGCGCACGCCGCCTGCGACGCGCTGTTCTCGGCGGCCGGGATCGGCGACCTGGGCGCGCACTTCGGCACCGACCGCCCGGAGTGGGCGGGCGCCGCCGGGGTGAAGCTGCTCGGCGAGGCCGCCCGGCTGGTCCGCGAGGCGGGCTTCGAGATCGGCAACATCGCGGTCCAGGTGATCGGCGTCCGACCGAAGATCGGCAAGCGGCGGGCCGAGGCGCAGGCCGCGCTGTCGGAGGCGGCCGGCGCCCCGGTCTCCGTCTCCGGCACCACCACCGACGGGCTGGGCCTGACCGGCCGGGCCGAGGGGCTGGCCGCGATCGCCACCGCCCTGGTGTACGAGCGGCGTTGAGGCCGGCGGTCCGGTGAGGTGAGCGGGCGAGGTGAGCGGGCGAGGAAGAATCCGTTCCTGACGGGTGTTCACCGGGTGCCGCGGGGCCCGAGTCGATACTGTTCGACTTCGGGCCCGCGCGGGGTTCCCCCCGGGCCGTTCCCGCCGCCGACGAGATGAGGTTCGCCAGATGACTTCCCAACTCTCCGACCGTGCCAAGGCGTTGATCGACGGCAAGAGCTTCGCCGTGGTCTCCACGATCCAGCCCGACGGCAGCCCCCAGTCCTCGGTGGTCTGGGTCAAGCGGGACGGAGACGACATCCTCTTCTCCACCGTCGAGGGCCGCCGCAAGCACCTCAACCTGGTGCGGGACCCGCGCGTCTCGATCCTGCTCAACCCCGCGGACAGCCCGTACGAGTACCTGGAGGCGCGCGGGGAGATCACCATGACCACCGAGGGCGGCCGCGAGCTGATCGACGAGTTGGCCGCCAAGTACCGCGGGGTGGACAAGTACACCTGGGACGGCCCGGACGACGTCCGGGTGGTGGTGCGGCTCACGCCGCGCAAGGTGGTCGGCAGCATCTGACCTTCCGCCCGCGACCTGCCGTTCCCCGGGATCACAGCACCGTTGTCCCGGGGAATGTAGCGGGGCACCCCCCACCGCCCACTACGCTTGACGCTGTGAGCATTCGTCTGTACGACACCAGCACCCGCCAGGTACGCGACTTCGTCCCGCTTGTACCGGGTTGTGTCTCGATCTACCTGTGCGGCGCTACCGTCCAGTCGGCGCCTCACATCGGGCACATCCGGTCCGGCCTCAACTTCGACATCATGCAGCGGTGGTTCGCCCACCGCGGCTACCAGGTGACCTTCGCCCGGAACGTCACCGACATCGACGACAAGATCATCGCCAAGGAGCGCGAGCTCGGCACGCCGTGGTGGCAGATCGCCTACGAGAACGAGCGCGCCTTCAACGACGGCTACAACGCCCTCGGCTGCCTGCCGCCGACCGTCGAACCGCGGGCCACCGGGCACATCCCCGAGATGGTCGAGATGATGCAGGGGCTCATCGAGAAGGGCCACGCCTACGCGGCCGACGGCAACGTCTACTTCGACGTGAAGTCCTACCCGGACTACCTCGCGCTCTCCAACCAGAAGCTCGAGGACCTGCGCCAGCCGAGCGGCGACGGCGAGACCGGCAAGCGGGACCAGCGCGACTTCGCGATGTGGAAGGCCACCAAGCCGGGCGAGCCCAGCTGGGAGACCCCGTGGGGCCGCGGCCGTCCGGGCTGGCACCTGGAGTGCTCGGCGATGGTCCACAAGTACCTGGGCCCGGCCTTCGACATCCACGGCGGCGGGCTGGACCTGATCTTCCCGCACCACGAGAACGAGATCGCCCAGTCCAAGGCCTACGGCGACGGCTTCGCCAACTTCTGGGTGCACAATGCCTGGGTCACCATGGCCGGCGAGAAGATGAGCAAGTCGCTCGGCAACTCGGTGCTGGTCTCCGAGATGGTCCGCGCGTGGCGGCCGATCGTGCTCCGGTACTACCTGGCGGCCCCGCACTACCGCTCGATGATCGAGTACAGCGAGGAGTCGCTGCGCGAGGCCGAGGCCGGGTTCGCCCGGATCGAGGGCTTCATCCAGCGCGCCGTCGAGCGCTGCGGCACGGTCGACGCGGCGCCCGAGGTGCCGCCGGCCTTCGCCGAGGCGATGGACGACGACTTCGGCGTTCCGCAGGCGCTGGCCGTCGTGCACACCGCCGTCCGCCAGGGCAACAGCGCCCTGAACGCGGACGACAAGGAGAGCGTGGTGGCGCGACTGGCCGAGGTCCGTGCGATGCTCGGAGTACTGGGCCTCGACCCGCTCGACCCGCACTGGGCCGGGACGGAGCGCGGCGAGGACCTCCACGGTGTGGTCGACTCGCTGGTCCGCCTGGTCCTGGACCAGCGGCAGGCGGCGCGCGAGCGCAAGGACTTCGCCACCGCGGATGCCATCCGCGACCAGCTCGGCCTGGCCGGGCTGGCGATCGAGGACACCCCGTCCGGCCCGCGCTGGACGATCAACAACCAGTAACCCCATCCGACGATCGGGGTGATGGGTGGGCCGTACCGGACCGGTGCGGCCCTCCCGCATGACGTAGCGCATGCCGTCGGCCGCCGCCGGACAGAACGGGGCGGCCGGGGCATGCCGGACAGACAGGAAGTACAGCCATGGCCGGCAACAGCCAGCGCAGGAACCGTCGCAACCCCGGATCGAAGAAGGGTGCGGCTGTCGGTACCGGCGGGCACAGCCGGAAGGCGCTCCAGGGCAAGGGCCCGACCCCGCCCGGGGAGGAGCGCAAGGGCCACCCGAAGCAGCGCGCCGCCAACGCCGCGATCAAGCGCGAGCGGGACGCCAAGGCCCGCGCCGGCATGCGCCGGGCCGGTGCCGGCGGTCGCGGTGGCCGCGGCGGCGCGGGCAGCGCCGAACTGGTCTTCGGCCGCAACTCGGTGGTCGAGGCACTGAAGGGTGACGTGCCGGCCAACGCGCTGTACGTCCAGCAGTTCATCGACACCGACGACCGGGTCCGCGACGCCTTCCAGGCCGCCAACGACCGCGGCATCCCGCTGATGGAGGCCCCGCGCCCCCAGCTCGACCAGATGACCGGCGGGATGAACCACCAGGGCCTGGTGCTCCAGGTCCCGCCGTACGAGTACGCGCACCCCGAGGACCTGCTGGCGGAGGCCGCCGACGCCGGCCAGGACGCGCTGATCATCGCGCTGGACGGGGTCACCGACTCGCGCAACCTGGGCGCCGTGGTCCGCTCCGCCGCCGCCTTCGGCGCGCACGGCGTGGTCATCCCCGAGCGCCGCGCGGCCGGCATGACCGCCGGTGCCTGGAAGACCTCCTCCGGCGCCGCGGCCCGGCTGCCCGTCGCCCGGGCCACCAACCTGACCCGCACCCTGGAGGCGTACCAGAAGGCCGGCCTGATGGTGGTCGGCCTGGCCGCCGACGGCGAGGCCGAGCTGGGCGACCTGGAGCTGCTGAAGGGTCCCGTGGTGATCGTCGCGGGCAGCGAGGGCAAGGGCCTGTCCCGGCTGGTCTCGGAGACCTGCGACATGCGGGTGCGGATCCCGATGTCCGGCCTGACCGAGTCGCTGAACGCCGGTGTCGCGGCGGGCATCGTGCTGTACGAGGCCGCCCGGATGCGCGCCAAGCGCTGAGCACGTTTGACGGGCGGGGCGCAGGCGATCTTCCGAATTGCCCGCAACCCGAGTGAAAGGCGATCGGGCCCGACCGGGTCCGATCGCTTTTTTCATGATCACTTCAAGTGTGCGCCGGACATCCACCCGGGAGAGTGTCCTAAGCGGCCGTCACCCGGTTAGACGGGCGTGGACACCAGAACACCTCGGCGCCCCCTGTTCGGCGGCGGCAGCACCGGGATAGACGCGGGCCCGGGCCTCAACACGGTCAAGGTGGAGTCGGACCCGGCGCGGCTCAGCATCACCCAGGCGAGCTTCCGGCTCCGGCTCTGCGCTCCGGTGGCGCCGCTCATCGAGGCTCCGGCCGGACTGCTGTCCACCGGCGCCGCGTTCGGCGACCCGTACGCCAACCAGGGCCTGATCCGCCGTCCGCTGGTCACCCCGCAGGTCGTCGTGCCCGCCTCCGCCGTCCCGGCGCTGGCCGGGGCCGGGGCAGTGGCCGGCGGCGCACCGCGCCGCAAGGGCCGGGTCACCGCCGTCACCTGGACCGGCCAGGCGCCCCCCGGCGACCTCGCGGCCACCCAGCTGCTGGAAGCGGTGCGCCAGGGCGGCGCTCCGGGGCGCGTCGGCGTCGGCCTGGCCGAGGCGGACACCCAGGTGATCCCGGCCCTCGCCGGGGCCCGGACCGTCCCGCGCCAGCCCCGCGAGGGCAACGGCACCGCCACCGACGCGGGCGTCGGCCCGGTCGGCGAGCCGCACGGCTGGACCCCGAGCGGCGAACTGCCCGAGGTCTCCGCCGCCGACGCCGAAGGCAAGCAGCCCTGGTACCCCGGCCGACGGGTCGACCTCGGCCTGGTGCTGCTGCCGCTGCGCGCCGTCCTCGGCTCGCTCTCGGTCTACGCCGGGTTCAGCAAGCTGTGCGACCCGGTGTACTTCGACGGCGGCGAGCGTGGCTCGATGATGCGCTGGCTCTCCTCGCTGCACCCCTGGAAGGTCGCCGAGCCGCTGCTGGCCTTCGCCATGGCGCACCCCGTGGGCGCCGGCCTGGTGGTGTCGTTCACCGAGATCGTGGTCGGCGTGCTGACCGTCCTCGGCCTCTGGCAGCGGCTCGCGGCCGGGGCGGCGATGACGCTCTCCGCCGTGCTGCTGTTCACCGTCAGCTGGCGGTCCGGCCCGGTCTACGACACACCCGATCTGATCTTCCTCGCGGCGTGGAGCCCGCTGCTGATCGCCGGGGCGCCGTTCGCCTCGCTCGACGGCCGGCTCAACCTGGAGGCCTGGCGGCGGTTCGGCGCGGAGGCGCCCGGGGCACTGCGCCGTCGGGTGCTGCGCCGGGGCACGGTGGTCACCACGGTCGTCGTCGGCCTGACCCTGCTGCTCGGCTCGATGCTCGGCGCCGCCGTCCGCACCGGCGCCCGCGCGCACCAGGCACCGACCCGCCCGGCCACCGACTACGGCACCCCGGTGTGGCCGGCCGGCGGCCCCTCCGGCGCCCCGGCCGGCAAGGCCCCGTCCACCTCGCCCTCGCCCGCCGCCCCGCGCCCGGCCACCCCGACGCCGAGCGCCACCGCGCCGGCCTCCAAGCCGGCCACCCCGACGCCGAGCGGCAAGACACACTCCGGCAAGGCGGAGACCGGGACGGGCGCCTCCCCGGCACCCGCCGCCCCGTCCGCCGGGTCCGGCGGCTCCGCGCCCGTCCAGCGCAGCACCCCGGGCCCCGGTGGCTCGGGCTCGGCGCCCAAGTCCAGTCCGAGCTCCGGCGCCGGGCTGCTCGGCGGGGTGCTGGGCAGCGCGCCGCTGGCCGACCTGTCCGGCGACGGCCGCGCCTCCCGCCCGGGGGCCCCGACCGCGACCTGAGGCCCCGGTCACGCCGGTCGGCCGGGTGCTCCCCCACGGAGCACCCGCCCGACCGGCGTTTCGTGGCGCCGCCATTGTCGCGCCCTGGTTGCTGCCGGCCGTTGTCGCGCCCTGGTTGCTGCCGGCCGTTGTCGCGTCCTGGTTGCTGCCGGGGGCTGCCGGCCGTTGCTACTGGGGTGCGCGGCCGGCGCCGGCCGCGAGCTCCTTGGCCGCCTCGGTGAGGTCCTTGGCGGTGTCGATCGCGCGCCAGTACACGCCCTGCGGCAGCTGGTAGCCCGCCAGCCGCTTGCTGCGGGCGAGTTGGGGGAAGGTCGTGCGCTCGTGGTCGCCCACGTCCGGCAGCAGCTCGGCGAACTCCGGGCTGAACACGTACAGGCCGGCGTTGATCAGGAAGGGCGAGGGCGGCGCCTCGATGAAGTCCAGCACGTTGCCGAACTGGTCGGTCTCCACGGCGCCCCACGGGATCCGCGGCCGGGCCAGCGCGAGCGTCGCGACGGCGTCCCGCTCGTGGTGGAAGGCCGCCATGTCGCGCAGGCTGAAGCGGGTCCAGATGTCGCCGTTCGTGGCATACCAAGGCTCGTCCGAGCGGGGCAGCGCCTTGGCCGCGTACTTGAGCCCGCCGCCGCGCCCGAGCGGCTCCGCCTCGACCACCGTACGCACCCGCAGCGGCAGGTCCGCCTTGTCCAGCCACTCCTCCAGCACGTCGGCGAGGTGCCCGCAGGAGACCACGACATCGGTGACGCCCTCGGCGGCGAGCCAGGCCAGCTGGTGCCCGAGGATCGGCGTACCCGTCCCCGGGATCTCGACCAGCGGCTTCGGGCGGTCGTCCGTGTAGGGGCGCAGCCGGGAGCCCTGGCCGCCGGCCAGGATGACGGCCTGGGTGACCGGCGTCGAGGTCGGCCGGGGCGGGTGCGGCTGCGGGGAGTTCGCGGACTGGAGGGAGTTCGCGGACTGGGGGGAGCTCGGGGACGTGAGGTCGGCGGTGGGGCCGGAGTCAGCGGTCATGTCTGAACAATAGGGCCGCCGCCCCGGCCACGGACCGGAGGAGCGTCAGCCCACCACGCCCGCCGCGAACGCCCCGTCGCAGACCGGGCGGGCGAAGGAACGGGCCCGCTGGACGTCGCCCTGGTACTTGCGCACCGCCGCCTTGCCCAGTTCGGTGGCCAGCGAGGTGCAGTACGGCGTCAGCGAGGGCTGCTCGCGCATCGAGCGCTCCAGCAGGTCCAGCGCGGCGGACGGGTTCTTCGCCCGCAGCTCGTCCAGTAGGGCCACCCGCAGGGACTCCTGCGGGGCGAGCCCGTCGGCGGTCTTGGCCGCGGTGGTGGAGCGTCCGATCCCGGCGCCGTCGCCGCTGGACGCCGCCACCACCTGCTGGTCTAGCCCGGTCGGCGGGGCCCACGGGACCCGGGTCACGGCGAGGGTGCCGGTGGTCACCAGGACGACCGGCAGGGTCAGGGCGACGGTCTGGCCGATACGGCGCACAAGCTGCTTCACCCTCAGGAGAGTAGCGGTGGGTACGGGCCGGATTGCCCTCCGTTACACCATCGAGTGACACGGTGTCCGGGTTCGTCCCCACGCCGTGTTGACGCGGGGGTGTACGGACGGAGCCCGCCGGACCGGGGAGGGTCCGACGGGCTCCGTCGTGCTCATCAGCCGAGTCGGCAGTTGCCGGCCGGGTCGGCTGCGTCAGTCGCAGACGCTCAGGCGCTTGCCGGTGCCGGTCGCGAAGACGTGGGTCTCGTTGGCGATCGGCACCACGTGGATGGTCTCGCCGCGGGCCGGGATCTGGCGGCCGGGCACGCGGACGACCAGGTCCCTGTCCTCGCCGCCGATCTTGGTGGTGCCGTAGACGAAGCCGTCCGAGCCGAGCTCCTCGACCACGTTCACGGTCACTGCGACGCCCTCGATGCCACCCGCCGGGACGATCTCGAAGTGCTCGGGGCGGACGCCGACGGTCACCGTCTTGTCGGAGCCGGCGCCGGCCAGGTTCTCGCGCGAGATGTTGACGACCGAGCCGCCGAACTTCACGCCGCCGTCGACCAGCGGCACCTCGACCAGGTTCATGGCCGGCGAGCCGATGAAGCCGGCCACGAACAGGTTGGCGGGCTTGTCGTACATGTTGCGCGGGGTGTCGACCTGCTGCAGCAGACCGTCCTTGAGCACCGCGACCCGGTCGCCCATGGTGAGCGCCTCGGTCTGGTCGTGGGTGACGTACACCGTGGTGATGCCCAGACGGCGCTGCAGGCCGGCGATCTGGGTACGGGTCGAGACGCGGAGCTTGGCGTCCAGGTTCGACAGCGGCTCGTCCATCAGGAAGACCTGCGGCTGGCGGACGATCGCCCGGCCCATCGCGACACGCTGGCGCTGACCGCCGGAGAGCGCCTTCGGCTTGCGGTCCAGGTACTCGGTGAGGTCGAGGATCTTCGCGGCCTCCTCGACCTTGGTGCGGATCTCCGACTTGTTCACGCCGGCGATCTTGAGCGCGAAGCCCATGTTCTCGGCGACGGTCATGTGCGGGTAGAGCGCGTAGTTCTGGAACACCATCGCGATGTCCCGGTCCTTCGGCGGCAGGTGGGTGACGTCCCGGTCGCCGATGCGGATCGAGCCCGTGTTGACGTCCTCCAGACCGGCCAGCATGCGCAGGCTGGTCGACTTGCCGCAGCCCGAGGGGCCGACCAGCACGAGGAACTCGCCGTCCGCGATCTCCAGGTCCAGCGCGTCCACGGACGGCTTGTCCGTCCCGGGGTAGATGCGGGTCGCCTGGTCGTACGTGACAGAAGCCATGGTTGTTGCTCTCCTTCACCGGCAGGAACGTGCCGGACGATCCGAGTAAAGGGGTGTGTGCTTGCTCCGTCGCCCCGTCAGTGGTCTGAACCACTACACGAACCGACTCCCGGCGACGCTACCTGCGCTTCCGCGGCTTGTCAGCCCCCACCGACCCGATTTCGGCATCGGTTCCATCACGCCCGCCCCACCCCACCAACCCCCGGATATCCCACCACGCCGCCACCGCGGCCCGGTAGACTGCCCCCGGTGCCGCCGTGATCCCTCGCGGACGGTCACCGTGCCTCCTTAGCTCAGTTGGCCAGAGCACCGCTCTTGTAAAGCGGGGGTCGTCGGTTCGAACCCGACAGGGGGCTCAGCTTCCGGCCCAGGTCAGAGGGCCGAAGAACGCGGAACGCCCCGGGCTGGGATCAGCCCGGGGCGCTCTGACATCTCCGGATGACATCAGTCGGTCTTGCGGCGGCGCTTCAGCAGGCGGTCCATGTGCCTCATCGCCTCCCCGCTGCCTCTCCTGCACCACGTGCGGGTAGATCTCCATCGTGACGGCGATCTGGCTGTGTCCGAGGATGGCCATCAGCTCCCGGGGCGCCACACCGGCGGCGGACAGGAGCGTCGCGCAGCCGTGTCGGGTGTCGCGCAGTCGTGTCGGGTGTCGTGCAGCCGGATCGGCGGCAGGGCCTCGGCCTTGGCCACCCGCGTGAACGAGCGGGTGAGGTTGCGCGGCTCGATCGGCTGGCCGGTCGCCGTGGTGAAGACGGAGCCGGAGTCCGGCCAGTCCTTGCCCGTCTCCAGCCGCTGGCGGCGCTGCTCGGACTGCCGCAGGCGCTGCCAGCGAAGCGGTGCGACGCACATCATCGGCAGCGGGATGACCCGCTGGCGGCGCGACTTCGGGGTGTCCTCGTACAACTCGCCGTCCCGGTGCCGGAGCTGGCGCTGCACGGTCAGGGTGCGGTTCTCCAGGTCGATGTCGGACCAGTGCAGGCCGAGGACCCCTCGCAGCAGGCCGAGCGCCACGGCGAGGGCGAAAGCGGCGTACAGCGGGTCACGCCGGGACCCGTCAACGGCCTCGGCGGGTTCGTCCCAGTCCACCGAGGCCAGTTCCACCCAGCTGATCCAGGATGGGCTGTGACCATCGGCGCCCCATCGCCCCATGCAACCTCGGTACGCCTGCCGGGTGTGGGACGACACATCAGCGGGCCTCGCCGCGCTCTCCGGCCAGTGGGCGGAAGCCGGCATGGTTCCGCCCACCGAACAGGCAGCCGCAGGCGTCGTAGCTCCGGCCGCCGTACAGCAGATCCAGGTCTATCGCCGCATCCCAGTGCGCGTCGTCCTCGTCGAGCGTTCCGTAGGTGGCCCGGCACTCCACGAAGCCATGTATGTCGGCTCCCATGTGATCGGATTCTCCGGGCCGGACAGACAAACTGTCAGGAGTTTTCAGGTTGTCCGACCTGTTGGACGCATCGGAGCGGGCGGTCGGCCGAACTTGAGCGCCGAGAACGTGGCCGTTGCTGGTGCCCCTGGCGGAGCAAGTTGTCGCGTTGGATATCCCAACGGCTACTCAACGCACTTCCCTCGACCAGAGGGCCGAGGGCTGGTCAGCTGGTGATCGCGGAGAGCCGACCTCGCAAGGGCGCCTCGAGGTCGAGGTTGTCGCCTCGGGTGGTGGTCTGAAGGAGTTCAGTGATGACCACGAGTTCCGCGAACCTCCCGGTTGGTGTGTCGAGGATATGCCCGAGCCGCCGCCGGAGTTCTGCGGCGGTGTCGGGAAGGAGAAGGCTGTAGGCATGGAGGAGCGCCGTGTCGTATCCGGCAGGCGCAACGCCCCAGCCTTCCCAGTCGAGGACCGTGAGGGTCGGGCTGGTGAGGTTGGCCCAGTGCAGGTCACCGTGAGCCGTCGTCCAGGCAGGCACCTTGGTGTCGATCGGGATGCCCAGGTACTGGGGCATGGCGCGGTCAAGGTACTCCTGCCGGACCGCCACCCGGTTGCTGGGGACGGTGGCGATGGCGTCGAGGGCGGTACTGAGCCCGTCCCACCAGGCATCGTCCAGGTCGGGCGCTTCCCGCAGGATCGGCTCGTGGACGGTGATGGTGGGGTCGGTGATTTTGTCGTACAGCTCCGCCAGGTAGCCGTGCTCTTCCACGGTCCAGGTGCGGCGCCCCCGCAAGCGCGGCCTGGGTACCGCAGGAGGCATGAGCTGTTCTGCCTCCTGCGGTCCCTCCCAGAGCTTTCCGCCGGCCTTGTCAGCCGGGGCGGACACCAAGCGGAGCCAGCCATCGCCCGACGCCGTGGCGACCGGCCGGCTGAGGGTACGTCCGCGCCAGCCCCAGGCTTCGCGGAAGCCGATCGGCGTCGCGTGGAGCGCCGTTGCTGCTGCCGCGTGCATCCCGCGCATCCGCCTGGCGGTGTCCGGCTCAGGTTCCGAGTACATCAACGACCCTTCGAAGTACTTCCGGAGACAACGGCGGTCGGCCGACGGCTTCGGCGGCCTGCCCCCAGTGTTCCGGGTTCCCCGCCGACAGGAGCACGCGCTTCACCCCGGGGGCTGAAGCAACGACGGCGATGGCGGCCTCGGCAGGGGTCTTGCCAGAGTTGATCAACTCGGACAGTTCCGGGGTCACCATGCCGGGGATCTCGCCGCCGTGGAGCGGGGCGGAGGCGAACACCTCCAGCCCCGCAGCCAGGACATCGGTCAACGGGCCGTGTCCGTCGAGAGCCTGGGCGACGGGCGCAAGGTGGATGAGGGAGACCGGGAGCTGGATGGCGCGCAGGTGGTGGTTTGGGCCGCCGGCCTTGGCCGCGAGTTCGACCAGCTCGGGTACGCCGAAGAGGCCGCTGCTGAAGCCGCGCCAGGTTGCCACCCCGTAGGTGCCGATGACCTGTTGGCTGCACGCCTCCTCCAGAGCCAAGAAGGCGGCGTAGAGCCGGTCGGCGATCTCGCCCTCCGGACAGCCGTGTTCGGGGTTGTGCACGAACACGAGATCGGGCACCCGGCCGAGCACACGCCTGCTACGTGCGAGCTGCCAGGCGATGTAGCCCGGGGCGAGACAGTGCCCATGTTCGGCCTCGGCTGTGGTCAGGGCACCGGCCCGGACGCCGATGCGCCTGACGTTGGCCGGGACGAAGCCCACCTTCGTGGAGACACGCAGATCCGGGTAGGCAGCCAGAACCACAGCGAGCGAGGTCTCCGCGAGGCCCTTCTCGTAGTTGGGCGCGGTGTCCACCCAGTCGGCACCACGGGAGGCGGCCATCAGTGCTGCCCCGGCGACATCGAGGCAGCGGTAGGTGCCGAGGCCCAGGCGGGCGGTCATCGTGGGCCTCCGATCGCGGCGGCTTGGCCGTCGACCAGCTCGGTCACGACACCTGCGGCCTGCGAGAGGGTGATGCCGGAGGCCTGCGCGAGATCGGCCAGCCGGTTAGGTTCCCCGTCGGCGAGGAGCGAGAGCATCGGCTCGGCCTTGGCGGCGAACGTCCACTCCTCGCCGCCGGCGGTCAGCCGGACGGTGGCGGCGGACACGGCGGTGAGCGCGGGCCGCGTGGTGACCAGGCGCACCTGGAGGTCGGCGTCCGGCGGAGCCGCCGTGATGTGGGGCAGCGACGGTGCGAGCCTGGCTCGCTCGGTGGCGTCGCGGGCGGAGGAGAAGCGGGCGATCAGGTCGTCGCTCTCCAGCTCGGTCGCGATGAGCTTGCCGATCGTGTTGAGGAAGGCTCGCTGCTCCTCGGCGGTCCCGAAGCGCGGGATGTCCGCTCGGACGGCCTCGTGGGCACGCAGCATCTCCGACAACCAGGTGATCAAGTCGGCACCCGTCGTGCTCTGCAGCCCGCACGTGACATGCAGCGAGTGCTCGCCCTCGGAGGCGGCGACGGCATGCCACCAGCCCCGAGGCAGGTAGAGCACGTCGCCGGCGGTGAGCACCAGATCGGCGACCGGCTCCTCGGGCGGTGGCTCGGGCGTCTCGACGTCGCGGTGCATCGGCAACGCGCGGGTGGGGCCGTAGATACGCCAGCGCTTCGCGCCGTCGAGCTGGACGACAACCACGTCGTGATCGTCCCAGTGGACACCGAAACCCTCGGTGCCGGTCCAGGAGGAGTACAGGTTGACCTGCACGCCGGTTCGCAGCCAGCGCTCAAGTTGGCCGGCCAGAGCACCGATTCCGGGGTGCAGCTCGTCAACGGCGTCCAGCACCAGCGTGGCGCCCTCAGCCAGACGCTGGTGCAACTCGGAGGGCTGGAGCTGGTGCCAGACGGTGCTCCGCCGGGTGACGATCGGCCGGGAGTACGTGTGCGCGGGCAGCTGCTCCCCGTTGGTGGCGAGTCGAAAGCGAGGGGGTTCGAACCGGTGGTGGGTCAGGATGGCGTTGAGGTCATCCCAGCTCATGAGTCCGGCGAGTGACGCGGCTTCACCGCGCGCAACCTTGAAGCTGCGGCCGAGCGTCCGGGCGAGGAAGTCATCCCCGCCCAGACGCTCAACCACCGAGAAGTGCTCGGCGGTCATCGTGATGCAGCCGTCAGTCGTTGGTGTCGGTGCGGCCGGTGGAGCCGCCGTCCGACGGCTGCTCGCCGCGCGATCGGGCCGCGGTGACCTTTGCGCGGGCGACCAGCAGACCGTCGCCCTCCAGCTCGGTGTTGTTCGTCAGGTTCTCGGGCATGAAGCACTCCTTCGGAATCATGGGGCGGGCCGAATGTCCAGCCCCGTCGTGGGTGCAGCGATGGATCCGTCGCCGAGGCAAGCCGTCGGCGAGGAACCGCAGGTGCTTATGCCGCGTGGCTGTTGACCGGCGCGGGCACCTGTATCCCCCCAAGCCCGCGTCGGGGCGGGAGGAAGTCTTGTCAGACGCTGGTCGGCACGACGCCCCGCGCCTTCGGGGCAGCGGCCCTCACCAGCGCGGTGAGTCGCTCGTCGCCCGAAACGGCAGCGGTGGTGCCGACCTCGAACCAGATCCGCTTGCCGGTGGGGTCCGGCTCGGCGCCCCAGTCCGTCGCGAGCGCTGCCACCAGGAACAGCCCTCGCCCGTCGGTGGCATCGAGATCGATCCCGCCGGCAGCCGGCAGTTCGTGGCTGACATCCGTCACCTCGACGCGCAGCCGCTCACCGTCCCAGGACACGCACACGACGCACGGGGCGCGGGTGTGGGAGACGGCGTTGGTGATCAGCTCGCTGGACAGCAACTCGACATCGCGGAGCGCGTCCTCCGCCAGGGGCAAGCCCCAACCGCGCACGGCCCGTATCACCTGCCGCCGGGCGTCCGGCACGGCCTCGGCACTGGGCAGTACGCGGAAGCCGAACGGGGCGGGGGCAGTGGCTTGGCGGGTGGCGACGGACATGAGCGCGGACCTTTCACGGGGACGAGGTCGGCAGCGGGCCGATTCGCGCCGGGATTCACCCGACAGGTGTCTACAGAACCGCCTCCAAAGCCGTTGAACCAGAGCAGAATTGATGCGGCAATGAGGCATCCGTGCTGCAGACCCGGGCCTGACCTGGCTTGCTGTGGCTGCAGACGACCTGACGCATCGCAGGAGGACACGGGATGGCGCCCAGGAGGTCCCGGCTGATCCAGCGAAGGGAGGCAGTCGGTCACACCCAGGAATCGTTGGCGGAAGCCCTCCAGGTGGACCGTTCGACCGTTGGGCGCTGGGAGAGCGGCAGAGGTACCCCACAGCCCTGGATGCGGCCGAAGCTCGCCCGGGCCCTGCGGCTCTCCGTCGACCAGTTAGCTGACCTGTTGGCGGAACCCTCCGCAACCGCCGAAGCAGCTCCACCTCTCGGCAGCGATGCCGATGCCTTGCCTCCTGCGCCTGCCCTGCGCGCGGACCAAGGCAATGGTCTCGTAGCGGCTGTGGCTGCCGACTCGGCAGAGTCCGCGATCTTCCTCCGCTTCGCGAGCACCTCCAACGTGGACGACACGCTGCTTGAGCAGATCGATGCGGACATCGCCAGGCTGGCAGGGGACTACGTCAGCAAGCCCGTGTCCGAGGTCTTCCACGACATCGGAGCCCTCCGGCAAGCGGTGTTCGACTTACTCCGAGGCCGCCAACACCCCTACCAGGCAGGCCACCTCTACCTGCAGGCCGGACGCCTATGCGGCCTGGCCACTCATCTCGCCCTCGATCTCGGCCAATACACAGCTGCGGCTACGCATTCGCGAACGGCCTGGCGCTGCGCGGAGTCGGCCGGCCACAACGGCCTTCGGGCTTGGATCCGATCCGTCCAGTCCTTGATCGCCTACTGGCAGCAGGATCACCGCCAGGCTGCCGAGCTGGCCAGAGCCGGACTGCCGTACGCGGACAGCGGGACGATTGCAGCCCGTCTGCTCAGTCTTGAAGCACGCGCCACCGCCGCACTGGGCGACAGCGCGAGCGCGCTACGAGCTGTGGAGGCGGCCGAGGCGGCGCGGCACACAGCCGCCGCCGTGGATCTCCCGGGAGTGTTCACGTTCCCCGAGGCCAAGCAATGGACTTACGCCGGCACCGCCCTCCTGGCTCTGGGCAGCCAGTCTCATGTGAACCGCGCCATCGACGCGTCCTCCAGGGCCATTGCCATGTACGAGTCCGCACCCCAGCATGAACAGTCCTCCGGCGACCTGCTGGCCGCCCACCTTGATCTCGTCAACGCCCATCTCGCACACGGCGACCTCGACGGCGTTCAGGAGAAGCTCTCAGTGGTGCTGGCCGCCGCCCCGGACCGGCGAACAGCGAGCATCTCCACCCGCCTTCGGGCTCTGAGTACTCGTCTCGCCGAGCCCGCCTACGCAGGCTCCCCACTCGTCCTGAGTCTCCGTGAGAATGTCAGAGAAGCCTGCGCTCGACCCGCACTCACGAACCCTCCGGAGCTGGCCCAGTGACGAGCAACACCGCGCAGCAGGACGCCGCAGTCGCCGACAGGACGATCCTCGCGAACAGCGCCTACGCCGACGGACGCCACCTGGCCGCCCGCCAGTCCATCTACCGGTGGCAGCGGCCGCAGTACGACCTGCCTGGGATCGTCGTTGAAGAGCTGGCAGACACCAGCGGCACGGTCCTCGACGTCGGCTGCGGCAACGGCAAGTTCGTCAGCCGCCTGCACCAGGACCGCCCAGACCTTAAGGTCGTCGGGATGGACATCTCGGCGGGCATCCTCGCCGATGTCGAAAAGCCGGTCCTGGTTGCCGACGCCCAGGCCCTGCCCTTCGCCGACAACAGCGCCGACGCCGTGTTGGCCCTGCACATGCTGTACCACGTCAGCGACATCGAGGCCACGATCAAGGAGCTGGCTCGCGTCCTCCTGCCTGGCGGCGTGCTCATCGCCTCGACCAACAGCGACACCGACAAGCGGGAGCTGGACCAGCTCTGGGCCCGGGCCGCAGGAGACATCCTTGGGATTCCCGAGGGGCCAGCACGTGTCTCGCTCAGCTCCCGCTTCTCCCTGGAGAAGGCCCCCAGCTACCTCGGGACAGCGTTCAAGGACATCCGCGTACGGGAACTGCCCGGCACCATAGAGATCACCGACCCTGCGCCGCTCATTGCTCACCTCGCCTCCTACGAGGCGTGGGCCGACCAGTGCGGTGTCCCGTTCCACGAGACCGTCGGCCGGGCAGCCGAGATCGCCGTAGCCAAGATCGCGGTCGAGGGCTCCTTCAAGATCACCTGTCGAGGGGGCATCCTCATTGGCCAGTCGTAGAGTGGAGACATCAGGTCGATATTTCTTTTCTCAAAGCCGCGCTGCAACTTGGGGCACGTTAGTTTGAGCCAACTGCTATTTTGGCTGCTACGAAGATTGCTCTTCGACAAAGGTGAGGAACTGTGAATAGAGATAGATTCGAGCTGGCGCTCACTCGGATCGGCCCCGAGGATGGTGTGCTATTTGAGCAGTTGGCATCATCTTTTGCCGCCCTGGAGTACGGTAACCTTCGAACGCTGGCTTCTGTTGGTGGGGATGGTGGCAGAGATGCGATCCTCTATACGCCGGACGATGATCAAGGCGTAGTATTTCAATATTCAGTCACTGTTGACTTCTCCGGGAAGATCCTGCGAACTGCGAAACGGCTTCAAGAGACCGTTCCGGACGCACGTGAGATCATCTACTTCACCAGCCAGGTAGTTGGCCCAAAGGGCGATGAGGTCAAGAAGAGAGCACGGAAGGAATATCGACTCTCTGTTGATATTCGGGACCGCTCGTGGTTCCTGGACAGAGTGAACCTCCATGCGCAGTCCGAACAGGCCGCTGAATCCTTGGCTAGGATAAAGGTCGACCCACTCATTTCGAAGATTGAGAGCGGAACGCCCGGCGTTCTGCCCGGCCTTACAAGCGAAGAAGAGGCGGAGGCTGCCTTTTTTCTTGAGGTCAACTATGGCAATGAAGACAGGAAGAAGGGTCTAACCAAGGCAAGCTTTGATTCATTGGTCCGAGCTGCGCTGCGCGGTACGGATTCGCAGAATAGGCTTCCGAGATCCGAAGTTATAGCGAAGGTTTCCCGGATGCTGCCAAGCGGGCGCGACTATGCGCCTCTGGTGAACTCGTCGCTGGCTCGCCTGGGTAAGTCCTCAATCCGCCACTGGCGACAGGCTGATGAATTCTGCCTGTCTCACGATGAAGTCGAAAAGGTCAAGGATCGCGCTGCGCATCTGCTGTTGCTGCAGGAGGAGTTCAGGTCCGAGCTGATTCAATTCGTCACGGCGGCCGAAGAGTTCCTTGGTCAGAAATTCTCGGAGTCCGATAAAAAACTGGCGGCCGAGCTTGCGGAATATGCTCTTGATAAAATGCTGCTAGATCGAGGCAGGGCGTTCGCAGAGGCCGTCGCAGTAGACCGCGTATCTGACTATCAGTCGGAGAGCATTTCGCCGCTCATCGATGCTGCGATCAGCGGCCTAGGGAGGAACCCTTCTCGGAAAGTCCGGGAGGCGGCCGCCTATGCCGTTGGATTGATATTTACTGCACCGTCAAGAGGTGTGGCGGAATACCTGCGCGGGAAGATAGAGTCGCATACTCTCTTTGCTCTACTTCAGGCCACGCCTGACGTGCAGAAGACGGTGGTTAAGCTATTCAGTGGAGGGGTTATTTGGCTAGATGCAAATCTTCTCCTTCCGGTTCTAGCGGAAGAACTGGCAGATGAGGAGTCTCGCGGCTTCACAAACCTCTTGCACGTGGCCCGCGAATGTGGAATTTCACTTCGAGTGACATCGGGAGTCACAGAAGAGCTCTCTATGCACATGCGCCGCTCACTGGCTTATGCGCGAGTAGCTCAGCAAGGTGGTGTCTGGGACGGCGATGTTCCATTCCTTGCATCAGCGCATGTGGCCGCAGGAAATCCCCTGGCCTCACTAGGGAGCTGGCTAGAAAACTTCCGCGGCGCTGATCAGCCGATGGAAGATGTCGCGGAGTACCTTGAAGACGAGCACGGCATTCGAGTCCAGGACTTGAAGGCCGAGGCTGAGCGTGCCGACATTGCTCTTCGAGGCGCAGTGCAGGAGATCTGGTACGAGTCGAAAGCGCGTAGGGCTAAGAAGTTCTCACAGGAGACGGTGCAAACTCTTGTGAATCACGATGTCGAGTGCTATCTCGGCGTCGTATCTCGGCGGAGGGGGGAAAATAGGAGCCCCCTCGGATTTAATTCGTGGTGGCTCACCCTTGATTCCACGGCTTTCAAGGTTCACGCCCTGCTTCGGGATCGGATCTCGGGGGAGGTGCCGCCGCCGCCCGTAATGAGCCCTGACTTCCTTTTGAGGTACCTTGAGATTGGCCCGTTGCGAGCGGAGGTTTCCAACAGCTCGCGAGCAAAGCTCCCTGTGCTGCTAGATATTTCGTTCCTTGAAGGGGTGTCCCCGCAAATGATGAGCGTTGTGGATGGCATTCGTCAGGAAAATGCTGCGCTTCCGCCGCGCGTGCTTCGGCGAAAGATCAGGGACACAATGAATAAGCTTAAGGCAGAGCGTGGCAGGATCTCTGAGGGTGGTGTAGCCCTTGTTGAGCAAGAGGTTTTGGACAGCATACGGGCCTGAACTTGCAGCAGACGTCGGGTCGCCGAGCTGTGTTGCTGCCACCTGATGCCTTGATCGAGGGGACGGTTGCGTGAGCGATGCGTGAGCGGACGGGCTGGCAGGAGCTGTTCAGGGCTGGATCGGGAAACCTGCCCCGTGGCGCTGACCTGCAGGTTCAGCGCCACGCGGCATCAGGCGTCACGTACCGTCATGATCCGGGTTCGTCTTGTAAAGCGGGGGTCGTCGGTTCGAACCCGACAGGGGGCTCCGAGGCGGAAGGCCGCCGATCTGCCCGAAAGGGCAGGTCGGCGGCCTTCTTCGCGTCTACGTGGATCTGGGCGACCCCCGCTTCTGCGGGTGGGCGGGGCGAGGATGGTGGCGCGTCGAGCGCGACCTCGTCCCTGTGTGAGGTCGGTGCCGTGCGGCGGGCCGGGGGGCCCCCGGTGCCCACCGTCGCCGACCGACTGAGCGGCAGTCAGCTGCGTTCCGCCCTGGCCGCTGCCCCTCCCGACGAGGTGATCGCCGCCTGGCGTGCGGCAGGGAAGGGATTCTCGCGGGCGGCGGCAACCTTTTCGGGGCCGGTGACAACCAGGTGTCGTCCGGCCGGGCGGTCCGGCCGGAGGAAGCGGCTGAAAGAGAGCACCGACATGTCCCCTCGCCCCTCCACGCCGTCGGAGGCGTCTCCCCCCGGTGGCCACGGACGTCGTGGTCGCCCGTCGTTCCGTTCGGCCCTACCGGGTCAGCGGCAGACGCATCGTCGCCGCCGGTTGTACCAGCGTCGGGGTTTCTGGGCGGCCGTCGGCCTTGCTGTCGTGGGCGGCTCCGTGGTCGTGGTCAACACGGCCTCGGCGGGAACCGTGGACGTGGACACGAAGCCCTGGTACATGCTGGTCAACCGCAACAGCGGCGAGGTGCTGGACGGCCTCCGTTACGCCACGAACGACGGTGCTGCGGTGGTGCAGTGGGGCCGTCACGACGGGGCCAACCAGCAGTGGCGGTTCATCGACGCGGGTGACGGGAACTACCGGCTGCAGAACCGCAACTCCGGCAAGGTGCTGGACGACTACGGCTGGTCGAAGACCGCCGGCTCCGGCCTGGTGCAGTGGCGCGACCTGAACGGCGCCAACCAGCAGTTCCACCTGGAGAAGTCGCCGGACGGCTACCTGCGTCTGATCAACCGCTTCAGTGGCATGGCCGTCGAGGTCCAGAGCGGTTCCAAGACCGACGGGGGCCGCGTCGCCCAGTACCACGACTGGGGCGGCGCCAACCAGCAGTGGCTGCTCGTCCCGGTCGGGAACGCCGGCGGCACCGGGAGCGCGGCGGGCTCCGACAGCACCCCCACCCCCAGCACCCCCAGCCCGACCGTGCCCACCACGGCTGCCACGCCGGGCGGCGGCACTGCGACAGGCCAGGCTACGAGCGGGACCCGCCCGCCGTCGGCGCCGTCTCCGGCCGCCGGCGGTGGCGGCGCCTCGGCGACACGTTTCATGGGCAGCAGCACGGTGCTCATCGGCGGCTCGATGTCCGACGCCTCGGCGACCGCCGCGCCGTTCGACGTGCGATACGCCTATGTGCACAGCCAGCCCGCGCCCTCGTCGGCCTACTATTCGGCAGCGCTCTGCCAGGCCGCGTGGACGAGCTGGTGGGGCTGCTGGGGCGGCAACACCACGGCGCCCGGCAACTACGTGACCTGGGGCGACACCCATGCGGCCCAGGCGACGTACCAGGGCAAGCCGCGGCCGCAGAAGAACTTCTGGACCTGGTACTCGTTGCGCGACCTCGGGGATGCGGCGGGCCAGGGCGACGGCCCGGGCGAGGTCGTCGCCATCAACAAGGCCGACCTGCTCACCCGCTACATGAACGACTACCGGTTCTTCCTCCAGAAGATCGGCAACAACCACGACATGATCGACATCGAGCCCGACTTCTGGGGCTACGTCCGCTCGCTCGGCAATCCGCACCAGGTCGCCGCGCAGGTCACGGCCGCGAATCCGACGGACTGCGGATCGCAGGAGAACAGCGCCGCCGGACTCGCCGGTTGCCTGATAGCGATGGCGCACAAGTACGCGCCGAACACGGGCGCGGGGTTCCACCTCACCTGCTGGGACTGGCAGAGCAACGTCCAGGGATGCGTCAAGGACTACGCGGACCTGGGGGCGAAGAACGCCGACTTCCTGGCCACCGATGTGGTGGACCGCGACGCGGGCTGGTACGCACAGCCGGCGCACGGCGGCCGTGACACCTTCTGGACCGACCAGAAGGCCGCTGCCGCGCTGGGCTTCTACAAGACGATGGCCGAGTCGGTGGGCAAGCCGGTGGTGCTGTGGCAGATCCCCGTGGGCAACATGGCGCAGAACAACACCCTCAACCACTACAAGGACGACAAGGTGGACTGGTTCTTCGCGCACATGGACCAGGTGGCGAACGCGCATATCGCCGGCCTCCTGTTCGGTGCGGGCCAGCAGGAACAGACAGGGGTCGAGTCCGACGGCGGGAACCTGATCAACAAGACGATCGCGTACCACAACTCGGGTGGTACGGCGCTCAAGTAGCCGCACGCAGCCTGTCGGCCCCCTCCCCTTCGCCGTGGGCGCCGATGGTCATCTCGCATCAAGGAACCCCAGCCGACGCACGGCTGGGGTTCCTTGATGTGGTGGGTATCGGTCAGTGCTGCAGGGTGAGGAGGCCCGGCCGGTACGGCAGTTGGTCGTAGGGGCCGGTCGCGGTGGGGGACTTGCCCTGGTAGAGGAACTGCAGGTTGCAGGGGTCGATGGTCATGGTCTGGTCGGGG